>JABWCA010000447.1 GCA_013359345.1 Ignavibacteriaceae bacterium
ATATGTTTGCCGGTATAGTTGATCTCATTTCTTTCAAAGCTCATATGTATAATGATGAGACTTTAGGAAAAGAATATGATGAGATTGAAGTTCCTCATGACCTGGTTGAGATCGCAACCAAATACAGAACTCTCATGCTTGAGTCAGTTTCTGAAGTTGACGATACCCTGCTCATGAAATATCTCGAAGGAGAAGAAATCACTGCCGAAGAGATTATAAGCGTATTAAGAAAAGCTACAATAGAAAATAAAATAATTCCCGTACTCTGCGGAGCATCATTCAAAAACAAAGGCGTTCAGAGACTTCTGGATTCAATTGTTGATTTTCTCCCCGCTCCGACCGATTTCCCGGAAATTGAAGCTCATCATATCGGAATCAATGATCTCGTTCAGAGAAAAGTTGAAGATGCCGAAAAATTCACTGCCCTTGCATTCAAGATCATGAATGATCCTTATGTGGGCAAGCTTACATTCTTCAGGGTTTATGCAGGCACACTTTCAGCCGGATCATATATTTACAACTCTGTAAGCGGTAAGAAAGAAAGAATCGGCCGTCTTCTTCAGATGCACGCCAACCACAGAGAAGAAATCTCAGAAGTGAGAGCAGGTGATATTGCTGCTGCTGTTGGTCTTAAATACACCAGAACCGGTGACACGCTCTGTTCAGAAGATGATCCCGTGGTGCTTGAAAGAATGCAGTTCCCCGAACCGGTTATTCAGATTGCGATTGAGCCTAAAACCAAAGCTGACCAGGATAAACTTTCAGAATCGCTTGCAAAGCTTTCTGATGAGGATCCGACGTTCAGAGTTAACGTTGATGAGGAAACAGGACAGACACTCATTAACGGTATGGGTGAGCTCCATCTCGAAATCATTGTAGACAGATTAAGAAGAGAATTTAAAGTTGAAGCAAACGTGGGTAAACCACAGGTTGCTTACAGAGAAACAATTACACAGACAGTTACTGCAGAAGGTAAATTCGTTAAGCAGTCTGGTGGCAGGGGTAAATACGGACACGTTTGGCTTGAAGTCGGTCCGTCAGAACCCGGAAAAGGATTTGAATTCATTAATGGTATTATCGGCGGTGTTGTTCCCAAGGAATACATACCGGCAGTATCGGCAGGAGTTCAGGAAGCAATGAAAAACGGTGTTGTAGCCGGCTTCCCGATGGTTGATATCAGAGTAAAACTTTATGATGGTTCATATCACGATGTAGACTCAGACGAAATTTCATTCAAAGTTGCCGGATCAATGGGATTCCAGGCCGGGGCAAGAAAAGCCAAACCGGTTCTGCTTGAGCCCATCATGTCGGTAGAGGTTATCACTCCCGAGGAGTATCTTGGTGATGTCATGGGTGACCTGAACTCAAGAAGAGGAAGGATAGAAGGATTTTCTGCGAGAAAAGACGCGCAGGTTATCAAATCAAAGGTACCGCTTTCAGAGATGTTCGGTTACGCAACGGTCCTCAGATCTATGACACAGGGTAGAGCTATATACAGCATGCAGTTCTCGCACTACCAGGAAGTGCCAAAATCGATAGCGGATGAAATAGCAGAAAAAACAACCGGT
>JABWCA010000163.1 GCA_013359345.1 Ignavibacteriaceae bacterium
AGAGCAGAGTATGAAAAGATTCTGCGGGGAATGAGAACGGAGTTGCATTAAGGATGGCGTGTATAAATTATCTTCTCCTCTTTCATAATCTTTTCCCTTAACTCCCGGTTTTTGATTTTGTGAAATATCAGCACATCAAAAAAAAGAAGGGTGGGACTTTCATTCTCAAGTTTGAAATGTACCGATGATGCATCGCTCTGAGACAGCCCTTCACCGTATAAAACCAGATCAACATCAGACCCCCTTTCATGGCTGCCGGTTGCCCTGCTCCCAAAAATCCCCGCCCTCACCAGTTTCGGATATTGAGCCAGCAGAGTCAGAAGATATTTCATATCTTTTTCTCTCAGTCCGAATTCGTTCAGCTCATAAGTTATCATATTTAACTCTGATGATATCCCTGAACTCAGTCAGTAACGGCAGATATTCGCTGAGAATTTTATCATGGTGCCAAAGGCTTAATTCTTCATCATATAAATGGGTAAGTTCATTGCGGGCATTTAACAACTCTTCCCACCTGAACGGATCGATAATGTTATCCCTCCCCATCTGCATGATTACAGGCCGGGGACCTTTGATATCCTTGTATCCGGTTGCTGCAAGATAATCCTGCATCACCTTCCGGGCCAGCTCAAAACTCAACTCGAACCACTTGATCATTCCTGCTATCTCAAGACCGGAAAGCCCTTTAGTATAAAAATCAATACTCTGCAGTTTGGTGAGGAAAAAATCAAGCCGTTTTAAATTCTTGTCAGGATGTATTGAAGGCATCTTCATCTGTATTCCAGGCGGTTATAAAATTGATTCATTAACTAATATAAATAAGAGAAGTAAGAGTATACAGCCTGAAACACGGGCAAAACAATTGCAGGATTTCTCTTTTTTATAATACCATGCATTCAGTAAAAACCTGTAAAATGCGGATAACCCCGGGAAAAAAATTGCGGCTCACTTTAATGGAATCAAACGATCCGGATCCGCAGATTAAAACATCAAACCCTGCGGATTAAAAGTATCATAATATCAGCCTGATGGAAATCAGCCTTAATCAAAACAGCTTGCCATCAGGAACTTGTAAAGATTCCGCGATTTATGAATCAGCTCTTCATGCGCCAGGTTGGTATAGATAATTATTATTCTGTGATCCTCAAGGATATCAGGCGTGAGTTCTTCATTAAATGCGTAAATATAGTCAAAATCCCATGCGGAGAAGTTTTCAACCATTCGTTCCGTTTCACTTCTGGTTCCGGTATCAGATGCATAGACATTTATGAATTTTGCGGGATAATGATCAAGCCAGTATGTGTAGCGTTCAAGGTGTCCGTACATCCCGTCAAACAAGTACAGTTCCTTAATGTTATCAATAAGTCCGCCCCAGAGGAGTATATAAGATATAGCCCTGTACGCACCGCTGTGCCCCGAAATTATAATATCCCCGGGTTTATCATTTTTAATTAATTCACGCTCCTGAAGACTATCAAGCACTTCCCCGATCAGTTTTTTAAACCCGTTTTTACGCTCCATTTTGCCGCCGTAAGAATCAGGGGCGTTTTTAGCCACTTCGGGGATAATCAGAATTGCATTTTTCTCTGATTCATATAACTGTTCAATCAGTTCAAACTGAACCAGTACCGAATCAACATTATTATACCAGCCATGAAAGTGCACCAGTATATCAACATCTCTGCCGGCATTGTAGTATTTGGGGATGAAAACTGCTACCGTACTGTCAGAATAATGCTGACTTGCCGGATACTTTTTACCGTTGTATGTGTAGCCAAAATTCCTGACATCGTCAGGGAAAACTGAATTCTCACATTTCAGGTATACAAGGGTGCCGTACTCAGAATATTTTTCTATCAGGGAATCCCTTGTAAGCGCGGGGGGTAAATCTTTCTTCCCGAAACGCTGCGCATCAGCAGACCTGAAGGGAAGAAGTGTGCCGATCAGAAAAAGCAATATGAACAACCGCATACAGTATTTGATCTGTTTTAATTAGTCAGGAATAATTAACTGGTGCTCGTTTCTCCCCACGCTCAGTTTATCATAGAGCATATCAAGGAACGAAAGTCCGTATTTATTTGCAAAAGAGAAAAAGTTGAGTTCACGCTCCTGAAGATTGTTATTAGGATAAAGAGCGGTCACAACTTTTTTGATCTGATTAATTGCCACCTCATGTTTTTTATCGCGGGCCGATTCCATCCTTCGCTTCAGTTCATCAAGCGATGAAAGTGCTCTGCCAAGCGATTTAGCTGCCGGATCCTCAAGTGTTTTATCGAGAGCATTCACAAGCCTGATGATCTCATTGAAATCCGATTCCCACGATGCTGCCACTTTTTTGAAAGTTTTATCTATATCGATATCTGAAAGACTTCTGATCACGCTTTCAACCATGTCATCTTTCATAAGAAATGCCTCAACGGGATTCAGCTTGTATTTTTCAAGCACATTTGTAATGTTTTTTTCAATTATTGTTGCCGAGCTCCTCATATAAGGGACAGATCCTTCCACACCGAATATCTCATACAAAGGCTGAATCTGTGCAAAGTATGAAATCTCTGCCGGGCCCCCAAGGTAAAATGCAACCGGCATCAGATAATCCTGACAAACCGGGCGCAGAACAACATTGGGACTGAACAATGCGGGATTATTTTCAACTTCCTGAAGAAGTTCTTCTTTTGTGAATCTCACCTTCTTTTTCTTAAGCCTGAACCCCTCACCTTCGTCGGGCTCAATAGCGTGCCGCCGGTTCTCATGATTATAAAAAAGATTAACCGGCCTTATCTTCACCTGGGCATGATACTCTTCCTCAAGCTTTGCCGATACTTTAATTAGCTGTTCGGTATGTGTCCGGTAGTTTAATATCTCCTCCCTGAATATGGGGATCAGTTCCCGTTTCACATTCTCATTCTGTGGATTCAGTATAAGAAGACCGTATTTATCAAACAGCCTGAAAATCATCTCACGGAATGCGGAGCCGAATGTCTTTCCCTCTGCATAACATTCACGGAGAAGTTTCATTACATCAGGAGTGAATTCTGTCGGCCGTAATGAAGATTCAAGCTGATCAAGGAGACCGGTTATTGCAGGGCCCACAGGGGTGAAACCAACCGAGTTTCCGCTGTCTTCATCCCCGAAGGGATTCTCATACAGAATTTCGCTGATTTTATTTTCTTTATCCTGGAAAACAATTTTGCTGATCTCATCAAAATCATGATCATCACCCGCCATCCAGAAAACAGGGACAAAGTTGTAATCAGGGTAACCGGCTTTAAGGCTTTCTGCGAGTTTAATTGCAGAAAGTATTTTATAAAAAGTATATAACGGGCCTCCGGCAATGCCGAGCTGCTGACCCGTGATCACGATCAGGGTGTTTTCCTTTTCAAGCAGATCAATATTGCACGCAGTTGCTTCAGAGAGAGCACCGTAACTGTAGTCACCGCTGAAAAGACCTTTTAATATACGCCTTCGTCCAGTATACCTTTTCAGTACGTTTTCAAAAAATCCGGGATAAAGTTCTTTCTGAACTGCACCTTTCCCGAAATATTTTTTTACTTTACCAAAATCATACAGATAGTCTGTCAGCAGTTTCGGTGATCCGGATACTTTATTAAAACTTACATGCATTTTTTGCTATACCTTATCATGCCTTACAAATAATTTTCGACAACATTTTTATTAACAGTCAGCCCTATATTCAGCTCATCCGAAAGGAATCTGAAGAACTCATCAGAGAACAAAAGTTCTGTGAGATGCTCAATATCACTGGCAACGTAATAGTCGCCCTTATACTGATGTAGTTTCCCTGCGAGATAACTGAATATTTTTCCTGTTCCTTTCCCCAGCTCTGTGAGGTTTTCAGGAAGATACTCATTATTATTGGTCATTTCAAGGGCCCTGTATGCACACAACACTTCAATTGCAATAATGGTTTTAAGATTCTCGGTAATCTTGCGGAGATGCAGCACCCCTATTGAGCCCATTGACACAAAGTCTTCCTGCCCGGCAGATGTTGTGATTGATGTAACTGAAGCAGGTGTTGAGAGCACCCTGCAGTCTGCTGCTCTTGCAGCACCGGCATACTGGGCAATCATGAGTCCCGTATCCCCTTTGGAGGGATCATAGGCAAGGCTTGACGGCAGCCCGAAGCTCAGATATTTATTGAGCATGGAAAATGATCTTTTATCTGAGATAAGCCCCGCAGCAGTAAGATTTGACTTCAGATGATCAATTACCGAGGCGAGCGGCTGCCCGTGGAAATTCGATCCGCTGAATGCCCTCAGTTCTCCCGTCTCATCATCGTGCAAAAATAAAGGATTATCAGTGACCGAGTTAACTTCAACTGAAAGCACCCTGTTAAACTCCTGCACCGCCTCATACAGCGATCCGTGAACGGGAGGAACGGCGCGGAAAGAGTATCTGTCCTGAACCCGGGTCTGAACCGTATCAGGGGTCTGCCCCTTAAATGCAATCTGCTGAGCTTCACGCGACATCCTCTGAGATCCTTTAATGAGTTTCCTCATCATTTCCGCGGTTTTAATAATACCCTCATGCGGTCTCATTGAACAGAGCTCTTTTGAGAAAGCATCCTTTTCCCCTCTTATTGCCTCAAGACTCAGCGCTGCTGCAATGTTAGAGAGGATATAAATTTTTTCTGAGTCAACTGCTGCGCTGCACATATACCCGCTCATCAGATTGGTGCCGTTTGTCAGCCCCATAGCCTCCTTGAAGCCAAGTGCAACGGGTCTTAATCCCGCCTTTTTAAGCGCGGTTTTAGCATCGTATTTCACACCACCGTAATATGCTTCTGCTTCATCCAGACCCGCAAGAACTGCTGCAATCATTGAGAGTGGTACAAGATCACCGCTTGCACCAACAGAACCTTCTTCACGCACAACCGGAGTGACTCCGTGGTTAAGCATATCGGTCATGAGTTCACAGGTATCGGGTTTGATCCCTGATTTTCCTGCCGCAAATGAATTGAGCCTTATAACCATCATTGCCCTCACAATTCCCAGCGGCACCTCTTTACCTGTTCCGCAGTTATGTGAAAGGAGATATTTTATCTGGTATTTTTCGGCTTCTTTAACTGAAATCGGGGTGTCTTTAAGGTTGCCGGCACCAACATTGATACCGTAAATTCTGAGGCCGGGATCATCGGAGATCATCTTTTCGAGCTCTTCTCTGAGAGAGGCAATTTTTGATTTTGCCTCTGCAGATAAATCAACTTTTGCCTTCCCTTTTGAAACGGTGAGGATATCCTGCACCGAAAGTGATCTGCCGTCTAAAATTACTATACTATCCATATCTGAGTCAGATTTTCAATTGATAAAAGCCGGCACCGGTTTTCCGGTCCGGACTAATGCAGGCGCTCATTCACAACCGCACCTTTTTCAGACTGTAAAAACAGTCCGGTGCAGTTAAATCTGCGTCTGTTCCAGCATCTTTTTAACTGTTGCAAGAAGTTCTTCTCTCCTTACCGGGAACTGAGCCTTCTTTTTCCACTCTTCCTTATCCGTAATATCGCCCGACATCTGCTCACCAAGTCTTAAATCTCTCACCGTAACTTCGCCTCTGGCGTGTTCATCACTTCCGAGCAGCAACGCAACCGGGTATCCGTTTTTATCGGCGTAACCGAGCTGCTTTTTCAGTGAACGCTGGCTTCCGTAGTAAACTTCTGATTTCAATCCGGCCGTTCTCAGTTCCATTGCTATCTTCTGATACTCGGGCATCAGCTCATCATCAAACACAGTGATAAACACTGTCTGATCCTTAAATTCTTTTTGTCTTCCCGCCAGTACAAGAAGCTCACAGAGGCGGTCAACACCAATTGATGCACCGGCAGCAGGAACCTGAATCCCTATAAGTCTTTCAACCAGAGAGTCATATCTTCCGCCTGCGCAAATTGTCCCGATTCCCCGCTCAACTCCCTTGGCATCAGTATACTTGAGAAGTGATTCAACCTCATAAACGGGACCCGTGTAATATTCCATACCACGCACGAGTGAAAAATCAAAAACGACTCTGTCTTCCTTATAGCCGAGTGCCGCCAGAAGTGAATCTATCTTATTCAGTTCCTGCATTCCGGCAAGGAATATTTCATTGTTAATCCCGATCTTTTCAAGCTTTGCAAGTGACTGTTCACGGTACTCAATTCCTGAAAGAATTTCAAACTTGCTCATCAGTTCTGTTATAAAATCGTGATCAAGCCCCAAGCCGGGAATGAATGCTCCTGATTCATCCTTTCTCCCCTTGCCCAGCTCATCAAATATGCCGGTCAGCCCTATTTTATCAAGCTTATCAAGAATTCTGAGGATATTGTTTTCCTGATCAACATTAGTGATGCCAAGGCCGATAAGGAGCCCTTTAAGAATTTTTCTGTTGTTGATCTTTACTCTGTAAGTGCCCCTTTCAAGCCCTATTCTTTCCAGTGCCTCCGAGAGCACCAGACAGGACTCTGCATCAACAGACACATCGGGTGACCCGACGGTGTCAAAATCAAGCTGCCAGAATTCCCTGAATCTTCCCGGCTGTAGTTTTGCCTCAAATCTGTAAACCGGTCCGAACTGATATCTCCTGAACAGAGGAGCATTTTTGGAATTGAGCTGCCCTCTGAGCGACTGAAGAAAAACTTCCTCAGAATAAACCCTTGCCAGAGGTGCTGTGAGGTCATAACGCATCGAAACGAAGTGTTTATCCATTATCACTTCATCTTTCTCATCCCTGAGCTCGTTGCCGTCATTTTTATAAACGGGTTCTTCCTCAGGGTTTCTGAAAGAATAAACGCCTTCATCAACTGCTTCCTTATCGGGCAGATATTTACCCAGGCATTCTGCGTACTCAAGAACGGGGGTATCCCAGTGCTTGTAACCGTAATTTTCGTAAACTTCTTTAGCCTTGCCTAAAACATCCCATCTAAGCTTGTTCAGCGACGGATTTATATCCCTGAATCCTTTTATTTTCTTCGGTATTAATTTTTCTAACATCTTCTCTTTAATCTGGATTTGTGGTAATTGTAAATAAATATTTCCTTACAGGAACTATTAAAAATCAGTGTTCAAGATAAGAAATAATGAGGGATTAAGCGTAATGAGGTATGCATATAATAATCCCCGGCTGGTGTAATATCTGTTACCATCAGCCGGAGATCAGCTCAACAGCATTACCCTCTGCTCCTGAGAAAGTAAATTTTCAGAATCAGAAAAGCTCAGACCCTGAATAGCGGATACTTAATCTGAATGCCATTCCGGGTTCAAATACAGAGGCTCCTGAAGCAAATGGATCTCGTGTAAATGAGAGATGTCTTGTATAATTCTGATTCGTAAGGTTGCTTACTTCGGCAGCAATTAACAATGAATTATATGTATAACCCATTCCGGCATCAAGCCGGTACCATGAACCGGTGGCTCTTTCATTTAGCAATTGATCAACTCTCATCTGAGCGTCATTATAATAACCGGCAAAATAGACACTGAATCCGGAATAGACCGGTGATTTCAATTTAATAAAAGCAGTGAGAGGTGCTATCTCGGCAAGCGGCTGCTTAGTAAGTGTGTTCTCACCTATGGTATAACTGATATCACCATCCACATATTTTGTTGATGTGTTAAGATTGATACCATAAATTGCTGCATTAGTGTTTTCATAGGTCAGATAAGAAACATTTGCTGCGCTTCTTTTTGTCAATCCGTTATAATTGAACACCCATGAGTAATACAGTTCAATTTTTGTATTTGCCGCAGCAGCAAAAACCCTTGCTGCATACTTAACGGGTTGGCTGAGATTGGGGTTACCTGACCAGAGCGGCTTCCCGGGGGCGCGCTTCAGACCAATATACATTGCTTCCATTTCAGGATTGGCAGAGGCAGCATCGGCAAGCACACCGGTTAGTATATTACCGCCAAGTACTGTCTGATACCCTGCAGCAACTCCCAGGTTAACAAAAAACCGCGAAGATTTAACATCTGAATAAAGAGGTGAATAAAAACTGAGCCTCTCCTCATTTCCGACTCTGAAGTATGATAAACCTGCTTTGCCTGATAACTGTATTCCTTTATATTCCATCTTATGAGTTACATTTCCTTCATACTGGGTTATATCAGGAATTGCAGGATTATTAATGATCATGTTCATCATGGGCATCTCAATCTTATTATCAATCTTCCAGTTCCTCACAAAAATCTCTGCGAAAGAATTCTTTATACCGATTGTCAGATTTTTTGCCAAAGACTGCATTTTCATTGATGAATACGATGCTCTTAGTGAATTATCCATATTATGATCAGTATAATTAAGATAAAATTTAAGATCATCATAGCCCGCGTTAACATTAAAAACTTTGCTGTTTATCTCATCCATCTGCAGATAGGGGAATGAAACATTCTCAGTGTAAGAGAATCCCGCCCCAATATTCAGTTTTCCGAATTCGGCCATGTAAGTAACATCGCCAAGTGTATAACGGTAGTTATCCTTATATCCGTACAAATCCTTAAATGACTTATCTTCACCGTTTTTGTATGGTGAGCCTTGAGAAATTCTGAAGGACAGACGGTTTTTATTTTTATCCAAAGCCCCGTAAAAATCAAATGCGTTTTCAGCACCGGCATTGTAATAAAAGCCGGCATCATACATAAAATTTTCACCCGGTTTCCGCCGCTGAAGATTAATACTACCGGCAATTGATGACTGAAGTTCATTACCGGTTTTGACAATTTCAAAAGATTCCAGGTCTGAGGGATTAATCCTCGAAAGCGGAGCATCCATCCTGTTGGGGCAGGCAGGGTGATATCTTTCACCATCAATGAGGATGTTAACCTCCGCCCTTTTAAATCCGTCCATATAAATATCGTGCGCTATATAAACACCTTTTCTGATAAAAGCCGCCCCGTTTCCGTTAAGCAGCTTCTCGATATCATCTTTTTCTGCCGGAATGGTCATAGTGCCGGGAAATATTTTTTTACCTGTAATTTTTATCTCTTCCATTCTGTAGACCTTGGCGCTGTCTGATTCCTGCGCTGCAGTCTTAAACAGAGAAGAACACATAAACAGAAATATTAAAAATAGTATGGCTCTTCTGAGCATAGTTCTCCTTTTTCACTTTGTGAATTATAGATTAATTATTTAAGCGTTCAGGGAGATTATGCCCGTGGCGGGGGTGTTACAACAGGCAGCGTGAAATCAATGACAGTGGAATCATGAACATGAAAATTGATTTTCGTGCAATCTACAATCAGAATTACACTTTGAGCAGTAACACAGTACAAAGTCAGCTGTGTATTTTCTTTGAATGAAGCAGTTTCATCTTTTTCATTATCTTTTTTCTCCATCTCTTTTTCAAGATAACAGCCCCCCATACACATATTAACTTCCTCATCCTTTTGCTCACACAGATTTGAAATTATATATTCAAAAT
>JABWCA010000164.1 GCA_013359345.1 Ignavibacteriaceae bacterium
ACTCTTCCGTTAAGCAGCCAGGTTGCCTGAAGGTTTGACGGTGCCGCCACAGGCTCTTTCTGTGTCGTGAAGCTGAAGATAGTTGAATATGATCCTGTACCGCCGATGTTTGCTGCTCTCACTCTCCAGTAGTACTTCGTCTTCCAGTTGAGATCTGCAGTAAGATTCTTTGCCGTATCAGTTACCATTGTGTCAAGAACAACAATATTCTGGAAGTTCTGATCTGAAGCAAGTTCAAAGCGGTATCTTTCGGCAATCTGCACTCTGTTCCACGTGAACCGAGGTCTCACAGACTGATCTGTTGCGTTATTTGCTGGTGAAACAAGAACCACCTGCCCGGGAGCGGATACTATTGTAGTAAGTGACCACCTGCTGCTCCAGTCACCCCAGCCTGCCTGATTCTTTGCCCTTACTCTCCAGTAGTAGGTTGTCAGGTTAGTCAGGCCGTTAACTGTTCTGATTGTATCTGTAAGCGTTGAGTCATTCACGACAGTTGTTCCGAAGAGTGAATCTGCAGATAACTGATAGTGATATCCAAGTATTGCTTCAATTCTCTCTGCCGGCTTTCTCCATTTGAATACCACTCCGTTTACAGGCTGATTTACTGACTGGTTAGCCGGCTCAATCAGATTACTTGCATAGGGGTTACCGAGGGTCTTAAAGTTGAATACTGTACTCCAGTCACTCTCACCGCCGATGTTGTAAGCTTTCACCCTCCAGTAATACTGTGTGTAGTTAGTAAGTGCTGTCAGAGTTTTACTCGTATCTGTGATAGTGCTGTCATTAACAATCAGTGTCGTGAAGTTTGCATTATCAGATACCTGCAGTCTGTATCTCTCAGCTCTCAGGCTTCTGTTCCATACTGTTGTAACAGGGTTTATAAGTCCTTTGGCATCATTCTGCGGTGAAGCCAGAGTTGACACACCTGGTCTTTCAATAATCGTTCTGAACTTAATCCACTGGGTGTATTCTCCCCAGCCTGTTTCGTTCTGAGCCTTAACTCTCCAGTAATACTCTGTAAAGTAAGTCAGGCCCGAGAGATTTTTAACCGTATCTGTAAGAGTGCTGTCGTTAAAGAAGAATGCTCCTGATGCGGTATCAGTCTTAACCTGCAGCCAGTATCTGAGGATGTTCTCACCACCCTCGGTTACTGAGCCTGAAGTAAGGGTTAATCCGGTTTCTTCAATACGCAATCCGTTTCTGCCTGATGATTCTTCATCACTGTCTTCTGTTATTGCCTGCTTTTTATTTCCTCCGCCTTTAACAGCAGCGAGTGTCTGTTCTCCTGCTTTTCTCCAGATAAAATTAAGATTGGCAACAGGCTGATTCACACTGTTTAGTGCAGGCTGAACGGTGGTTACTGTAAGCGGCAGACCAAGAGTCCGGAAGCTGCGCACTTCAGAGTAATTACTTTCGCCGCCTGCGTTAATTGCCTTCACTCTCCAGTAATACTGTGTATGAATATTAAGCTGAGGAAGCTGTTTCATGGTATCTGTGACGTTACCGTCATCAAGAATCAGATTTGTAAATCCGGAGTTATCAGAAAGTTGTATCCTGTATTTTTCCGATCTCAGAGCTCCGCGCCATACCGCAGTCACGGGATTCAGTAACCCCGAGGCGTTATTTGCAGGGCTGGATAATACAGGCACCTCCGGTGCGGCAATGATAGTAGTGAACTTATACCAGCCTGAGAAATCACCCCAGCCATTCTGGTTCTTAGCCCTGATCTTCCAGTAATAATCAGTCAGATTAGCGAATCCTGTAACAGCCACGGTGGTATCTGTCAGTGTCGTGTCATTGTACTGTATATTCATGTTTAACGTATCGGTTACGATGAGCAGGTTGTACCCAAGTATGCTTTCCGTTAAAGATGATCCTTTCAGCACTCTGCTGCCGGTTGTCTTTGCTGCTTCCTCGGCTTCAGTATAATAAGCGGTTCCTTCACCTGAATCTGCACCCTCATCCAGAGCTGAACTCCTGACTTTTACCTGCTTCATCACGGGTCTGTCATTCTGCTCTCCGGCCATTCTCCAGACAAATCTGATGCTGTCAGCCCGCAGATTCTGGCTGTTGTTAAGAGGTGTTACCTGTGCAGTGGTAAAGGGCAGGCCTAATGTCCTGAAGCTTCTTGACGTGCTCCAGTCACTCTCACCACCGGCGTTCAGCGATTTCACTCTCCAGTAATACTGAGTATAGGAACTTAAATGAGGCAGTTGTTTTACAGTATCGGTTACGTTAGCGTCATCAAAAACGGGATTATTAAATCCGCTGTTATCAGCAAGCTGTATCCGGTACTTCTCTGCTCTTAATGCTCCGCGCCATGCTGCTGTAACGGGATTGATGATTCCGGTTCCGTTATCAGCGGGACTCACAAGAAAAGGAGTAAGCGGTCTTTCAATTATGGTGGTAAACCTCCACACCTGAGACCAGTCGCCCCAACCCGTTTCGTTTGAGGCTCTCACGCGCCAGAAATATCCCGTAAGATAGCCGAGGTTTTCAGCCCTGAACAAGGTATCGGTAAGAGTTGAATCGTTGATTCTGTAAGAGCTGAAAAGTGAATCAGTTGAAAGCTGGAACTGATACCTCTGAATCGTTTCTATTCTTTCTCTTGCTTTAGTCCATCGGAAAAGCAGGGTATCCTGCCGCTGGTTTATACCGTTATTAACAGGTTCTGACAAATTGCTTGCATAGGGATTTCCGAGAGTTTTGAATTTGTTTACATTACTCCATTGCCCGGCGGTCTCATCATTCTCTCCCCTTACACGCCAGTAGATGGTACTGAACAAGGGAAGATCACTTAATACGAATGTTGTATCAGCTGCCAGGGTGTCTTTAATCATTCCCGCACTGAACAGACTATCGGTTGAGGCCTGAAGTCTGAAAACTTCTGTGTTGATGCCGTCTCTCCAGACAACACTGACAGGATTTAATAATCCTTTCACTCCGTCAGCAGGAGAAACAAGCTCCGGCACTGCGGGATAATCTATAACCTGTTTAACATCAACTGTTACAAATTTTGTGGTAGTATAGTAATTATCGAATACATTAAATCTTACAGTTTGCTTACCGTAATAATTTGAAGGGGCAGAAATCCTGAGTACCCGGGTCAGGTCTGAAATTTCATAAGTCAGATTTCCTCCCTGGGCTATAGTCCAGGCAAGTACAGAAACCGGATCTCCGGGATCAGTGACAAAACTATCCAGACTGATAACTAACGATGAGTCTTCATCAAATCTCAGGGTATCGGGAAGTGTTATTACAGGAGCAACATCTCCAGCTATAAGGTTTCTCTCATTGTTGAATGTGTTTACATCAGGAGGCTGTACCGATTTTATTGTTGCTGAAAGTATTGCAGGTGTAAACGGCAGAGTGAATAACACTGAGTCAGTAATTGCCTGCTGACCACCCTGGACGCTCACGGGTACATTACCTATAACCTGCCTTTGCCCGTTTGTATTGATGAACGAAAACTCAACGGTACCGCTTGCTGCCGTGCTGAGTTTGTTCGTCACTTTCGCACTTATGGTAACTGAACCGTCCGGTTTGATATACGGGTTACTTACAATAATATGACTGGCTGAGTCTATTGCCAGATCTGATCCGGTTCCGCTAACAAAAGTTCTCAAAGCGTTATTGTCAAAGAGTGTAAGTTCACGCTGAGAGTTATTGAAATTTACCTCTGCCCTGCCGTTAAAAGTGCCTCTGACGGGAACAATATATGGAACGGCTGAAGAGATCACAGTATCCGCACCCGGCTGGATTACAGGAACATTCACAACTGATGTATACTGTGAACCGGCCACAGAAAATCTTACCTGAGTGGGTGCAGAAGCCTGCTCTCCGTTATTCACTACAGGAATACTGAAATAAACGCTGTCACCCATTTGAGGAAGAACAGGTGTAATAATAAACTCCTCTTCTCTGAACCTGAGATTAGGCAGCAGCGGACTTACATATTTAATCAGACCGTTTTCATTATTGTTTTCAAGTGATTCAGTTATGGTGTTTGATGCATCAGCAACAACCCTGAACAGTTGATTTCCGGTATCACTCACAGCAAAAGGCATATCAATTACCAGACTCTGATTTTTTGCAAGTCCGCTCACGATTCTGGTTCCTGCCTGAGTGCCGCCGGCAAAAAAGGCAACGGTAAACTGGGTTGTGATATCTGTGTTTCCGTTATTGGTTACTGTCGCCCTGAGATTATATCCCGTGTTTACCTTAACTATCTCAGGAACAGTGATATTGCTTATGCTCAGATCCGGAAGTGAAGAGGTTACTGATATTTCTCTGAATAACCGGTTATTGTTTTTTGACACTTCATCAATAGCAAAGAACGGGTCAGCAACAACTGCAAGATTAGATGTTCCGGGCTGAGAGGGAGTGAATTTCATTACAACATCTGAGACTGATGAGGGCTGAATTGTGCCGGTAACAACACTGTCTGCAATAATACCATTTAAAAGAAGATGGAGCTTTACACCATTTAATACAGCATTACCGTTATTCCTGACCCTGATTATTGCACTCTCCTGCCTGCCTGTCAGGTTCAGTTCGGTTACCGGTATTATTGAATTAACAGAAATATCTCTTATGTCGCTCTGACCGGGAGGAGCCTGGTAAGAGGAAATATTCAGAACTGAATTTGATGTGCTGGTAAGAACACCGTCTGTTACCTCAGTTACCGCATTATAGGTACCCGCTGTTAAACCGGGTACCGGTATATTGTATGAGCCGTCTGATTGCGTTCTGCCGCTGTAATCAACACCGTTGATCGTAACCTTTACAGTTCCGCCGCTTACTCCTACTGTATTTCCGCTTTGTGACAGTCCGCCAAGGTTATAGCCTGACTGACCGGAAACCGTTGAGGGATTATAATTGGTTCCGTTTGTGTTGTTGGTCTGGCTTGACATCGTAACAGAGCTTGAGGGATTACCGATAATAATAGTTTGGGTATGAGAATTATTATTCTCATCTTTTTCAGCTATGGTATTATCCGGATCAACTGTGAATTTCAGCAGATATGTACCCGGGTCGTTGACTATCAAAAACACAGCAGTTGTCCTGAAAGAATTTGCCGGAATAAGGGGCTCGTTTGTTCTCACCTCCTGATAAACTGTGCCGTCCTGTCGCAGAATCTTAAACTGAACATTGACATTTTGAACTGTGAATAATGTTGTATTCCGGATAAATCCATTTACATTAAATAATTGGCCGGCTTCAAGAAAAGAAGAAGGCGATACGGCTGCCGCCGGATCTGCTGCCAGATCATAAGAAAATTGTTCTATCACAGGTCCGTTAACCAGGTTTGCGGGGTCGGGATATGCCACAGCGGTATCTCCGTCAATATCAACCGCAGTAAACCGGATTTTATAATTTCCAAGATTAAAGAATGTGTTTACATTAAAAAATAATTTACCGTCTGTATAATCATTATTTCCCGATTGCTGATCATTAAGAGTTACGGTTGAATGCAGTGAATTATTCAGGAATATCTCCACTCTCGGATAACCCGCCGCCGGTGGTTTATTTTCAGCACTTTTGTATTTAATATAATAAGTGAATCCCTGATATGGCTGTCCCGACTCAGGATAAAAAAGCAGATCCCATGCAAGAAGCTCGGGTTTGTAATCAACAATTGAGAAAAGATTGTCTGATTCATCAGCAATAAACCCTTGCTGCACATAGTTTATCCTTATCCTGCATTGATTTGCACTGATATCAGGAACCTGCCAGTTGTAAGACATATCCGCCGAAGAATAATTTGATGCAATTGTCTGCCATGTGCCCCCTGCATTTGTTGTCAGCTCAATATTTACAGGCACCGATGGAGAACCGGTCCAGCGTATTATCGCATTTTTAGTCCGGCCGAGAAGTTCACCTCCGTTCGGTGAAGTAACTGTGACAGGTCTTATGGTTTCAAATGAAAAATAGGGACTCCACTCACCCCAGCCAATCTGATTTTTCGCATTCACACGCCAGTAATATCTCGTTCCCCCGCTCAGCCCGTTAATAATTTTACTTGTGTCAGTAAGTGTCTGATCATCGTAAAACAGATTCACAAAATTTGAATCAGTGGCTATCTGAAGTCTGTAATTAAAGATTGCCTCAATTCTTTCTCCTGCCTTTCGCCATGCAAACTTCAGACCATTAACCGGCTGATCAACAGCGTTATTTTCAGGGATGACCGGATTATTCAGATAAGGCAATCCGTATGTTTTGAATCTTCTTACTTCACTCCAGTTACTTTCTCCCAGCCCGTTAAATGATTTAACACGCCAGAAATATGTAATGTAAGGCTCAAGATTATTAATCGTAAATGATGTGTCAGTTGACGAAAGATCACCATAGTAAACCAAGTCATTAAACAGTGAATCTTTTGAAACCTGCGCAAAGTATTGTGAGGCCTGTTCAGCACGCCTGAATTTAAACTGCGGCGGGGGCTGGATAGCAATCTGGTTATTTATCGGCGATACAAGCTGCGGAACTGTTGGCACAGCAGTAAAAACTGTTGTGAATCTTCTCACAGCACTGAAACCACCCGAGCTTGCATAATTATATGACTCTACGCGCCACCAGTATGTTGTTCCTGGCCTTAAATTGGAAACCATGCGAGTCGTATCTTCCGGATTTGTATGCGGAGCTGTGGGGTAAACGCGGTTGAAAAAGCTCAGATCCGGGTGTGTATAAAACTCAGTCGCATAATAAGTAGTCAGATCCGGCAGAACATTTCCCGAAAATGACCATGCGAACGGGACACTGTTTAACGGTACGTTATTCTCATTTTCAGCGGGTGAATACAGGGTTACTGTTCCCGGTCCTCCCGCACTCCTGAAACTGTAAAATTGTGACCAGTCACTTTCGCCTGCAGCATTATATGCTTTTACCCTCCAGAAGTAGTCTGTCCCGTTTCTTGTCAGAAATGCTCTCGGATACACTGTGTCGTATATGTTCTCAACATCAAATTCAAATTCATTGGGGTAGATGTTCCTGAAGAGAGAATCATTTATTGAAAGCTGGATCCTGTAATGCGATGCACCGTCTGATCTGTTCCAGACGAACAATACAGGCCGCCAGACGGGACCTCCGTTATTTGCAGGGAGAGCCAGTACAGGTTTTGCAGGGGCAAATAATCCAGTCGTGAAAGAATAAACATTGCTCCAGTCTCCGTTACCTGAATTATTAACAGCCCTCACCCGCCAGAAATACTTTCTCTGCATGCTCAGACCGCTGATCACTCTGAAAGTATCCTGCACGGAGGCAAGACTTATGGATAAAGTCTGAAATGTTGAGTCGGTTGAAACCTGAAGATCATAACGTCTTATCTCTTCAGTTCTCTCTCCCGGTTTATTCCACTTGAACACAACACTGTCAACTGCCACATTCACAGAGTACTGAGCCGGTTCGGAGAGGGTTGCTGCAAAGGGATTTCCTACGGTGGTAAAACTATAAACGGGACTGAAATTATTTGCTCCTCCTCCCAGGGTATTCCACGCGGCAACTTTCCAGTAATATTTTGTTAAACCTGAGAGATTGTTAACTGTCTGAAAAGTGTCACTCAGATCACTATTCGCATAGACGTTAAAATTAAATAAAGAATCAGTTGAGACCTGAAGAATATAGAAATCGGCAGCGGGAGTATCACGCCATCTTAAAGTAACAGGCAAATCCACACCTTTTTCGGTATTAACCGGCGCAGAAAGTGTGGTAACACCCGGCGCGGAAAGAGGGGTTGTTCTCAACTTAAATACATCACTCCACTCTCCATCCCCATTCTCATTTGTTGCTCTTACCCTCCAGTAAAATGTTTTCTGACGGGGGAATGAAAAGTGGGTTGAAAAAGTGTCGGTTGTAACATGATTAACAAAAAGAGAATCATTTTCAAATGTGGGTACGGATGAGACCTGCAGACGGTAATTCTGAATCTGCTCAATCTGCTCGCCTGCCCGGTTCCACACAAATCTGATCTGGGAAGGTCCCTGGTTTATAGCATTGTTCACCGGAGTAACCAGATTTGGCGCCAGAGCAACACCTTTTGTCTTAAAGCTGAATGCCTGGCTCCAGTCACTCTCTCCAATCACATTTATAGCTTTTACTCTCCAGAAGTGATCTTTATAGAGATCAGATAAAGAGATTAAAACTGTTGTGTCAGTAATTACAGTATCAATTTTGATCAGTCCGTTAAATCCCGGGAGCTGTGAAACCTGTACTCTGTACTGTTCTGCCCGGACTCTTTTACTCCATTTCAGAGATACGTTTCTGTCAAGTCCCTTTGAATTATTTGCAGGTGAGAGCAGGGCAACAATATCCGGAGGGGCATTTTTTGTCTGGAATGATCTCACACTGCTCCAGGCACCCGTGCCTGCCGCGTTCTTTGCTCTTACACGCCAATAGTATGTTCTTAGCGGTTCCAATCCCTGTACAGTCCTCATCGAATCATTAAGATCACTCTGATCCGTGAATAAATTACTGAAAGACTGGTCGGTCGCAATCTGAAGATCATATTTGGGTGTGTTCCCAAGAATCACCGGCTGCCTCAGCCATCTGAGAGTGAGGCTTGCAAACTCCGTATTCACTGCATTATTTTGCGGAGAATTAAGTGTGACTGTTCCGGGCATCGGCAGTGTATTGAACCGGAATGCAGAAGAGACACTTACACCGCCGTCATTATGAGCTTTTACTCTCCATTGATATGTTCTGCCCGGCTGAAGAACTGATACTGCCCGGCTGGTATCTGTGAGACCCGCAGCAGAATGGATAAGGCTGGCAAAGTTATTTTCCGAGACTTCCAGAGTATATGATGCCGCACGGGGAGTTCTCCGCCATACCAGTGTCACTGGATTTAACAACCCCTCTGTGAAGTCTGACGGCCTGAAGAGAACAGTTGCATCGGGTGTTTGGATAATCGTCCTGAAACTCCAGACCTGGCTCCAGCTCCCGAAATTAACTTCATTACGCGCCCTCACCCTCCAGTAGTAACGTGTATCAAAATTGAGATTACTGAGGTTCACAGATGTATCCGTCACACTCTGATTTTCAAATGCCAGAGTGGAGAAATCCTGAAATGCTGATACCTGAATATGATAGCCAAGAATGGTTTCCGTCATCTCGGCGGGTTTGCGCCAGACTGCTTTTACTGTACCTGTAACAACAGAATCATTACGGGGTGAAACAAGAACCGTCTGAAACGGCTGCCCTATCGTTCTGAAAACAGATGTCTGGCTCCAGGCACTCTCACCTGATGTATTCCTGGATTTAACACGCCAGTGATATGTAGTGAGGGGTGCAAGTGATGATGCCTGAAATGAGGGAAGCGGCAGGTTATTTTCATCAATAACAATATTTGAAAATCCTGCATCTGTTGCAACCTGAAGATGATAACGTTCGGCAAATTCAACTTCCTGCCA
>JABWCA010000005.1 GCA_013359345.1 Ignavibacteriaceae bacterium
CTGTAGAGACGCAATGCTTGCGTCTCTTGTGCTGTACATGTTCATAAAATCATTAATCCCGCCCAAAATTGAATTTTGCCCTTCCTTTAATCAGGATTCACAGGTCCTGTTACAAAATCCTTCTCACCAGATTATTGTAGAGACGCAATGCTTGCGTCTCTTGTGCTGTACATGTTCATAAAATCATTAATCCCGCCCAAAATTGAACTTTGCCCTTCCTTTAATCAGGATTCACAGGTCCTGTTACAAAATCCTTCTCACCAGATTATTGCAGAGACGCAAGCATTGCGTCTCTACAGATGACCATCAATCGTTTTGTCTTAAAGGATTATTCTTTCCGCCATAATTTGAGGGGTTGTTAATAATGTATTGTGAAATTGTTTGCAATTCCTCTTCGGTTCTGATCATGTGTTCCCAATACCGTGACTGCCAGCCAAATTCAATACCTTTTGTCTTTGAGAAAGATGTGACAGCAGATTTGAAACCCCTTATTATCGAAGGAAGATTTTTTCTCTGTGGTGAAAACTTATTGCCATTATCCTTATTCTGTTTAATTGATCCGAATTCAGAGTTAAATTCGTTTTCTTTAATGAATATTATCGAGTGAAAATGATCCGGCATTACAATATACTCACCCAGACTTATATTCATATCATACCGGATCTCAGGAGTTCTTTGCCATTCATCGGCTGCAAACTTTCCCACCTCGGTTAGAATCACCTTTTCATTTTCAATGTGTCCCAAAAAAGGCATTCTTTCTTTTGTACAAATTGTAATAAAATAGACAGCAGCTGAATTGTAATTCCAGTTTTGAAGCCTGGCACTTCTGATTTTGAACCTGTTCTGAAAAAGGTCATCCATAAAAATCTCATCTTTGATAATTTCAAAAATATTAAATCCTTTAACGAACATAAAACTGTCCATAAATCGGGAGCCGGTTAATTTTATACATGATTAATTTTAAGCGCAAAAGATTAATAATTCCCTTTGCACAAGGTGGTAACCTGCAGAGATTTAATATCCCGGTATCTCTCAATCAGGTACCTGTTAGGGGTTCATTGCCAATTTGAAACCCACGTCATATAGCCCTCCATGGCTCCTTATCAACCTGTTGTAATATTTTATGCATAATTTCAGTAGATTTAAGAGTTTACTTTTCCAATTAATCGCGATAAATCTATATGATTAATGACATCAATTGGAAACAGAGATTTTCAAATTTTGAAAAATCCTTGAAATTAATAAAAGATCACAAGGATAAAAGCAATCCTGATGTGGTTGATAATGCAGCAATTATTCATTTTTTTGAAATCACCTTTGAGCTTTCATGGAAGTTATTGAAAGACTACCTTACTGATGAGGGATTTTCAGATATAAACTCCCCCAGGGAAGCAATCAAGAAGGCCTTTGAATATGGTCTCATCTCTGACGGCAGAGTATGGATGAATGCTTTGGAAACCAGGAATCTGACTGTACACACATATGATGAGAGTAAAGCCGAAGAAACGGCAGAGAATATCAGGACAAAGTATTTTGCCATGTTTATTGAACTGTATGAGAAGTTAATGGAGAAAATGTGATATGTTCGGATTTACAGATGAGGAACTAATTCAGATCCGTGAGATTTTTTCCTGCTATGAAGGTATTGAGAAGGCTTTGATTTTTGGCAGCAGGGCAAAAGGTAATTACAGGAACGGCAGCGATGTTGATATAGCGCTGACAGGGGCCGGAATCAATGCCGATATAATTTTAGAAATTTCCTCATTTCTTAATGAAGAGACATACCTGCCTTACAGATTTGATCTGATTGATTATAATTCAGTTAACCGGGTTGAGTTAAAAGAACACATTGACCGGGCAGGGAAATTAATTTATCAGAAGAAATCATAGATTCTGATCAGATAAAAATATTTCATACTGGTATATCCACCGGATCTTTTGCACACCTGCAATTATAAAAAAATCTCCTGCACCCCCTATCTCTGTTCCCTCAGAAAAGAAAGAACATACTTGTTTATCTCTTCCTTTTGTTTTTTGGTTCCGGTGTCATCCATGGCGTTGTGCGGAGTATCGGGGAGGATAACAATCGTTATTCCATACTCCTTCTTTTCCTGTTCATCAGGCAGGACGCCTTCATCGGCAGGCTGATCACTTGAACGGAGGGACCAGACCCTCACTTTTTTATTCCTGGGAAGCGGCATTCTCCGGTTATCCAGAGTGATGATCTTTTTAACCACACCGGGAAACATCTCCGGAAAGAGGCATGATTTATCTCCCCCGTTGGAGTGCCCGATCAGCGTTATTTTGTCATAGTTTAATTCCGGATAGCGATTCTTAATCTCGTTAATGACAAAATGAATATTTTTTGCTCCGCGCTCCCAGTTGCTCCTTCTCACTGTCCTGACCTCACCGCCGATGGGAAGAAGGGAATCTGTAGGGAGTTCATGCTGTATGCTGACCACAAAGTACCCTTTCGCAGCAAGAAACTCAGTAAGGTATGTATACGCTGTGTTGCCCCCGCCCAGATTTGCACCATAACCATGACTGAAGACCACCAATTCTGCATTTTCCCGGTTCTTCTCCGGAGAATAGACTGCAACAGGAATTTCCCTGTTCCTGGAAGCATCAAAAAGGGTGAGATTTTCAACGGTAATGTTCTTTGAGGAAGAATTATCATCAGAATCTGATGCGGATTTTTGCTGATTACATGCGGAAAAAAGAAGCATCAGCAGGAATAAAGGGTAAATCAGTTTCATGGTCAGACCTCATTTTGCGATTTTTTAGCTTTCATATATGCAGTGTTTGCATAATCACAGACAAAAAGCTCAGCTAATTTACTGCCTCAGCTTATAAAGCTGCCACCACGGAGTTCTGGGAGATTCATGATGCTCGTAATGATAACCGAAAAAGTAGCAGGTTAGCATTGCAAGCAGATGGTTTTTCTTCAGCGAACGGGCATTGTGCGGCTTCATTTCCTCCTCATGAGGTCTCATGTGAGGGAGGTAAGTGCCGAAATAAAAGAGCTGGAATGTGCCGAGAAATGCGGGGATTACCCAGAATGCCCATATTGCCGGCTCACTGAACTGAAGTTTAAGCACATTGTAAAGAACACCCATCACAATCAGTTGTGATATTGTGGTGTATCTTACAAGAAATGTGCCCCACCAGATAAAAAAGTTCTGTGATTTTGTGTTAAAATCGGGGTCCTTTTCCTCGCCGGGATGTTTGTGGTGCATGAAATGGTTTTTAACCAGCCTCTTGTATGACATTCCTGCAAAGAGAAAGCATGAAAGATACCCGAAAAATCTGTTCACTTTATTGCTTCCGGCAATAGTCATATGCATAGCGTCATGTCCGGTGATAAACAATCCCGTGTAGAAATAACCCTGAAGCAGCATGTGCAGATACATGAAGGGATTTGACAGCGATACATCCACATAGGTCAGCGAGTAAAAGAGGTGACTGCCCCATACAATCAGAATCACGGCGGCAATTAAAATACCCATCTTACAATCCTGCTTTCAAACCGATGTTTATAAATATAAAAAAATGGAGCTGGAACAGAATATAATAAAGCGGAACCCTGCTCTCAACTTTAACTTTGAAAAAATGATAGAGATAGCCTGATATATATGATATTATGAACCATGCAATATAGTTCTGAAGAGGAATGGCACCCCCCTCCCAGGTCCAGTAATCAAACCTGATGGCGAGCGGCTCAAGTACATAGTCGAACATCACGGTGAACACGGCCGCAAGGAGAACCTGCAGATGCTTGTTGAGTTTCAGCTTCATACCCGATTTCATCCCCCCGAGTATCACCAGAGTCCAGTTAAACCCAATGATAAGCGGCACCTCAAAAAGCTTAAGGCCAAGAGTGTCACCATATTTGTAGCTTCCGAAAATCAGTCCTGTTGCAACCCCGGCAACCTCAAGCAGAAAAGTGAAAGCAAAAGTGATTACTATCCACTTAATGAAAGCAGTGTTAATATCCTTCCTGATCTCATAGAGCACGAGGCTCCCTGTGAACAGCAGCGTAAACGGAGTCAGCAGCAGCATAAGGTTATATGTGGCATCAATAAGATGACCCGCAACGCCCACCGCATACATGACTGCAAGTATAACAACAATATAATTTATCCGCTTTACAGGTTCAGAACTCTGTCTTTCCAAACGTTTTTACCTTTTTTAGTGAATATTACCGATCTGATCCCGGTATAAAGCATTACCGGCATCTGAACAATATGAATAAGTGTGTTGATGATAATTCTGTCGCCCGCAATATAACTGATAAGCACACGCGATAAAAGTATCGCCCCCGAACTGATCAGGAAAAGTGGTGAAACCGGAAAGAGGAGAAAAGGAAGAAAAAACACGATATTAAAAAATATCAGCATCGTTGTGAATGCAGGCGCCGGCATCCCGAATCCCGGGAAAAAGTTCTTAGAGAAGCCGCGGAGAGAGGCAATATAACCGTCATACATTCGGCAGAAAATCTGATCACCGCCAAACCCGGTAAGCGTTCTGAAACCTTTGCTTTTGGCGAGCCTTACCAGTTCCATATCCTCAACAACCCGGTTCTTCACAGCCTCATGCCCCCCGATGGCTTTATAAACCTCCCGCTTCATCATGATAAACTGTCCGTTGGCCGCTGCAAACTTCAGGTTGCGCGAGTTAAGCACGTTACGCATAGGCAGGAATGCCAGCAGAAGCCAGTGCATGAGGGGAGTCAGAATGTTTTCGCCAAAAGTATGAGTCACCTGCTTCGGGAATACCGAGAAGAAATCAAGCCTGTCTTTTTCAATGTTGTAAAGCGCAAGTTTAAGGGCATCGGGGGCAAAGGTGACATCTGCATCTATGAATATCAGATATTCCCCGCGCGCGGCTTTTGAAAGCTGATGACACGCCCATACCTTGCCGACCCAGCCGGCAGGAAGCTCTTCACCTGAGGCAAGTTTCACCCGCGGATCTTTTACGGCATAGCCCGCAACAATCTCAGCAGTCCTGTCGGTTGATTTATCATCCATTACAATGACTTCATAATCAGGATAATCAAGGCTTGTAAGAGAATCTAGGCACGTCCCGATATTTTTCTCTTCGTTTCTGGCAGGAACAAGCACCGAGATTCCGGGGAATTCTCTGAATTTATGAGACGAATAACCCCTGTCATTTTTCTTCATGACATCGGCGGTGAAAAAATTGTAAATTACAACTACAAAAGAAATCGCTGCAGGAAACGTGAGTACTGCAAACATGATCTCAGCCGGACTCATCAAAAAATTCTCCCTGCTGATGTCATCTGAGTTGCTTCTTCTCCTGCCGATCTTATATTATCAAGAAAGTACTGATAATAATCATCAAGCCCTTTCTTGTCATGCGGTATCTCAAACACTTCACCAAACCTGACATAAATATCGGGCTTCTTTCCTTCGTAAAACTGAAACTTAAATGCAATGGGGATCAGCTGAGTCTGCTTCTCGCACCCCTGTGTAAACTTCTCAAGCCCCTTTTTGATTGTGAGCGGTTCTTTATCAAAAGGCTCAATGGCACCCTGCGGATAGATTGCCGCAAATGTCTTTTTTTCTTTCAGTATTTTCCGGGTGTATTCAAAGGTCTCCACAATCCCTTTCGGATTATTCAGCTTAATGGAATATGCCCCGAGGTATTTAAAGAAGTAATAAATCTTAAGCTGCTCTTCTAACATCAGGATGTAAAAAGTGCGGTCGGGGTAAAACTCACGCTGAATTTTATGGATCAGGAAGCCGTCCCACCAGGAAAAATGGTTGGGGGTAAAAAGCACGCTTTTAGCCGGGTCTGCGGCAGGTGGTTCGTTTATCAGGCTGAAGCTGTTGAAGTTTTTCTTAAACTGGGAATCGATGTAGGGCCTGAAGATTTTTTCTGCCCACCACTTATGCTGAGCCTCTATCATTATGCCGCCTCATACTTCTTAATCAGTTCTGATGCAATTTTACCCGAGAGGATGACAAGGGGTATTCCTCCGCCGGGATGTGCGCTGCCACCGCAGAAATACAAGCCCTCTATCTCACGGCATTTATTATCCTGGCGCAGGAAGGCAGCATACCGGTCATTGGAAGAAATTCCGTAAAGACTCCCGAAAGTGCTGCCGGTCTTATTCTCAATATCAGATGGAGTCAGCACGTGCTCGGTAAGGATATTCTCACCGATCTTTATTCCGGTGGTCTCTTCAATTTTACCGATGATATTTTCCCTGATCCGGCAAAGGTCGGGCACAGAAGTCCTGCCTCCGGTGTGGGGGGCGTTGATCATCACAAACCAGTTCTCATGGCCTTCGGGAGCATCACTTTTGTTAAATTTTGATGAGATGTAGATATAAACCGTGGGATCGGCGTATATCTCTCTTTTTTCAAAAAGAGAATTAAACTCGGCTGAGTAATCTTTTGTGAAAAGTATGTTGTGTCCCTCAAGCTTTTCATTGTTTCCTTTAACACCCCAGTAAAAAACGAGCGCCGAGGATGACGGTTCAAGCTGCGAATATCTTTTCCTCCCCCTTGTATGAACGCCGTCAAGCAGCTTGTTGTAAGATGAGAACACATCTGCATTTGTGACAACAATATCTGATTTCACAGGCTTACCATCGGCAATAATGCCTTTCACCTGCCTGCTTTCAAGCAGAATTTTTTCTGTTCTTTTACCGAATTCAAACTTAACCCCCAGCTCGCGGCAGAGTTTATAAAGCCCCTCCGCAATGCCCCGAATCCCCCCATCAGCGGTGTATCCGCCGAGGGCATATTCAACATGCTGAATGATATTAAGGGTGGCGGGTGCCTTGTAAGGATCTGATCCGTTATAAGTGGCGTAGCGGTCAAACATCTGAACCACTTTCTTATTCCCGAAAAATGCTGCGTTGGCCTTATGCATTGTTCTGAAAGGGTCAATCCGGAAAATATTCAGAAGTGTTTTAAGTGATTTTGCATTAAAAAATGTTCCCGCCTCCCTGAAACTTTTAAACAGGAACAGTTCATGGGTGAGGTCATAGATTTTTTTTGAATATGCAAAATACTTTTCAAAATTTCTCCTGGGCTCACCGGTTTTCTCACTGATCTCATCAATGAATCTGGGAAGGTCATTATACGCTGTTACCTCGGTGCCGTCGGGGTAGAAGTACTTACAGAGAACATCAAGCGGCTTTATTTTTATATAGTCACTGATGTTTCTCCCTGCAGCCGCAAAGAGATGTTCAAGTACGAAGGGCATTGTAAGGAGTGAGGGGCCCGTGTCAAATCTGAATCCCTCTGATGCAATATTCCCCGCTTTACCGCCGTAAGTTGATGAAGCTTCATATACTGTGACATCATAACCGGCAGCGGCCAGATATGCCGAAGCCGAAAGCCCGCCGAGTCCTGCTCCTATAACCACGACTTTTTTCATCTTCACAGCCTTCCGAATTTCACTTTCTTCTGGTATATTTTATAAAAGAGGTACCAGAATGAAATCATTGAAAAGGAATAAAAAAAATCTTCCCAGGGAATGGTCAGAAATCTCGGTCCCCAGATTGCCTTGCTGCTGTACCACACAATGGGCGGAAAAGTAAGGAGATAATTGACTATCAGAAAAGGGACATAGGTTATGAGCAGAAACAGCCAGTAGTTGCTCTCTCTTAACAGACGCGGGTATAAAAATTCACCGGCAATCAGGAAGATACCTGAAAACGCGGTGACTGTTGAAGTGTAATACTGATCACGGAATATAACTGAGAGGGCGATGAAGAAAACCCCCGGCACAAGAAAACTGTATTTATAGATATTCAGCTCCCTCTCACGGATGTAAAAACTCACAGTCTCATAAATAAAAAGGCAGGAGAACGGAACTGTAACAAAAAAAAGAACCTCTTCAAGAGGAAGATCAAAAAAGTAAACCCCGAGCAGGTATTCGGGTGAAAAACCCCAGTCACCTCTCACGGTTGCAATATGATCCCAGATAATAAAAGCGGGAGAAACAGTTAAAATTGAAAGGGCAACAAATCTGAATTTTTTATAAAAGGAAAGCTTTTTCTCGAATGAAAGCAAAAAGGGGACAAGGATCGTCCCCAGATTGATCAGTAAATATTCACTCATATCTTTGCAAGATTAACGAGAAGCCTGCGGAGATTTTCGTTTTTATCTTTTGAAAGCCTGTCGGTTTCAATAACAAACTCAACAATGCCTTTCTGAACGCTTCTGTCAAGCTCAGAATAATCTTTCTGAAGCAGAAGGGTGTATATCATTTCAACATCCGCATCTCTCTCAGTGGAGTAATTAAAAAAGAAGGGGAGATAATGGATAATGGAATATCTGACAAATCTCAGTTCAAGCGATCTCGGCTTTTTTCCGATTGCGAAAGCAAGTTTCTCAAGACCATCGGTCAGATAATCAACTTTTTTAAACGGGTTTGCATGATGCTTGGCAAGCAGGGTTTCGCTGGCTCCCAGATATCCGTAAATGAACGGATCCTGAGCCTTAACCTCAGCCTTGTATTTACCTGTAAGGAGATTGTACAGCTCCTGTGCTTTTTTCTCATCCTCAACACCCGCATAAAAAAGCTTGCGGATGAACTCTTTGGCTGATGAATCGACCTCTGCTATAAAAAAGTTGTTTTTAGCACTTAAGAAAGCAGGGAAAAGTAAAAAGAAAAATGAAAGTACTCTTAACACGTCTTTAATATTTTAACCTCAATAATTGATTTGCTCAGGAGAATAAGTTTTTTCCAGTTGGGAACTCTCACTCTCTTTTTAAGCAGAACCTCCACATTAGAAGCTCTGATTCTGTTAAATAAATTTAAGTAATATGAGTAAGCCGAGTATACACCAAGCCTCACACCCTGCGGAAGTTGTCTGATTCCTTCAAGTGCAATGGCAAATTCATTTTCGATGCTTTCTTCAAGAATCGCCTTGTTTATATCATCAATGCCGGCTACTTTATTCACTCCGGGAAGATAAATTCTTCCTCTCTCTTCAATATCTGATCTTATATCTCTCAGAAAATTAACTTTCTGGAAGGCTGAACCCAATGCTCTTGCCGATTCTCTCAGTTTATCGAACTCTGACTGATCACCGTTCACGAACACCCTGAGGCACATAAGCCCCACAACCTCTGCCGAACCATAGATATATTTATCATAGCTGGTCTGCTCATAGTACCCGTTATAGAGATCCATCTCCATACTGTCAAGAAATGCGTCAATGAACTCAATATCAACATTATATCTGTTAACCACCTCCTGAAAGGCATGCAGAACAGGATTTGTTGAGACACATGTTTTTATTGCCCTGTAGGTATCCTTCCGGAATTCCTTAAGAAGGCTGAGTTTATCGAATCCGTGGAAAGTATCCACAATTTCATCTGCCACCCGCACATAGGCATATATGGAATATATTGGGTCGCGGTATTTTTTATCAAAGGCTCGTATACCAAGACTAAACGAGGTACTGTAGCGCTTTGTAAGCAGCTTGCTCATTTCCGAGCATGTTATGTTATACAGTTCCATGATCCTCCAGGATTCTTTCTGTTACTAAACGTGAGCTTATTATAACCATCGGCAATCCGGTGCCCGGAGTTGTTGAGGCACCAACATAATACAAGTTATTAAATTCTTCATCTTTGTTCTTTGGCCTGAAAGCGCCAACCTGATCCATATCATGCGCAAGGCCGAGCCCTGAGCCTTTGTAAAGGTTGAATGCATTCTGCCAGTCAACGGGATCCATGATCTTCTTGCAGATGATATTTGATCTGATATCAAATCCTGTTCTTTCTGAAAGATCACTTATTATATTATCAGCAAGTTCCTCCCTGTCTGACCAGTCTTTTTTATATCTGAGATCAGGCACGGGGCAGAGAACAAAAATATTTTCACATCCCTCAGGAGCGCATGAGGGGTCTGATTTTGATGACACATTCACATAATAGTATGGTTTCTGCGGGGCAATTTCTGATGTAAAAATGGTATCGGCATATCCTCTGAAATTATCCCCGAGAAAATAGTTGTGATGCTCAAGCACGGGTATGTTCCCCTTTACGCCCAAATAAAATGTGAACGGCGCGAGGGTCCAGTGCATTTTGTCAAGTTTTTCTTCCCTGAATGCAGGGCGTTTAAGGATACCGCCTCTGAAAGCCGCAGCATCGGAGTTGGAGATAAAAATATCTGCATCCCATGTATTGCCGTGATTATCAACCACCGAAACAACTGACCCGTTGCTGTTCCTGACGCCTGTAACCTCGGTCTGATATTTTATCTCCACTCCTTTTGCTTCAAGAATTTTCATCATTTCAACAACAAGCCTGTACATTCCCCCTTTAACTTTCCAGTAACCGTTGTGCCTCATCTCTGTGTAATTGAGAAGAGAATAAATTGCCGGGGTCTGGAAAGGGGTTGAGCCCAGGAAGAAAGCCACCAGTGAGAAGATCACTTTCACTTCTTCACTGTCAAATGTTTTCTCAACCTCGGTCCACATCGTCCTGAAAAGATAAGGAAGATGTTTAAGCGGAACCCTTGTCAGTTTTAATATATATTCAAGTTTATTATCAAAGTTTGTTTTTACAACCTTGTCTTCGGTGTCATGCCAGAACTGGCCTGCGCGCTGAAGATATTTTTCCGCCTTTTCGGCAAGATTCGGTTCAATCCCCGCGAACTCTTTTTCAAGAAGTTTAAGATCCTTAAAAATCCTGAATGGTCTTTCATGCTGCCTGAAAAAAACCTGATATAAAGGTTCAAGTTCTTCCAGTTCCACAGGTGATTTCATTCCGACTGAAGCAAATAACTCATCAAGTTCATACGTCATGCTCATAAAGGAAGGGCCCACATCAAAGGTGAAACCATCCATTTCCAGTCTGTTCAGTCTGCCGCCCGGCGTTGTGTGCTTTTCAAGTATGGTTACTTTGTAACCTTTGTCTGAAAGTCTGAGTGCGGTTGATAACCCGCCTAATCCGGAACCTATTATTAAAGCTTTTTTACTCATTGTGTCAAATTGTGATATAAAATTCGGTCTTATAACTTATTAACGGCAGGCGGCACACAATAGTTCATGAAAACTCCGGAAAGCAGCCGAATAATTTTCATAAAATGATATATCTGAATAAGTTAGCCGGAAAGACACTCTTGCGGGAGTGAACGCTTATAACAAGGTTTTATTCCGAATAATTCCGGTCAGGATGATTTTTTTAAGACCGCGCGGCAACAAGGCGGAATCATCAGGGGGTCTGTTTATTCCCCGCCATAAAAATTTTCACCAGAGCTGAATAATCCTCATGCCCCACCCCAAAATCAACAGCCTCTTTAAGAAGCCTGATTGTCAGTTCGGCAAGATCACTCCTGGCCCCCGCATCCCCTGCGGCCTCCTTCATATAAACGGCATCTTTGAGAAGGTTCTCAACCGTGAATCTCGGCTCAAAATTATCCTCAAGAATGGTTTTGCCCTTAAACTGCATTGTCTGCGAATTAAGAACGGAATGAGAAAGAATTTCAAGGAAGGTTTCTCCCTGCATCCCTGATTTCTGAACCATTGTCATGCTCTGCGAAAGCATAGTTATTGTGCCGGCAATTATTGAATTAAGAGCAATTTTCATTGCCGATGATTTTGCCGGTGCATCAAACACCCATATTTTTTTTGAGAGAAGATTAAGAACGGGTATCAGCTTCTCAATCACCTCTTTATCGCCTCCCGGGAAAATCAGCAGCGAACCCTCGGTTGCCTGGGGAATACTGCCAAGCACTGGTGCGTGAATAAAATTCCTGCCCGCATTTTTATAATCATTATATAGTTGTGTGGTCAGAGCCGGGAGCACCGTGCTGCAGTCTATATGTGTTGCTCCGGCCTTAAGTGAAGAGAGTATTCCTCTCTCACCAAGAGCTGTCTCAGTTAATGCCTCATTATTTGTCACCATTGAAAAAACGATATCAGCCTCAGATGCAGCCTCTGCAGGTGAATCTGAAACAACTGCACCCGCCCGTTCAAGCCCGGCTGTTTTTTCTCTTGTCCTGTTATACACATAAAGTTCGTGCCCCGCACTCAGCAGTCTCTGGGCCATCGGGTTACCCATGGCGCCTGTGCCGGCAAATCCTATTTTCATATTAACTCAGAATCCCGGAAATTATTTAATGGAAAACTATTTTAAAGAATGAATTCATCTTTGCAAAAATCTGTTCCGAAAGATTTTTTGCTTTTTCATGTTTTTCTTTGTCGCTCAGATTGGAAGCGGCCTCGGTCAGCTGAATCCTCCTTTTTGCAACGGCATCCGCAAGTACAGAAAGAAGTTCAGGCCTCTGTTCAAACACCGGTTTTACATGCAGGTGCGTGATTTCAAAAAGAACTGAATCTGTCTCAGCCCTTACGCTTGCTGCTCTCTTATCACCGGTAAGCATCGACATTTCCCCGAGGAACTGCCCCGGTATCAGCTTTGCAACAACTTTTTCCTTCTCTGTTTCGTCGGCTTTTATGCAGACCTCAAGGCACCCTTCAAAAACAACATACATTGACTGCCCCACTTCATGCTGCCTGATAACATATTCCCCTTTTTCAAAAAACCGCTGTTGCATGGCTCCGGCAAGCAGAGAGATCTCTTCATCATCAAGCGGATGGAAAATCTCTATCCTCCTGAGAAGTTTCACCCTGTCTTCAGGTGTGCCCGCATCAAGATTTCTTTTGCCCAGCGGCTGATAATAAACCTCAGATTTGGGATATGCAAACGCTATGCCCGCTTCACTAAGGTGGTGAGCAATACTCTGCTGAAGCAGATCCATTGATTTGGCCGGTGATGACTGGTTTTTGATCCACGGCTTAATCCAGTATCTCACTTTGTAATCAATTCCTGTTCTTGATATACCGAACAGAAGCACTTCAGGTTCAGGCTTTTTCAGAAGTCCGTGAGTTCCCAGCACTGCGTATATACCGCCAAAAATCACCCTTTTGGCACGCTCAACAGGCACTTCATGATCAAGGCAGAGAACAAACTCGAAACGGGAGTTCTCATCCTTTTTGTGATAGTTGGTCAGCGTTGAAATCCCGATTGTGCTGTTAGGTATTATGACATAGTTGTTTTCCTCGGTTCTGAGTCTGGTTGTTCTCCAGTTAACTTCCATAACCTCGCCCACCGCACTGTAGTCGCGGTTATGGATAATCACCCAGTCACCGATGATGTAAGGCTTGTCAATATTCACCGCAATGCCGGTGAAGAAATCGGCAATCATTTTCTGAAGCGCAAAACCGAGCACCAGACCCAGAACCCCTGATGTGGCAAACAGGCCCGTAAGCGGCAGTTCAAAAATGAACCCCATTATTGCCGAAAGAGTAAGGATAAGCAGAATAAATGAAGAAACATTTCTGATAAGCCTTGGTATCTTCTGCCCCGTTATCTTTTCAATCAGCCCGTCCCACAGAAAATAATTAATAAGCCGGTTGATCACCCAGCCCGCAATAAGCCATAATAATGTACCGGTAATTACTATCAGATAATTACCGTGCAGCATTTGTCCTATCTTTGCGGAGTCAAGCACAAAAAGTTCAGCAAGGGCAGCTACCGAAAAAAGCGCCGCAAAGATGATAACAGGAACCAGTATGTACGTGATTTTCTTTTTATGCATACCACATAAATAAATTGAGTAAGCAGCAGGGTGATTAAAAAAACTAAAATTATATATTCGTAAATTAATTTAATCATTTATTTATTTTAGAAAATCTTTTGTTTGCCGGGCGGCAAATTCTTTTGTAAAAATATTTTAGCAGATGTTCACCACTACCATAAAGAAACTGAGCGATGCCCTTACTTACCCTGTGCTTTTTGTGGTCATACTATGGGTCATCTTTTTTATAGGCCGTCTTACAGGGCTTGATCTCTTCAGACTGGGGGTGCTCCCGAGAACTTCATCAGGCTTGACCGGCATCCTTTTTTATCCGCTCATCCATTCAAACATCGGGCATCTCACTTCAAACACGCTGCCCCTGCTTGTTATGGGAATAACCACATTTTACTTTTACAGGAATTCGGCTTTCCCGATGTTTTTCCTGGTTTATTTTCTGAGCGGAATTTTTGTCTGGCTCTTTGCAAGATCAAACTCTTATCACATAGGCGCCAGCGGAATTATATACGGCTTTGCCGCTTTTCTTTTTTTCAGCGGGGTGTTCAGAAAAGACGTTAAGTCGGTGGCAATTGCCCTGCTTGTGGTTTTCTTTTACGGCAGTCTTGTCTGGGGTCTGCTGCCCCTTTCAGTGGGAGTTTCATGGGAGGGACATCTGTTTGGCGGACTCTCCGGAGTGCTTGCCGCTCATGTTTTCAGGAATTCCGATCCGCCCGAAAGAAAATATGACTGGGAAAACGAGGATGAGGATGAAGATTATGATCCGAGAAAACTTAAAGTTGACTGGCGGAAAGATATAAACGACTTATGACAGATTCCGAAAAGCTTGAGCAGATAATTGCGAAAACAGTTGCATCTAAAAAATACAAGGTGATTTTGCCCGAGACCATCAGGGATGTTTATATCACTGAGTTCGGGAGGCATAAAAACCTTAAGGCAACCGAGGAAGTGGCAAAGAAAAAACTGCACAGGATAAGAGCCGAGTACCTTGGCGAGCCCGATTTCAGGAAGGCAAAAGAGCAGCTCAAAACCGCATTTAATTCGGGTGATGATGAACAGATCCGCGAGGTCTGCAAAAGTATCTTCTCCGTTCATTCTTCAACAAGGGAAAGAAACTCCCTGCTTGAAGAGTATTATGAAAAGATTTTTTCGGTGACCGGCCGGCCTGAATCTGTGACAGATCTTGCCTGCGCATTTAATCCCCTTTCTTTCAGGTGGATGGGGCTGCCAAAATCAGTTTTATATTACGCTTATGATGTAAACTCAGCTTTTGTTGATCTCATAAACTATTACTTTGATCTTGAAGGAGTTAAACAACTGGCATCCGTGCGAGATATTTATACAAATCCGCCTGATATAAGAACCGACGTGGCATATTTGTTTAAGATGTATTACTGCCTTGAACACAGGCTGAGGGGAGCGGGCTGGCATGTGGTTGAGCATGTCAATTCCCCCAAAGTGGCAATTTCATTCCCCACTATAAATCTCGTCGATAAAAAAACTGATATCCTGGGGGTTCACGAAAGCGGAATAAAGGAAAACTGCGCCCGCCTCGGCTGGAAACTTCACTATGTTGAGTTTGATAATGAAATAACCGTGGTGGTGGAGAAATGATTCGGGTTCGTTGTTCGTTGTTCGTTGTTCGTTGTTCGTTGTTCGTTGTTCGCGGGTCACATTTTCCTGTTCTCCTGAGTCTTGTTCTCCTGTTTCCTGTTTCCTGCTTTCCTGTTTCCTGTGTCCTGAGTCCTGCATATGAGTAAACTTTACATAATCTCAACACCTATAGGTAACATGGAAGATATAACACTGCGGGCACTCAGGGTGTTGAAAAAAGTTGACGAAATTGCCAGCGAGGATACGCGTGTTACAAAAACACTTCTTCAGAAACTTGATATTCCCTACCCCTCAAAGATCTATTCATACCGTGATCAGAACGAAGAAAAGATGAGCGGTTATGTTATAGAGAGGATTAAAAGCGGGCAGTCGGTTGCACTGCTCACCGATGCGGGCACACCCGGTGTGAGTGATCCCGGTTACAGGCTTGTATCAAAAGCGCGTGAGCAGGGAATTGAAATTGAAGTGCTGCCGGGTGCAAGCGCTCCTGTCACGGCACTGATTGCATCGGGACTTCCCTTTTCATCATTCACATTTAAGGGATTCCCCCCAAGGAAACCGGGTCAGCTGAGGCGCTTTTTTGAAGCAGAGAAGGAACTGCCCCACTCGGTGATATTTTTTGAGTCAAAATTCAGGCTGGTGAAAAGTCTTGAGGCCGCAAAAGAGGTTCTCGGGAACAGAATTGCATGCGTCTGCATTGAACTGACAAAAAAGTTTGAAGAAATTAACAGAAATAATCTTGCCGCACTGATTGATCATTACAAAAAGCACCAGCCCAAAGGTGAAATTACCGTGGTGATATCAGGTAGCAACCCGAAATTCACAGAAGAGGAGAGTGATGAGGAAGAACAGGATTAATTCACTCAGAACCCTCTCGGGTGAACTTACATTTCCGGTATTTTTTCCTGATGCCACACGCGGCTTTGTGAAATCGCTTGATACAAATGATCTTGATGCCTGCGGGGTTGAAGGCATTGTCGTCAACACAATTCACCTTCAGAGCAAACCGGGACTTTCAACCATCAAAAATGCCGGCAGAATTCATGAGTTTATTTCATGGGATAAACCGGTGCTCTCAGATTCAGGCGGATTTCAGGTGTATTCTTTTATTAACTCGGGCGGCTCGGGAGCCATCTCAAAAAACGGGTTCACCTATAAGCTTGACGGTGAAGATAAAAAGCGTGAGCTCACTCCCGAAAAATGTATCCAGATTCAGCTTAAGCTCGGGGCTGATATAATCTACTGCCTTGATTACTGCACTCACCCTTCCGCACCCTATGATGTTCATGAAGAAAGTGTGAGGCTTACAATTGACTGGGCCAAAAGGTGTAAAAAAGAGTATAACAAGCTGACCGCCACTTTTAAGGATAAAAACAGGAAGCCTCTTTTATTTGCAATTGTACAGGGGGGTGATCACCCTGATCTCCGCAAAAGATGCGCAGAAGAACTTCTCAGCATCGGGTTTGACGGCTACGGGTTCGGGGGCTGGCCCATTAATGACAACGGCACCCTTATAGATGCTGTACGGGTTGTTGCGGATCTGATCCCCGAAGAATTCCCCACCCACGGGCTTGGCATCGGCAAACCTGAAAATCTGGCTGATGCATATAAAATGGGTTATGATATATTTGACTGCGTGATCCCCACCCGTGATGCCCGCCATAAACGACTTTATGTTTTCAATGGCAATTCACTGCAAAAAGGCAATTTCTACGATTATGTCTATATTGGTGATGAGAAATATATGAAGGATCCTGCTCCTGTTGAAGAGGGGTGCGACTGCCTCACCTGCACCCGGTTTTCACGCGGTTATGTGAATCACCTTTTCAACACAGGCGATCCTGTTTCGGCAAGGCTGGCATCAATACACAATATCAGGTTTTACACCCGCCTGATTGATAAGATAAGGGGCGGCGCGCTTGGATAAACCGGCCGAAGAGCAGATTTTCAAGTCTGTAACGTCATCAAAAAAATATAAAAATGTTGATCCCGGTGTTGTGAACTCTCTGATCCATGAAGGCGGAAAGCGCTTTAAAAAATCGGCCGATATCGAAAAGTATGTCAAGACCAAACTTCATCAGGTGTATGCCGCTTATTCAGGGAGCATAAACTATCAGAAGATAAATGAACTGATCTCAGAAATCAGCCCGTTAAACATCTCTGAGAAGATAAACCTTCTCCTTATGATGCATTCTTCAACCTCAGAACGGCTGCCTTATTATGATGCCGTGAGAGATAACATTCTCAGGCTGACAGGCACACCCTTTAATCGTGTTCATGATCTTGCCTGCGGACTTAACCCCTTCGCCTTCCCGCTGCTTTTTCCGGATGGCAAGACAATTTACACAGGCACTGATATTGACAGCAACCTCACCGGTGCTTTTGAGAGCTTCTTTGTGAAAACGGGATTTCCAGGCAGCTATCTCTGTTCATCAATAACAGGCGGCGGCCCTGTTTTTTCTTCGCAGTATATATTCCTGCTGAAAACCCTCCCCTGCCTTGAACAGCAGAAAAAAGGGGTTACAGGCGAAATACTTGACCGTCTTGATTTTGAATATCTTGTGGTCTCTTTCCCGACCCGTTCCCTCACGGGTAAAAAGAAGGGAATGAATGAGTTTTACGGAGCCGCATTCAGAAAGGTTATGGATTCCCGCGGATGGAAATACAGCTCCTTTGAGATCCCGAATGAATTATTTTTTGTTGTTAAGGGGGGAGAAGGCGCTGATTGAGGACTGGGCGAATGCCTGAACAAAGAGATGCATTCCTGATCAGTATTCAATCTCAAAATTCACTGAAAGAAACCGGATGTTCATGATATCGTCTTTTTTAAGGATGTTATAAACGGTTTCCTTAACCGGTTTATACCACTTCTTCGCGGAAAAAAATTCCTGATAAACAGAGTCTCTGAAAATTTTGCCTCTCGCTGCCAGTATTGTCATAATCAGATTTTTGGCATCCTGATTGTCAAGAGCTGCAACATCTTCTTCTTTAAGAAGCCTGCCTCCCGCCAGAATTAATTTCTCTGCCTTCAGATAATCAGCCGCTTTTGCAAGACTGCTGCTGTTCAGATCAACCTTCCCCTTTTTGCCGTCAGCAACACCTTCACCGGTCGGTTCAGCTTTGGCTTTTTCGGAGAGCAATTTAAAAAGCTCGTCTTTATCAGGTTTGGCGGCGTTATCATCACGGTTTGCAGCTCTTCCCGGTGATGATCCCGTTTTTGTTTTTTCCTGCATGGTTACCTGCCCGAGAATATCAAGTCCCAGAAGAGCCATTTTCAGATTCATCATACGGTAATGAGGAGAGAATTCAAGCAGGTCTTCATCTGAAAGACCTGATGATTCAATTGCATCAGAAAGCCCGGTCTGAAGCTCCTGGAGCAGCAGAAAATTGTCTTCGGCATCAAGTGAAAGTGAATCAAGCGCTGCCGAAATGATCCCGTACTTCACAGAATCTGTTTCAGCTTCTGCCAGGGTGGTTAATGAATCATAAGTTCTGAAGTAAAGCTCTGCCTTCTCAAGTTCATCTTTGATCAGAACAGAGAGGCTGTCTATGGTAAGGATGAAAGTGATATTCTTCACATACAGAATATCGGGATCCGTTTTTTCCTGCTCATAATCCTGCCCCTCTGCAGTTCCGCAGAACACGGCAAATATTATCAGAGCGGGTAACAGGTGTTTAAGAGACATTTTAACTAAAAAACTTTCAGGAATAAATATGAATGTATACTGATTATATCACTTCCGCAAGCCACAGGTTCCCCCGCAACTGATATTCCGGATCACATATACGGTATGTGTCACCCGCAGCCAACCGGCTGATAAGAAAACCACCTCCGGCATTATGCAGGTTTAAAAGCGGATTCAGGTGTCACCGCTGAGGTTTGAAGCCTCATGCAGGCAGTGCTTAAGAAATCGCTGCACCATTTTTTGCCGTACATTTGATCAGAGGGTGAACTGACTGGGGGCAGATGAACAGTGAGCGGGCTGATCAGGTGCGCATAACCATTTTACTGACCTGCCGTAATCAGGTGTGCCGGTGCTGAGTTCTTTTCCATGGTCAGCCGGCAGATCCTCAATTGAAGAATAATTAACTTCCTGCCGTTTCAGGCAGGGTGCATCTCACAGAGAGATTCATAAAAAGACAGGCTGAGATGCAACCGGCGGATGATCCTGCCGGCTGCACAAAAGACCCGGTGCATGCCTCCGGCAGCACATTATTCTGACTGAGAGCCTGAATCCAGCTTTTCCTTGATTCTGATAAGCTTTTTCTGAGCCTTATCTCCCATCCTGGCAATTCTGACAGCATTTTTTAACAGCTGCGCATACTTTTCGGCCAGAACATTGTATTCAATTCTCAGCTCTATCAGATCAATTTCCTGTTTTGAAACAACCTTTTTTGTTCTTTCTATAAACAGAAAATCATCCCTGAAGATTTTTTCAGCTTCGTCATGCTGCATTTCACTCATTATATTCTCCTATTCTTCTGTAACTTCGAAAGGATAGCTGACCTCATCTCTGAGTTCTTCACCCATCTCTTTGATATCTTCGTCATCGGCTTTGTAATACCAGTTCACTTTAACGCTGAGCCCGACCTTCGCAAATTTATCAAGCTTATCAACAATGTCAGAAATATATTTAATTGAACTTGAATTAAGATAATCAAGCCTGAAGACAAAATTAATATCTCCGGTTACTTCCAGTCCGTACCTGTTAATCCATTTAAGCACAGACGCATAAAAGTCGCTTGTATTCTCGGGATATGACGAACCCCTTATTTCACAAATCCCGGATGCAGCATCCATTGAAACAAAAGGGCTTGTCTTGGTACCCTGTATTATCAGATTTTCCATTTATTCTCCAGATTTAACTGATACTATTATATTTATAAAACATCTCTCAGAATCAATATCCGTCTCAGAGATCATCACGGGGTTTCCCGTTCTCCTGATCACTTCAGCAAGACCGATGCCTGCACCTTTTGAAGTTGATTCTGATTCCTCTTTAATTTTGTTTTTCCTGTACTCATTAAGCTGTTCAGCCGTGAGGGAATTTAAGTATTCAACCTTTTCTTTCACTCTCCTGTAGTTGGCAGCAGAGATTATATTCTTAAAGCTCAGCTCAATGATTCCGTTCCTTAAAACCGCTTCAAAACAGCCGCCGGCTCTCTCATGCCTGTTAAATTCATTCCGGTCTTCCGAATAATGAAGAATATTCTGCAGAAGCTCATTTGCACAGAAAAAAGCGGTTTTCACTGCCTTTGGCGTCACCCTCTCCTCAAGCCCAGCACGAAGTTTATCACCCAGCTCAACAACTATATCATAAGAAAGATAGCCGTTGTAATGAATGATTTTTGAATCATCGGAGGCAGCCAGTCTTATTCCGAGAATGGTGACATCATCTCTCTGTGATTCATTTCCTATATGCTTCTTAAAAGCTTCGGATAAAATAAGCCTCTGCTCAATAAGAGGCCTTGCATGAATCTTCTGAAGCAATGATCTCAGGGCAGAGATCCCGAACTTCTGATTTTCACTGTTGTTCTGATCAGTATAACCATCAGTGAAGAGATAAAATTCAGCTCCGCGCCCCGCATTTAATTCATGATTTGTGTAACTGATCTTTTTTCTGTTATCACCAATTGATTTCCTGTCACCTTTAATTTCCATCAATTCACCGTCAATGAAAATGAAAAAGCTTCTGTATGCCCCCGCCACGGTAAGAATACGGGTATCGGGGTTGTAAGCGCAGATTGCAATATCCATTCCGTCAAAAGTTGCGGTTTCCTCCTCTTTGCGCAGCTCTTTCTGCACACGGAGATCAAGGTTGTCAAGAATACGGCCCGGGTCAGTGATCTGATTCATGTTAACAATCTCATTCAGAAGAGTGTTTGCCACCATCGACATGAACGCCCCCGGCACGCCATGACCGGTGCAGTCAACCACAGCAGCCAGTTTAATGTTTCTGATTGTTGTGGACCAGAAAAAGTCACCGCTGACAATATCTTTGGGGAAAGAAACCAGAAAACTTTCCGGAAAGACTTTATGAAGATGAACATCATTATGCAGAACAGCGTTCTGAATGCGCCTGGCATAATTAATGCTGTCGGTAATGTAAGTGTTCCGTTCTTCAAGCTCACTGTTTTTTGCAGCAAGATTTTCTCTCACTATCTTAAGCTCAAGATGATTTTTCACTCTTGCCAGCACAACAGGCGGGCTTATCGGCTTGGTTATGAAATCAACTGCGCCGAGTTTAAGGCCTCTGGTCTCATCTTCAACCTGCGACATTGCGGTTACAAAAACCACCGGGATATCTTTTGTTGACTCATCCTCCTTGAGAATCCTGCAGACCTCAAAACCATCCATGCCCGGCATCATTACATCAAGCAGGATAAGATCAGGCCTGTTTTCACTTTTAACAATGGCAAGCGCCTTTTCCCCGTTAAGGGCAACGCTCTTTTTATAATTTCTGAGAACAGCCCCCAGAAGATCAATATTTTCGGGGGTGTCATCAACAATCAGTATTCTCTGGTTACTCAGATCGTTACTCATATTCTCAATATCTCTGTTTCTGATTTTTAAGTTCTTTCAGACGCCTCAGAAATCAGCTTTTCAACTGTCTCTGATGCGCCGTCAAAATCATACCCCTGAATCTGTTCGGTCAGTCTGGCAAGCAGATTCTGATCAAAAAAAGAACCCGAAGTATTAATGAACTCCTCAATTTTTGAGGCAGTGTCAAAATCATTCTCTTTAACCATCACTGCAAGTCTGTTAAGTCCGGCAAGAACCTCTTCACGGTTAAACTCAGCCTGTGCAGCGGCAGGTTTTTCTCCGAGTTCGGTCTTCAGTGATTCAAAATACTCCATGAGTTCACTGATCACATTCCGGAGATTATTTCTGAACTTACTGAAGATCTTCGGTTCAGGATTGATATCATTCTTAAGATTCTCCTCAAGTTTTTTTGCCGCCTCAAAAAGCTGCACTGCGCCGAGATTACCCGCCACACCTTTAACCGTATGAGCAAGCCTTACTGCCAGCTCCTGGTTGCCTTCGGCAATGGCTTCCTGAATCTCCTCATCGGCTGTTTCTGATGTCATGGCAAATTTGCTCAGCAGTTTGAGATAAAGCTTCTTATTGCCGCTCACACGCGCAAGTCCGTCATGAGTGTTGATGTGCAGAAACGAGGGAATAGTGATTTCGTCATCCTTTCCTACCGGCTTTAACCCTGCTGATTCAGTTTCAGCAGACCTTGCACCTTTTCTTTCACCCGGCTGAATCCACTTCAGGAGAACCCTGAAAAGCTCATCGGGATCAACCGGTTTGGTGATAAAATCCTGCATTCCCGTTTCAAGGCATTTTTCCTTCACTCCCATAATGGCATCGGCCGTCATGGCAACAACGGGAAGCCCTGAATATTCGGGGATCGCCCTGATTTCCACTGTGGCAGTAAACCCGTCCATCACAGGCATCTGTAGATCCATAAGAACAAGGTCATATTTTGAGGGGAGTCCTGAGCTCTTCACCATCTCAACAGCTTCATGCCCGTTATTTGCAATGTCAATTATGAAGCCTGCGTTTTCAAGTATCTCTGATGCCACCTGCTGATTTATTTCATTATCCTCGGTGAGAAGAATTCTTGCACCGGTGATCGTTTCAATAAGATCGGAATATTTGGTTCCTTTTTCGGTTATCGCAGAAGTTGTTCTTGTCTCCCGCCCGAAAACTTCCATGATAGTGTCAAAAAGGGTTGAAGGCGATACAGGTTTTACCAGGAATCCTTTAATTCCGACTTCCCTGGCCCTCTGAGCCACTTCATCGCGCCCGAACGATGTTACCATAATGATCGTGGGGGTCTTGATTTTCTTTTCGTGTATTATGATTTTAGAAGTCTCAATTCCGTCGGGATCGGGCATTCTCCAGTCCATCAGCACAAGATCGAATTTGGTGGGTTCGCTTGTAATGAGATCGATGGCCTCATGCCCTGTGGAAGCAAGAGTGACATTGAAAGTAAATGATTCAAGCGCGTCTTTAAGGATAATTCTTGAAGTTTCATTATCATCGCAAACCAGTACATTAAGCCCTCTGAGATCAATTGAGGGCACAAACGCATCTTTATCCTGGTTATCCTGCATTTCAAGCGGCACGGTGAAACAGAACGTGCTTCCTTTGCCGAACTCACTTTCAAACCAGACAGTGCCGCCCATCATTTCGGCAAGAGATTTTGAGATGGCAAGCCCAAGGCCGGTTCCGCCGTATTTTCTTGTGGTTGAGCTGTCTGCCTGTGAGAATTTTTTAAATATCTTCTCTTTCTGCTCAGCGGTCATACCTATGCCGGTATCACGCACAGATATTTCAAGCGTGATATTTTTATCCTTCTTATCCCTGACTTTTATGCCGACAACCACTTCACCTTTTTCAGTGAATTTAATTGCGTTTGAGCAGTAATTGTTGATAATCTGATTGATTCTGAGCTGGTCACCAATCAGCTTGTAAGGAACATCACGGTCAACCCGTATGCTGAATTCTATTCCCTTTTCCTGAATCTTATGAGCAGTCAGATTTGAGATGTTTTCAATGATATTTTCCAGATCAAAATCAGTACTTTCAATTGTAAGCTTGCCCGCTTCAATTTTTGAGAAATCAAGGATATCATTAATTATGCCCAGAAGCGCAAGTGCAGATTTTTCAATTTTTGCGATATAGTCTTTCTGCCTCGGGTTAAGGTTCGTTTTCTGCACAAGATGCGAAAGCCCGATTATAGCATTCATGGGAGTTCTGATTTCATGTGACATTGTTGCGAGGAACTGGCTCTTTGCCTGCGTTGCCGCCTCTGCCAGTTCTTTTGCCTCGGTAAGCTGGTTCTGGATGTGTATTATATCTGTGATGTCAATGATTGACCCCACAACACACTCTTCCTGATCATAAAAGATAGGAATAAATGAAACGAGACACTCTCTGAGCTCGCCGGTGCCGTACCTCTTAAATGTCACATTCTCATTATGCAGATAACCTTCGGTTTTAACCTTTGCGGTCAGCCGGTTGCGCTGCTCAGGGTTGGCATACCATTCAAAAGACCTCATTCTCGTGAAAGCCTCACTATCAACCACATGAAACTCAGTCATCGCCTCATTTGCCCGTTTTACAATACCCTCTTTCAAGGTTATTACAGCGGTTGGAATGGGGATCAGGTCAACTATAATATCTGCCGCTTCTTTTGCTTTTCTGAGTTCTTCTTCAGCTCTTTTTCTTTCTGTGATATCCTTAAAGATTATAACCGCCCCAATCACCTTTTCATCTTTGAGAAGAGGTGTGCTGGCATATTCAGCAGCAAAGTGAGAACCGTCTTTCCTCCAGAGCACTTCATTATCTATCTGTGAAAATTCTCCGTAAGTGTAAGATCTGTACATGGGGCATTCTTCAAGCAGATACACGGTCCCGTCTTCATGAGAGTGATGAATTATACCGTGGACGCATTTTCCCATGAGCTCTTCTTCAGTGAATCCGAGCATTTCAAGCGCCCTGAGATTAATGAATGTCATATTGCCGTTCATGTCACACCCGAATATCCCCTCGTTCGCAGAATTAAGGATAAGCCTGCTTTTCTCCTCGGCTTCTGCCATGGCCTGTTCGGCTATAACTGCATCGGTAACGTCAAACCTCACAGAATAGTATTCAACCGGCTTTCTTGTGGGACCAAGCACGGGAACAATAACAGTATCAAGCCAGAAGAGTTCACCCGATCTGGTTTTATTACAGATTTTATGCCGCCAGACAGAACCGCTCCCGATCGTTCTGTACATATCGGCCCAGAAGGTTTTGGGGTGATAGCCCGAGCTCACGATTCTGAAATTTTCACCTATAAGTTCTTCCCTGCCGTAACCTGATACTCTGCAGAATTCTTCATTCACAGATAAAATATTGCCCTGCAGATCTGTTGTGGTTACAATAGCAGATGCATTAAGCGCTTTAGTCTGAGATGTCAGTTTTGAATTGAGCGCATTCACTTCAACAAGAATCTCTTCAAGAGTCTGTGTTCTTTCAGCAACCCTGTTTTCCAGATTCCTGTTAAGCTCAATAACCTCTTCCTCAGATTTTTTCTGTTCAGTGATATCAATATGTGTGCCTACAGTCAGGTTAGAAAGTTCACCGTTTTCATCTCTTATGGTTCTGCCTCTTGCAAGAATCCATCTGTATGAACCGTCAGCGTGCCTCATCCTGAAATAACTTTCATATTCTCCGTCTGATGCCCCTTTAAGATACTCGCTGAATTTTAACCGGGCAGCATCGAGGTCCTCAGGATGCAGGAGCGCTTCCCAAGCCGAATTATAATTAAGTTTTCCGTCTTTTTCAACTTCGGCGATATCCATTCCCAGCATTGAAAAATATTCAGGGGAATACCAGATTGAGTTATCGGAAGAATTATACTCCCAGGCACCGGTCTTTGAGGCTTCAATAAGCGCCTTGTACCTTTGTTCATTTTTGGCGAGCATAACCTCATAATTTTTTCTTTCTGTTATATCGGTATGAGTGCCCACCATCCTTAAACTCTGCCCATCTTCATCAAACCCCACAACAAGGGCTTTGGCATTTATCCAGATTGTATCGCCGTTCTTTTTAGACATTCTGTAATCAAGCTCAGCCCCCTTGCCTGATTCCTTAATTCTTAGAATTGTTGAATACGTCATCTCCCTGTCTTCAGGATAAGTAAGTTCAATCCATTTTTCAACCGTGGGAGTAAATTCAAAAGGACTGTAGCCAAGCATCTCAAATATCCGCTCACTGAAATAGAGCTCCCTCGTTTTGAAATTAAGATCAAAAATACCGTCATTTGCCGCTTTGAGAGCATACTTGAACCGGTGTGATATGTAATCAAGCTCCTCCTGCTTTTCACGAATGGCGGTGATCATATTATTAAATGAGTTGCCAAGTTCAAAAATCTCATCTTTTGTTGAAAGCACCTCAATATTCTGAGGTTTTACATCCGAAATTTTACTTACCTGGCCCGAAAGATATTTAATCGGTTTTGATATTCTGTTTGCCGCGGTAATAAGAATGATAATCAGCACAAGAACCAGTACCAGAGAAGTATATAAGCTGGTTCTCTGCCCCTGGGCAACTCCCTCCAGAATTTCATCTTCATCAACAAGAATGGCAATGCTCCAACCTTTCTGATGCACGGGGTGGGTATATGCCCAGTAATAAGTGCCGTCAAGTGAATCTGACATGATTCTCATTTTCACCTTTTCACCGGCTATCATTTTGCTGCCGAGCTTCCTTAAATCCTCACTGTTTTTTTCGCTGTTTTTTACCGTAAGTATATTATCATAATAAATTCTTTCATCCTTTTTATGGTAAACATACTTGCCTGCCGAAGATATAATATAGATATCAAGACTCCTGAATGAGCCGAGATCCAGGAAAACGTTAAACCGTCTCACATCAAGAAGAACGCTTGCCACCCCCGCAAATTTATTATTATGATAGATGGGAGAGCTGGTGCTTATAACTATTTTTCCGGTCTCTGCATCAATGTAAGGATCACTCCAGTAAACACTCCCGGTCTCTTTGGGTACTCTGTACCAATCCTGATTCTGATAATCAGAAATAGCGGAAATATCACGCACCAGAGTAGTGTCGTTAAATTTTGTGGCGGCATCGTAACGCACCCTGCCGTTGTTATAAGATGGTTCAAACGCAAACCGGGATGAAATAATTTGCGGGCTTCTGGAAAGATCATTTATAAGAAAAGAATAAGCTTCTTCTCGGGAGACAAAGTCCGAAAATCTGACAAAATCAGCTCCGGCATCATTGATCATTTCAAGTTCATGCATTATATCGCTGACTCTCTTTGATTCCTCATCAGCAATTATCTTCATCATTGCATCAATGCTTTCCTGCTGATTAACCCTGTTAATGTAGCTTACGGCAAAATAGTTAATAGTCAGAATGATCACCAGGGGTGTCAGAATGAATATAAGCAGTCTTTGTTTGATGTTTTTCTTCACTTCATCACCTGAATAATAAATACCGCGGTTCAGATTCCGTAACCGGGGAAAAATTTATCAATTTTGTTTCTCAGAACTTTTGCACTGAATGGCTTGGAGATGTAATCATCAAATCCCGCCGCAATCAGGTGTTCCTCATCTCCGAGCGAAGCATAAGCGGTGCATGCAATGGCAACGGCATCACGGTATTGCTCCATCTTTCTGAGCTCCGTAAGAACTTCAACACCGTTTTTCCCCCCGCCAAGGTTTATATCAATTATAAGCAGGTTAAAATTGTTTGCCGATGCAATCTCAACAGCAGAATAATAATCTGCACAGTCACTTATTTTCTCAATTTTTCTCAGAAAAGTTCTGGCAACATCAATTGCGAGAGGGTCATCATCCACAATCAGAATATCAGGGGCACCGGTCTGCACTTTTGCCGGTGCGCTCTCAGAGCCGCCTTCTGAAGTTTCAGCCGTCTGATTTCCTTCACCGTCTTTCACTCCGGCTTCAGGGAAAACGAGCCTGAAGCTTGAACCTTCACCGGGAGTGCTTTCAACTTCAATCCTTCCTCTTAAGAGGTCAACATATTTTTTGGTGATGGTAAGCCCGAGGCCGGTGCCTTCATGAATTCTGCTCATCCCCTCGCTTGCCTGTCTGAACTCTTCAAATATAAGGGCAAGTGAATTTTCATCAATGCCTATGCCTGTGTCTTTCACTTCAACAGACAGATTTCTTTCACCGCCTGACACCATGACCGTGACCGAAACCGAGATGCCGCCTTCATTTGTGAATTTAACTGCATTATCAAGAATGTTGCTTAATATTGTGTCAAACATCCCGGGATCAAGCTCCCAGACCAAAGGTTGATCAGGCAGATTTATATTAATCTGAAGATTTTTTGCCCGAATGATATTTTCATAGATCCTGACGGATTCAGAAACCGCTTCGCTGACATTCATTTCCTGATAGTCAATTTCCTGCCTGTTTGATTCAATGCGAGAAAGATCAAGAATCAGATTAAGTGTTCTGAGCAGCCTGTGCCCTGAGTTAAATATCGTTTGAGCCATATCAAGAACATCAGAGTCTTTCACCATATCGGTCATGATTTCAGCATAACCAATAACACCAATAAGGGGCGTTCTGAGCTCATGGCTCATGTTTGCAAGGAAATTTGATTTCAGGCTGTTCATTTCTTCTGCTTTATCACGTGCAGATACAAGCTCCTCAATCAGCTTCTTTCTGTCGGTGATATCTTTCAGGAATGATATCATTGAATTATCATCGGTCTGGCTCATGGTTACACTCACTTCAACATAAAAAAGTGAGCCGTCTTTTCTGCGGTGCACTGCCTCCCATCTTCCGGAGCCATTTAAAGTAAGCTGCTTAATCCTCTCGCCGGAACTTTCAAGATCTTCATTGACATCAAGCCTTGTGATGTGCATTTTAAGCAGTTCACTTCTGGTGTACCCCGTCATGCTGCAGTAAGCATCGTTAACTTCGGTGATGTAACCTTCCTGATTAACAATTAAAAAACCATCCTGAGCCGTTTTCAGAATATTTGAAAACCTTCTTTCTGATTTTTTCTGTGTGATTTCAGCAAGCTTTCTTTCAGTGATATCCCTGCCGACCGAGAGGAAATGGGAGATATTTCCCTCTTCATCCTTTACGGGGGTTATGTTCCTGTCTTCAAAGGCATAGGTGCCGTCTTTTCGCTTGTTAATCACCTCAGCACGGAAAGTCTCACCTGAAATGATGGTATCCCACATTGTTTTATAAAAATCCCTGTCTTTAATGCCTGATTTAAAGATCCTCGGATTATGACCCACAACCTCATCCCGGTCATAGCCGTAAATATTAAGCAGAGCCGAGTTCACGTACTCTATTACACCGTTCCGGTTAGTGATAAAAATGGTATCAGCGGTCTGTTCAATTGCAAGCGAAAGCCTCTTAACCATTTCCTCATTTTTTTTAATTTCGGTCACATCTTTCATAACGGCAACAATATAGGCCGGCTGATCATTTTTATCTTTAACAAGCGAAGCAGAACTTTCGCACTCTATCCATTTTTTATCTTTCCTGAAAACCGTGAGTTCCACGCCTTCAGAGTGGCCGTTTTCGGCACATTTCCTGAAATGCTCTTTTGCTGCTGCCTTGCTGGTCTTATCTATGAACTCATCACAGCTGTGCCCCACAATCTCAGAGAGGTTTTCAAGCCCGTACAAATTGAGAGTGTTATCATTAGCCCACTTAACATTACCCTCAAGATCAATGATCTTTATGCCTTCGTTCAGAGTTGAAAGCAGCTTTTCGTACAATTCGGCAGCTTCTTTCAGTTCCTCCTGTGTGTTTTTATCTTTGGTGATGTCAACATTTGTGCCCACAATTCTCAGCGGTCTCCCCTCAGAATCTCTTGAAACCACTTTGGTTTTTGCCTGAATCCAGCGGTACCCGCCGTGGCCGTCATCCACCCTGAACTCACAGTCAGAAATGTCGGTTTCACCCTCAAGCATTGCGTTAATCTTATCTATAACCGGATCTTTATCCTCAGGTAAAATATCCTGAATGAGGAATCCGTAAGAATCGTCGCTGGCTTCTGTCTCTCTTCTTATTTTATTATAGGCAGGCGAAAAATACTTTTTGTTATTCTGAATATCCCAGTCCCAGATTCCCTCAAGCGATGCCTCCATGGCAAGCCTGAGCCTCTCCTCACTTTCTCTGAGCTGCGCTCCGGCCGTTTTTCTTTCAAGCCGGATCTTGTTTTCCCTCACCTCTCTTCTTATTGCCTCAGCCAGACGGTTCAGATTGTCTTTCATTATATAATCGGCCGCCCCCTGCTTCATGAGCTGCACCGCAGTCTGATCACCTATTGACCCTGAAACCACAATGAAAGGAATTTCAGCGCCGCATGCTTTAAGAAGCTCAAGGGCATTAAGAGCGTTAAAACCCTTCATTGAATAATCTGAGAGAACTATTTCATAGGCATCATCCTCAAGCGCTCTTTTAAATCCTTCAGCATCGGTCACCCATTTATAATCGGGTTCAAAACCGCCTTTTTTCAGTTCTCTTAATACCAGCAGGAGATCATCTTCAGAATCTTCAGCCATTAAAACACGCAGCTTTTCCATCAGCTTAAAATCCTCTTTTCGGGAATGCTTCATTAATCATGAGCCAGTATAAACCAAGGTTTCTTACCGACTCGGTGAATTCATCCATATTAACGGGTTTCCTGACGTAACTGTTAACATGATATTCATAACACTCTCTTATATCGCTCTCTTCACTTGAAGAAGTGAGCACAACAACCGGGAGGTGCTTTGTTTTATTGTTTGATCTGATAAACTTAAGCACATCAATGCCGCTCAGCTTGGGAAGTTTCAGATCAAGCATTATAAGTGCGGGGAGTCTGGATTCATCAGCAGCGTTAAGATAATCAACTGCCTGCTGCCCGTCTCTGAGAACCATGATATCACTTTTATAATCGCCTTTATTAAGTGCCCTCAGAGTGAGAGCTTCATCATCAGGATTATCCTCAACAAGAAGAATAAGGTTATTGCTCAGCATTTTCTTCATCCGCTGTATTGTTTTTAAAGAAGAGATAAAATGTTGTACCCGCGCCGGGCATGCTCTCTGCCCTTATGGTACCCCCGTGCCTGTTCATGATTCTCTGAACCGTGGCCAGCCCCACACCGGTTCCCGGGAACTCTCCGGCATCATGAAGCCTCTGGAACACACCAAAAAGCTTGTCATAATATGCCATGTCAAATCCCGCGCCGTTATCCCTTATAAATATCTCCGTTCCCTCTTCACTGAAAGCAGCCCCTGCTTCAATCACCGCCTTCTCTTTTTTGGAGGTGAATTTAACCGCATTGCTGAGGAGATTTTCAAAAACATTTCTTATCAGTCCGCGGTCAGCCGTCACTTCAATACCATCCTGCACATGAAATTCAATCACCCTCCCCGGCGCAGACTCCTTCAGATAATCACAAATTTCATTAATTAGGGCTGTAATGTTCACGCGCCCTTTTCTCATCGGGTTACGGGTTATCTTTGAGAGGGCGAGGATATCATCAATCATCTCACCCATTCTGGTTGTGTTAGCCCTTATCCTGCCAAAGTATTTTTTGGCATCCTCAGGCAGCTGATCAGCAAAATCATCAGAGATGATTGAACTGAACCCGTTAATGGCCCTGAGCGGGGCACGCAGATCATGTGATACCGAATAGGCAAAAGACTCCATTTCACGGTTCAGATTTTCCAGTTCACGGGTTCTCTGCCTCACCTTTTCTTCCAGGTTCTGGTTAAGGCTTAAAATCTCATCTTCGGCAAGCTTCTGCGCGGTTATATCCTGTGATGTGCCGAGAGATCTGATCAGAGTGCCATCGCTGCCGGTCTCATTCACCCATTTCGCCTGAATGAATTTGATCCTCTCATTACCGAGAAGCAGACGGTGAACAGTTGAATGCTCTCCCTTCTCACTGAATGAATCACGGAACAGAGCTTCAAAAGAGGCCCTGTCTTCAGGATGAACCGTCTTAATAAAATCCTCAAATGTAAATCCAAACTCACTCTTCTCCACTTCAAAGATTCTGTACATTTCATCAGACCAGATAAGCTCTTTATCAGAAGCATTGTAAACCCAGTATCCCATTTTCCCGATCTTCTGCGCCTCTTTGAGCCTTTGTTCACTTTCTCTCAGAGCTTCGTTCATCTTCAGAAGATCGGTTATATCCCTGGCAATGCCGAGAACACCCATATATTCACCGCCGGCATCATAAACAGGGGTTTTAATGGCTTCAAAAATTCTCTTTTCAATCCTGCCTGCGGGAGTCACCATTTCAATATTTGTAACCGGTCCGTTTTTATCAAATGCCTCCCGGTCATTTTTTCTGATAATTCCGGCTGTCTCCTCATCAAGAATATCAAAATCAGATTTGCCTCTCAGTTCATCCTCTTTTATTCCCATTATTTTTTCAAACTGATGGTTGCACAGAACATATTTTCCATCAGGATCTTTAAGCCAGACCAGATCAGGCATTGTTTCAATAAGTGTGCGCAGCCTCCTTCTTTCAGATTCAATCTTCAGAGCAGCAAGTTTCTTTTCAGTTATATCCCTGAAAAATACAAGCACCCCATCTTTTCTCGGGTTTATGAAGTTCTCAAACCATTTCTTCATCGGTTCAAAATATTCTTCATGAACTACCGGTTTGCCGGTGTTGATTGCTTCCCGGTAAGATGTTTCAAACGGACTTTCAACCAGAGCCGGAAACTCCTCCCACATCACTCTGCCCAGAATGTCAAGCCGGGTTTTGCCAAAGATATCGCAGGCATTGGAATTTATGTATGTGTAACGGTCAAACCGGTCAAGAGCCACAAATGCATCAGACATTGTCTCAAGAATGTTCACCACATAATCATGCTCTTTTTTCAGCTTCTGTTCATTTTTATACTGGTCGGTTATATCCCTGCCTATAGTGAGGAGAGCATATTTTTGACCGGCGGAATTTACAAGAGGGGTTTTGATGGTATGGAGCACCGCGCTGCGTCCGTCGGTGACATACTTAACCACCTCTGTGTTATGAATTGTTGAGTTGCTTTCATAAGCATAATCATCCAGTTCCTTATAGAACTGAGCCTGCTCAGCCGGAACAAAATCAAAATCGGTTTTCCCGAGCAGCTCATTTTCCGTATGACCGTAAAGAAGCTCAAACTGCTTATTGCAGAACAGGAAAGCGCCCTGAGGGTCTTTCACCACCACCACATCAGGCAAGGTTTCAACAAGGGTTCTCAGTCTCTTCCGCTCGAGTTCATATTTCAGTTCATTATCTTTTTCAAGACTGATATCCTGGAATGTTCCCCTTATTTTTTCTATCCCTGCGGAGCTCACCACAGGCTCGCCTATTGCCCTCACCCACTTGCGGTTTCCCTCGCCGGTCAAAACCGAAAGATCAAGATTGTAAGGCTGCCCTGTTGTTTTTACGGCTTCAAGCGCACTTAAGAACTGAATTGCGGAATCGGGCATCAGATAATTCTTAATCTCATAAACAGAAAGATTCACCGCAGCTTCAATTTCAAATATTCTTGCTATTTCATCTGTCCATTGTGTTTTACCTGTGCTCAGATCATGCTGCCACCCGCCGATCTTCGCAATGCTGTTGGTGAGATTAACCAGCCCGTTGCTCAGTTTCAGCTCCTCTTCGGCAAGTTTCTTCTCTGTCTGATCCCGGATGATCATAACCGATTCACCCGAAAGCGGATCCGCATTAACCCTTGCCTCATAATAATGTCTGCCATCAGGCATGGGGAGTGCATATTCAAACACATGCACTTCTGATTTAAGAAAAGCCTTCTCCAGTTCATTATGACAGATTTCAGCTATATCGGGAGGCAGAACATCTCTCATCTTTTTCCCTATGAACATTTCCGGCCTCAGGAAAAGCTCATTTTCATTTGCCTTAAAATCAATGTAAGTGCCGTCCCTTTTTATTCTGAAGATGAGATCGGGCACGGCATCAAGAAGAACTCTCATTCTCCTTTCATTTTCCATGATTGTGCGCTCTGTAAGCTTTCTCCCGCTTATATCCCTGATAAAGCCAAAAATCATCATGCCGTCATCCTGCATGAGCAGTCTTATGCTTATATCTGCATCCCAGTGTGATCCGTCTTTTCTGCTGTGAACAGATTCAAATCTTGCAAAGCCTTTTTCAAGCAAATCTTTCTTTAATGCCGCAGGTTTTTCGTGGTCACCTGATACGTCAAAATCAAATACAGATTTGCCGGTTATTTCATCCCTGCTGTAACCTGTAAGTTCAGAATATGCAGAATTTGTATAAGTTATTTCGCCGGCTTCATTAATTATTATGAATCCGTCGGTAGCTGATTCAAGAACGGCCTCATTCCTGATATCCCTGAGTCTGAGATTCTGTTCATTCTCTTTGCGTCTGCTTATATCCCTGATTACAGTAAGGAGGGCGGGTCTCTGATTTAACCTGATTATTTTTGTGAATCCTTCAGCAGGGAAAGCTCTGCCGGTATAACTTACTGCCTCAATTTCAAATGAAGCCTCGCCATGCAGCTTAAGACTTTCAGTGATTTCAGCCATCTTAACCCTGTTCATTTCTCCTTCACTCATGAATCCGGTGATACTGATTTCTTCCAGGGTAACAGTATCGCTGATATTGTACAGTTTTCTGGCAGCCTCATTTATATAAATAAGCACGGGTTTCTCAAAATCCGATATATCGCGCAGAAAAAGCGCAAGGGGAAGTGAGTTGATAACCGTGAAGAGTTCTTCATTGCCGGTGAAGAGTGATTTCAGGGGTGAGACTGTAAGGATATAACCATATTGATCGCCGGAATTTCTGACCGGTTTGAGGGTGAAGCTGAGACGGGATTTTTCAGTTTTTTCTGCTGAGGCTTCCGGGAGAACTGATACCTGAACTGTGCCGCCGCCTGATTTATTTAATTCATCTGTTATGCTTTCAGCACACTTTGCTCCCCAGATCTGCTGTATGCTCTTACCGGCAATATCATCTTCTTCCATTCCGGTAAGCTTTCGCAGTTCCATGCCTGCAATTCTGATTTTTAGTTCAGGATCAAGGTATGCTGCACCATACGGCATTGAATCAATTATTTCACGCAGAACCTCAGACTGGCCGGCGGGAAAATATGACCCTGTGCTCTTCTCTTCCTGATTTTTATTATCTGCTGACTTATTCATTTTACCACCGGCTCTCTTTCTCCAGAGGCAACGGATACATAAATATTTTTTTGCCGGTTGTATTATTATCCCGGACTGAAACAGACGATATTATTAAAATATAAGCTGACTAATTGTGCGTATTCTTGTGTTATAAGTTAAATATTCCCCTCTTCAAAAACAACTTTAAGGCTATCACTTGTCTCATTCTGCAATCACTCATCTCTTTTATAAGATTTAAGGCAAAATTTTAATGTTATATGCTATATATTAAACTTAAAAACATTCAGAAAAGGAAATCAGTCAAAAAATGATTTTCAGCGCAATTTTCAGATAATACATTGCAGGGCCCCTCAGGAAGTACACATTATAATAAAATCCCGGGGCAACACTCCGTGAATTAACGGCATATCAGTTTTTGCCATCAGGCGTCCTTCGTCATGAAAAACTCTCCTTAAATATGTAACATCCTTATGCCTGTTTATTCACGGGGCGTCTCACCCCATCACTTTTCTGCCGCAGGCTTATTCAATCAGCATTAATGCCGGCCAACGTGACTGCACATTACCTCATCTTAAATAAAATTCAGAAACAGAAAAAAAAAGCCGCACCCTGTTCATTTGCTCTCAGTGGTGCGGCTTAAAAGATTAAAAATGTTTTGTTATTTAAGCAGGGTCATTTTCATCGTTTTTGTGAAGCTGCCCGCCTCAATTTTATATATGTAGATACCGCTGGCAAGATTAGCTCCGTCAAATTCCGCATAATGAGCGCCGGCATCCTTTATCTCATTAACGAGTGATGCCACTTCGTTGCCGAGTGCATCAAATACTGTCAGTTTAACTTCCGATTTTTCGGGCAGATAATAAGCAATTCTCGTTTTGGGATTAAACGGATTGGGATAGTTCTGAGTAAGCATGAAGTCAAACGGACGGAATGAATTTTCTGCCTCCGCAGGGCCGTAAATCACATAAGTGCCGTCATAATCATGCTGCTTGATTCTGTAATATGATTTGCCCGCAAGAGGGGTCTTATCATTCCATGAATAATTGCTTTTCTCCTGCGTGGTTCCTTTTCCTTCAATGAAAGCCATCTTCTGCCATGAAATCTGATCACCCGATCTTTCGATTTCAAATCCGCGGTTATTCAGCTCCGAAACCGTTGACCACTGAACAAGCGCACCGTTTTCATTAACAGTGCAGCTTAATCCCGTAAGCTCAACGGGAACAATCTGGAGCGAATAAATGCCGATATCATCAAGATACCAGCCATCGCGCACCTGTGAACCGTCTGTTCTTAGCTGAAACCTGATCAGTGAATTGGCAGAGTAGTTTGCAAGATCCATCTCTTCTCTCACCCAGTCTGATCTCACTCCGTCATAAAGCGGCTGACCCGGCGGCTGGAAACTTCCTGTGCCCGGTTCTGTGTAAAGTCCCGCAAGCGCAGTCCATGCTGAACCTCCGTTGGTTGAAACAGAAACCTGACCGTAATCCCAGTTGGCTTCCATGTCATATTTTGTCCAGAAGGTCAGTTTGGGTGCGGTTAATGCTCCCAGATTAACAGGATTGGTAAGCTGCAGGGTTACGGTTGCATTGCTTGCATAATTTCCTGTTTTACTGTCTGTAAATGAATTGGGAGAAGAAACATATGTTGTGTTTGTTGATTCCCATTTGGGAGTTGCCGGGTTTGCGGTAACAGTCCAGTTGGTCAGGGGGTTATTTGCTGAATCGAGCAGAGTGTAAACCGGTGTGCCAATGCTGAGCGTTATTGTATCACTGCTCATGATGTTTGCGCCTGTGAACACTTTGAACACAAATTTTGGTCTGTCTGCCACTGTTGCGTTGGGAGAGACCGCAAATGTAAGGGCATTTGTTAATGTTTTTTCTCCCCGCGCACTTATTGAATCAGCCTGCGCACTTGCCGTTCCGGTGGTAAGAAGGGGTGAAAGTGATTCAATTGAAGTTGTCAGATTGTAGCCTGTTGAAAGTCCCTGATTTTTAAGCACGGGACTCATTGTAACAAGATCACCGGGATTAAAATACTGTTTGTCGTAACCGGGTGATTTGAGCGAAACATATTCGCCCGCAAGCCAGGTTTTATAAAGGTTGGGCCTTAAGTTCAGCTGAACGAGAGGGAAAATGCGGCTCTGAGAAGGCCAGAAACCGTCTGAAGATGCTCCCACTTCAAATGTGTATCCGTAAGCTTTTCCTTTTGTTGTCTGCTCACCGTACATATAATCACGTGCCGTTCCGTTCGAGTTGTAACCGAGAGTCTGGTAGCTCGTGCCGTAATCAAACCCGTTGTAACGCGACATATATGAGGTGAACTCAACAAAAGTTGCATTATCAGGGGTGACCTGGTTTATATATCCCCAGGGGTAAATCATTGAATTATTATATGAATGATAGTTTATGTAGGTCTTGAAATTCCTTGGTTCAGCAAGGTTTCTGATAACCTGTGTTTCGGGCTCGGAAAAAGCTGAGGGGCCTCTGTAGGTTTCACTGCTTGGCGTATTGCTTGAACCGACATTATCATAACCCCACATATACCCGAAGTTTCTGTTGAGATCAACGCCGTAGCTGCCATCGCCGTTATTTCTTCTGTTTTTCCGCCACATGCCTCCGCCGTTGGGATTTGTCTGGCGGTTGTATTCATAGCCATCGGGATTAAAAACGGGCACAATGTAGATCTCACGGTTATCAACAAGATAAGTCACTTCAGGATTAGTGCCGTAATTTTCAAGAAGATAATACATATAATAAAGCACCGTCATTCCTGAAATCGGTTCACGGGCATGAATAAGCGCGTCAAACAGAACCCTCGGTTCGTTTTCAACCATATTAGGATTATCAGAGATTTTAATTCCCCAGATTGACCTTCCCTGCTCTGTTGTTCCCAGAAGAATTTTTTGTGTCGCTATATTCGGGAAACGGGCAAAGGCAGAATCAAGCTGAGCTATTGCCTCCTGGTATGTGTAAAACCCCCCCATTGAGCCATAGCCGAAGCCTTCAACGCCAAACCGCTCACGGCTGTCGTTTATGAATGCCTGCTTTTCAGCTTCAGTGAGCTTTGGGATGGAACTGTAATATTCATTCCAGTCATTTATAATCACCTGAGGAGAAATTCCCGCGGCAATAATCTGCTGATATTCATAATCAGAAACATATATCTCAAGATTACCTGATTTATCAAGGTAAGTTTCTTCAAGATCAATACCCGTGAGTAAAAGTTTGTTCCTGACTGTTTCATCATTAACATTAACTTTAACAAGCTTATAATTCTGAGCGGCTGCCGTGCCGGCCAGAATGAATAAAGCTGCTATAATAAGAGACCATTTTTTCATCTGCTGCCCGTTTTATTATTCTTTTATTTTAAATATATCATTTTCATTTTAGTTATTTTCTGCCCGTCGTTAAGAACGCACAGGTAAGTTCCTGATGAAAGTTTCTCTGCTTTATA
>JABWCA010000448.1 GCA_013359345.1 Ignavibacteriaceae bacterium
AGGATAATATCTGCCTTGGCGCCGCGATGATTGCAGAGCCACGCGTTACGCTCTGAGTGCAGAAGGCAGATCGTTTCGGGAAAGTAATTGTCCGCCCTTGCAGAGATTGGATGATTTGATGCACCTGAAGAGATTGGATGATTGTCAGCGCCGGAACTAATATTACAGGGTTTTCACTTTTCCGGGCATAAGGCTGCTTTTAAGGGATTTTTACTCTTTTATTTTACAGCCTTCTTTCCGTTTATCTTGTAATAATGTTCACAAAACCCTGATTATAATAATGTCCAAAAGCAACAATTATGTTGTTCTTAACTTTGATTTTGTTGTAATCAAATGATGAATTCCAGGGATATAGCCTGTACCAGTCAACTCCATTAAAATGGTATATCCGGTCATAAGTTGTTGCTACAAAAATATCGTTCAGCGCACTACCGGTTACACTTGCTAATGAAATCATGTCAGGATCAGGGATGTTTGACCAGACAGTGTCTTCCGGGTTTTTATAATAGAGCACCTGCCCTGCGAGATATTGTTTTTTCCCCGGATACAGCCACACGTCATAAGCAATATCAGTTACCCCTTTCATACTTATCTCAGTCACCTCATCTTCACTTATACTGAATACCCGTGAAGCCGAGACATTGCCGCCGTGTGCAATTATCTCATAACTCTTGTTTCTCTTGTTATAGGAGCCATAGATTTTATTAAATGTTATATCACCTGCGTTGTAAATCTCATGCCATACATTACCATCATAACGGTATATTTTGCCAAATGATCCGCACGCATAGAAGTTACTTGTGTCTGTGCCCCAGAATGCGTTTGTCCACAACGGCTCCTTATCGGTTCTGTATTGCACACCATTTTTCATAAATGCTATCCCATGCCCGCTTAAGAATGCGATCTTATCATCCGGCAGCAATATCACCTTATTAATTTCCGGAAAACCGGTAAAACCCCCTGTAAGATGGAACCATAACTGCCTGTATTCCCATTTCCTGCCATCCCAGTGTGCCGCGTTATAATCCGACATTCCGTTAATATTTGTATCCCGTAAAGCAAAGCGCCCTGCAATCCAAATGTCATTTTCATTTATTATTGCTGCATCATTTATGTTGTTGTAACTGAATCCTGCTTCACCAAAATAATGTTTTCTGAAATTAAAGATTCTTCCGCTTGGAGTAAGAGTTCTTATCTCCTTATTATTTGAGAATACCGTCTTATTATCAGGGGGGGTTATCAATGCGAGAAATGTATAATTACGGGAGGGTTCAAGTGATCTTACATACAAAAGGGTGTCTTCTGTAAAAACTCTCAGGTTCTGGATTTCCTGATTATCCTGAAGCAGTTTTACTTCAGCCGGTATCTTTTCATGGGGCAGTTTCAGTTCAAGCCATACTTCGGTGCATGATACTTCATCGGTGCTTAATTCCGGTTCGGCTGTTACAGTTACCGGGTTATCTTTACACCCGGTGAGTATTACTCCCGTCAAAAGAAGTAATATGTGCAGATACCTTATGTTCATTGTTTTTACCTTAAAGAATTTCTCTTT
>JABWCA010000449.1 GCA_013359345.1 Ignavibacteriaceae bacterium
GCACTGATAACATGAAGCCCCAGAAGCCGGTCTCTCAAAACCTCTTTAACTTCCATGAGATCCTGAATAAAAATTGTTGATATAATCTGAAATACCAGTGAGAAAATCAGGATGAAGATACCGGTGCCCCTTATATCGCTTAAAAGTTCAAGCAGGAAGTATGAAAAAGCGATTGAAAATGCCAGAAGCGTGAATATTTCAAACTTGTTTGTGATTGGCGCATGATCAAACTCGATAGTCCGCATAAGCAGGTAAATTGTATGGATGATCAGGGTTACAAACAGGAATAATCTTTTTGAATTAGTGAAAGATTCGCTTTCAGAGAAAAAATCTCTTGTGTATGCCAGCAGTGTGGCAAGATACAGGGCGGGAAGTATAAAATTTAAAGCGTGTATAGCCGGAATCATTGGCCTGACTTCCTTGTAAATAGGAGATAACTTAAAAAAATTTAAACTTTAATTTAAGGATAATTTGATTTAAAAAAGAGTTACAAAAATAGTAATATTGAAATCGTAAGAATTTGGTATTTTTGTTAATGTACATAATTTTTAATTTTTAACACGGGATATATAAATGAAGATATTCTCTGCATTTGTAATTGCAAGCGCCCTGTTTTTAGCCGGATGCGGAAAGAGCAACAAAGTTGAAGCACCTGAAGGAAAACAGGCATATATAGTTGAAGAAATAATTCCTGCTGCCTCCTATCTCTATGTGAGAGGTATTAATGACGGTAAGGAAGTATGGATGGCCGTAAGTAAAATGGATTTAGTTGTTGGCGATACCCTCTTTTTCGCTCAGGCCATGGAGATGAAAAACTTTAAATCACCAACCATCGATAAAGAATTTGCCTCAATCTTTTTTATCAGTGACCCTGTTAAAGGTTCTCAGTCCTCCTCCGGAATGGGTTCCGGAATGGGCGGCGGAATGATGGGAAGTGGTCAGCCCCACCCCAGCATTCAGACAGAAGGTAAAGCTGATGTAAAAATAGAAAAACCTGCCGGCGGTTTCTCAATCGGTGAAATTTACTCCGGGAAAGCAAACCTTTCAGGCAAAACTGTAAAAGTAAAAGGTAAAGTTGTAAAGGTTAACGTTTCCATTATGGACAGAAACTGGGTTCATATTCAGGACGGAACTGAAGCAGACGGAAAATTTGATCTTCTCATAACCACAGCTCAGGAAGCTGCAGTTGGTGATGTTATTGAAGCCGAAGGAACTCTCATTCTTGATAAAGACTTTGGCAGCGGTTATAAATATGATGTGCTGGTTCAGGATGCAAAACTGACCAAAGCAAACTGATCTTTAACTGAATTAAGATTGTAAGAAAGGCTGCGGGCATATAACCTTGCAGCCTTTTTTATTACCTGCTCTTCTTCTCTTCATCTGTGATGCTCCTGAACTGTAAGAGGAAAATCCATCTTAATAGAAATGCTTGCTTTCCCTGATTAATTGTTCAAACGGATATTTTGATTTTCTGAGTATAAAAACTGCAAGACTGTCTTCATGAGGAGAAACCCACTTGTTGGTATATAATGCGGGATAAACCGCCAC
>JABWCA010000450.1 GCA_013359345.1 Ignavibacteriaceae bacterium
ATATTCTGCAATGCATGAGAGCAATAAATCATGTATTCCTCACAATCCTGAAACCAAAAAACTCATTTTTGTAACCCGGATACCTGCCATAACGGTTAGTAATCCTCAGGCTGCCTGAGTAACTATTACTGCTGCCACCTCTGCAAATCCGGTTTTCTCCGCTTTCAGGACCCGCAGGATTCAGATTGCCGGAAAAATTGTATGGGCCACTCCAGTCCCAGCACCACTCCCAGACATTTCCAAATATATCACAGATGCCAAGTTTATTGGGCTCCTTTTTACCAACCGGATGAGTGACCGTACCGGAATTTGATTGGTACCAGGCGGAAGAAATTGCATAACCGGAACTCAGGATTACTTCATCAGCGTACTTGCCACCCCTTGCCGCGTACTCCCACTCAGCCTCGGTTGGTAAACGGTACCCGTTGGCATTTCTGTTTATTTCAACCACCCATTTCTTTTTATCATATTTACTGAGGTTGTTGACGTCTTTTTTATTGACTTTCAGCGAATATACTTTTTCAAGACCGTAATATTCACTTAATTTATTACAGAACAATATTGCATCATACCAGCTGACATTATCCACCGGAAGGTCTTCACCTTTAAAGTAAGATGGGTTATGTTCCATAACACGCAGCCATAATCTTTGTGTCACCTCGTACCTGCTTATCATATAGCTCCTGAGCGTGACCTGCCGGGCTGGTTTTTCATTTGCTTCCTCATTCTCACTGCCCATAACAAAAGTTCCTCCTTCAACCAGCACCATGTCATTATCAGGATGAAATTTTTTTTGTGTTCCTGTATCCTGCTTATAAAAATACTGAAAATACAAAAAACAAAGGATTACAATTAGTGCCAGGAATGTTCCTGATATGTAATATATTTTTCTCTTTGTTGAAATACCGGCCGGCTTGCGTTCATAAATGTAGGGTGATCGGGCAACTGTTATTTGTGCAGAGGAAATATTTTTTGAGGAGATGAGTGATCTTGCTTCCCGGCTTAACATTTCATCTTTTGATTTTTGGCTGCTTTCATTACCCGATATCTTTTTAACTCCCGGTTGACTTCCTACCTCCCGGATCAGTTCATCAGTTTCCGCAGGTGATAATCCCATTTTACCCGCTTCGGCGTAAATGGTTTCTCTTGCATTATTTGTAAGGTGGCCATCAGAAAATGCAACTTTTATGGTTGGAATCAGCGCTTCCCGTATTTTTTTCTTTTTATTATTTATATGGGTCTCGGTATACTTCTGCCTGCTTGACCTTCCCCTTAATTCCGCATAGGCTTCATTAAGTTTCACAGTTAATTCTGCAATTGAATACCCTTCATGCGATTGTGCAAAAGTTATGCCTGCACCTTCACGCTCTCTCCATTTATCAAGATAGTTTTTAATTTCCTGGTAGTGCTGACTGACTTTTTCATTTGTAATTTGATCCGCCAGATCTATATCAAGAAACAACCTCTCAAAATAGTTATCTGATTGAAGAACCCGCCAAAAGCTCCATATTTCATCATGGGGTATTTTCAGATTACCGCTC
>JABWCA010000451.1 GCA_013359345.1 Ignavibacteriaceae bacterium
GAAAAAAGTATAATAAAACTTGAATTTATCAGGGTATCTTACTACTGTCTCAAAAAACAGCTGACCATTACTATCCTCTATCGATCCTTTACCGAGATCCCGGTCAAGATACTTGTAAAAGGCGAAAGGGAGAAACATCTCAGGTTTAACCTCACCCTTATAAACTGCCGAATTACCGATTGAAAAATCAACCATGCTCCAGGGAGTGAATGAGAGGTAGTTCATTACAAAATACTTTTTTACGAATCGCTGTTTATCTGTCTGATATACAGGATTAGAACGGTGATAATATCCGATGGAATCAATGAAATCGGAATTGAGGAAACCATGCACATAATTAAACCTCAGCCATGGAACCGGACTTAACTCCAGTCTTAGAAAAGGATACGATGGGGCCTTGGTTGAGTGAATCAGCTGCCCGAAGCGCCCGTTACCCACAGTAAAGTAATCTTTCTGAAAGGAGATGCTTCCCCAGTTAAAGTCAACGCTTACTCCCCCCCTGACGTCGCTGTATTCAATTCCGTTTGAGACACCTATCGTCTCCCTGCCTGTTTGCGGTGTAAACTTTTTCGCTTTATCAACATTATCACCAAGCTCACCATGATCCCGCATATCCAGACTCATGCCAAACCAGTCAGAATGATATGCAAAGGAATTGATACCAAACCACCGCCTGTAACCGCTTTTTCCGCCATAACTGTTCAGTTCATAAGCCAGCACAGGCGAAACCTGAAAAGCGAAAGAAGAATCCTGATAATCATAGGCGTAAAATCTCCGCTCATCAGTCCGCAGCTCAAATCCAAACTCGAGCTTATACCATTGCAACTGCTGCTTTTCCTTATCAGTAAGCATATCGGATTTCTTTTCAAGTTCACTCAAAAATTTCGCTGCTTTTTTTCTCGAAATAGGCTTAAATTCTGAATGATAATCAATTATTTTTTTAATGGCCAGATTATCCAGGAAATCATAAACTTTTGAGTTTACCGGAACCCATACAACCTGCGAATAGATATTTGCGCTTAAAAATAAAGCCAGAAGGATTAGTTTTTTTACCATGAATTTCTTGAAAGTTATTGAATTATTGAAAAACCGCGAGTCCCGACGGCTGTTATACCTTGAGTTTTACTTTGTTCTTGTACTTCTGATAAATCTTTTCACAAATCAGATTTCAAATTATAAGGTCAGTTCCTTTATTATAAAAGGTTTTTCTTTAGTACTGACGCTCTCAATATTCTTTATTCTGTACAAATACCATAAAATCGATATAAAACAGTTAATCCGGCAGAAAAACCTTAAGCTGGCAGCAGCTTTTGCATCTCTGTTTTTGATTTATTCTTCGGTTACTTTGCTCTATTCAGTCAATCCCATTTTCGGTCTGCTGAAAACCATAAACCTCTTAATCTCAACTTATCCCCTTATCTTATTATCACTCTTTCTCTATGTTACCCTGACACAGGAAAGAGTGGAAATTCTGAAAATGATATTTCTTTCGGCCGGAATCATAATCTCCCTGCTCGTAATACTGGTTTAC
>JABWCA010000165.1 GCA_013359345.1 Ignavibacteriaceae bacterium
GCTTCAACATTCATCTTGACTTTATCACCATGTTTGGTGTAAATCATTTCCTGCTCAACGCCTTCTTCAGGTGAATTCACCATCATCACAATATCCCCTTCAAAATTCTGGGAATAAAGATTGCCGGCGGCACTAAGCATTAAAATGAAAATGAATGCGAAATATTTAGCGAATATATTTCTCACTTTGTCTCCGTGAATTAGTAATAATTAATGAATTAGAATTTATCTTTTAATGTACTCCAAAATTTTCTGAATTACTGAGGCAGAAATCACCACAGTCATGCAACCAATGAAATTCAGCCATAGAAAAGGTATTCCGGAGCCGAAAAAAAGTATCAGTACTACAGCTTCCCCGGTAATCCCTCCATAAAAAGCTGCTGTACCTCTGATTTTTTTCAAATAAAAGGCTATTACAAAGATACCTAAAATTGCACCATAAAATAAAGACCCGAGAACGTTAACAGCTTCAACCAGTGAACCCATTTTGTTGGCGATCTCAGCAAATGCAATTGCAAACACCGCCCAGAAAAGAGTTGCTATCTTTGAAACTTTAAGATAATGAGCATCACCGGCATCTTTTTTAATGGTTCTTTTGTAGAAATCAATTACCGATGTTGATGCCAGTGCATTCAGTTCTGATGATGTTGAAGACATTGATGCCGCAAGAACACAGGCTATCACCAGGCCTATTAGTCCCACCGGCAGAAAGTTGAGAACAAAGCTAAGAAATATGTAATTGATATCATTTACCGGTGCATCCGGTTTTTTGGATTTTATCAGCTCACCTACCGAGCTTTCAATCTTTTTGCCTTCAGAGGTGAATTTCTGCATACCTTCCCGGAATTCATCATCACCGATATTTCCTTCATTCAGGTATCCCTTTATCATCTCAAGCTTTTTTCCATGCAGAGCTTTATGTTCTGCCTCAAGTTCTGAGAATTTTCTTTCGTTCTTAATTTCTGCAGTTGTTACGGGATTAAAATGAAGCGGGGGCAATACAAACTGATAAAAAACAAACACCATGACCCCAATGAAGAGAATTCCAACCTGCATGGGTATTTTGAGTATGCCGTTCATTAGCAGGCCAAACCTGGTCTGATTGACTGATTTTCCCGACAGGTATCTGGCTACCTGCGACTGGTCAGTACCGAAATAAGAAAGCGCAAGAAATGTTCCGCCTATTATACCTGACCAGAAATTGTACCTGTCTACAAGGTTAAAACTGAAATCCATCATGTTCATTTTACCGGAAAGTCCGGCAAGTTTCACTGCCTGCAGCGGATTCACAAAATCACCCACCATAATAAAGATCGTAATCAATGCCGCAAGCATACCTATGAAAATGATTGTAAACTGCAGAAGCTGTGTTTTGTTAACCGCATCGGAGCCGCCTGAGATTGTGTAAACTGCGGTAAGCACCCCTATGGCAATTATGGTTAAATGCAGGTCTGATCCAAGCAGCACTGAGAGTACAAGCGCCGGCGCATAAATAGTGAAAGCTGCGGCAAGTCCCCGCTGGATCAGAAAAAGCCCGGCTGTGAAGAATCTGCTTTTCACGTCAAACCGTGACTCCAGAAACTCATACGCAGTGAACACTCTCAGTTTATGAAAAAGCGGTACGGCGGTATGTGAGATTAGAACCATTGCAATTGGCAGACCAAGGTAAAACTGAAGAAATCTCATTCCGTCATCAAAAGCCTGCCCCGGTGTTGAGATAAAAGTAATGGCGCTTGCCTGAGTTGCCATAACGGAAAATGTGACAACATACCATGGTGACTGCTTATCCGCAAGAAGATAGCCGTCTATTGTTGATGAAGATTTCCTGCTTTTGATTATTCCGTAAGCCACTATGAAAAGTGTGAACCCGGTCAGTACAATCCAGTCAGTAATGCTCATGAGAACAACCCAGTGATCAGATAATAAATAATAATCTGGAGAGCAAGAAATCCGAGAACAAAAACGTAAGCCTTGCTGACCTTACCGAACACAGGTATCTTATCCTGATTTTCCGCTCCGTTCGTCATTGATTCTCCCTGTAAATAAGGTTCAATAAAAGCTTAACCGCTCCTTCAACTCCGGCCGGAAGCTGCCTGAAGAAAGAGAAACCCGTATAAGTGATGCTGCCTTTGCCGTACTTTGCGGTTATTAACACCCCTCCCGATTCAGTTTCTCCTTTATCTGCAATCTTTACAGGGGTTGTAAACTCTGAGCTGAATTCAGAAGCAAAATACAATCCTTTTTCCTGCACCCATCCCCTGAAATCATCAATTCCTATTTTGTTGGGTGATGCGAGCAAAGCAGATTTCTCATCAAGGAAGGATGGGAGCATATCTTCATCGGTGACCCTTTGCCGCCCTATCTTGAAAGGATAAGGCCCGATTTTGTTGGTTTTGGTATCAACTGTAAGGTATTGAAATATTACATTTCCACCGTTTGCGATGTACTCATTCAGAATATTATGCTTCTTATCAGGATTATCGATCACATTGAATGCCCTGATTCCGAAAATCACCGTCCTGAATTCCTTAAGAAATTCTTCAGAAAGTGCATTGTATTCAACCTCTTCAATCTCCACTCCAAGTTGCGTTAAAAATTTTGGAATGTCATCACCCGAACCCTGAATGTATGCCACCTTCCCGGTACCGGTTCTGACATCAGAGAGTACAAAGGTTATTCTGCTTTTGGTGAAAACGTGCTGTTTCGGGAAATGAGGGTAATCAATGACCTTCATTGTTCTGTTGAAAACTCCGCCCGCCGTTATGAATTCGATGTCATATTTTTTCCGCTTACTGCCCTTAATGGTCAGGCTTTTTGTGAAGTCATAATTTTTTTCACCATTGGCAAACGTCACTTCACCGAGCTCAATCACATCATTCTTATCCTCAGAATTCACCAGCCTGAGTCTTCCTGAAACTCCCGGGGTAACTGATTCCAGATGAATCGTGACATTTTTATATTCCCCGTCTTTTGATAAGAGAACCGGTTCATCTGTGCTTAAAATAACTTCAGGCCTCACAATCACAGAGCGGTAAACTTCTCCTTCAACCCTGTCAACAATCCTGTTGTATACCGGTATATTATATTCAATCAAAGTGCCGTTTATTTCAATCTCTGCAGTAACCGTGAACTCAGGATTGTTATCAGGATAAAGCAGGTAACCTCTCTCAGGAATATTAAACATCTCACCTTTTCGCTCATTTTCAAGCCAGTACTTATTGGTCAGAGATGCATCATCAGGCAATTTAAACTCAGGAGAAACGGAGAAAGGTTTGTTATCTGCAAGCATTACATCATAATTATTCCGTGCAGTAAATGCGGAACTAACACTTTTCAGTTTGACCTGCTCACCCGAGCGGTTTACAATCGTGAAATTCAGTTTAGTTTTCTGACCTTTCACAAGATACTCTTCGGGTGAGATCGCTTCAGCCCATAAACCGAGACAGCTCTTAATAATGCTTTTAACTTCTTCTGACTTCCGTTTTGTTATGTGATTCCGGGGAAGCAATGAAATTGCAGAATACAGCTTCACAAGTTCAGAAACAACGGCAGATGGTGTCCTGACATCAAACTTTCTGATAATTTCATCCACGATACCCGGTATGGCCTCAGCACCCTTTATTCTGCTCCATGAAAAATCTATCCCCTCAAGAATATCTTTCTCAGCCTTCGCTCCGTCAAGATACTCAAAGTAATTTGCCTCATCACCCCTCCTGCCTCCGGCCCCGAAGCCCTGACTTTTATGCTGGGTTCTGCTTTCTGCAGCTATCTCTGAATAAGACTTTGAGAGGAGGGTGTTATACTCACCAATATTCACGTTCAGAAGCCGGTCGGCCATTTCTTTTTCAGAATCGGTGCGGAGCCATCTGTTCCAGTAAATTCTGAGAGGCTGCCAGATGCCATATTTCTCTGCAGAAACGGGTTCAAATTCAGGATTATTGCTCAGATTAAATGCTTTCACCGCCAGTGCTGCAGACGTAAGATGATGGCCGTGCGTTTCTGCATTTGAAGGCGGAAAACGGGTGATGATGAGATCCGGCTTGAGGTATCTTATAATGTATACCATGTCTTTGAGCAGTTCCTGTTCATTCCAGTATGTAAGGGTTTCATCAACCGATTTGGAATATCCGAAATCAACTGCCGACGTAAAAAACTGAACAGCGCCGTCAATTTTTCTTGCCTCAAGGAGCTCACGGGTCCTGATAACGCCAATTTCCTCCCATTTTTCACGACCTATCAGATTCTGGCCGCCGTCGCCGCGTGTAAGTGAGAGGTATGCGGTATGAAAAAGCCTGCCTTTGGCAAAATAACTGAGCATGGCGGTGTTTTCATCATCAGGATGAGCTGCAACGTAAAGAACTGTTCCTGTTACTTTAAGTTTTTCTATTGAGAGGAGTATCTCATTGGGGGATTGTAATTTATAAGGTTGTCCCATTATATGCGCTTTTAATATCAAAAATGAAATCAGAATTAGTGCTTTGGTCAAAGATTCCTCCTTGAGATTGAATAAAGGCTGCTGAAGTGTATATCATATATTAATGACTATAATCTAAGGAAAGTTCAGTATTGCACTGACAGCGCAATGTGAACTTCCCGAATCAATGAAAAATCTCAGACTAACGTAAAGAATCAACTATGGTTTTAATTCTGTTTTTCTGACTCTCAGGTGCAAGTTTCAAGGCAGTAAGATACATCTCCTTTGATTTATCTTTTTCGCCTTTCCTGGAATATGCTTCACCAAGGCTGTCATAAACATTCCAGGAATCAGGGAATCTTTTGACGTTTATTTCAAACACCATGACTGCCTCATCAATAAGACCGCGGCTAAGCAGCTGATAACCATATCTGTTCACTGCGGTTTCAGGCATCTGCGAAAGCAATTCCCTGATTTCATTGTACACCTTCTCTCCCGCAGATTTATTGCCCGATCTTAGCAGTATTCTGTACTTCAGGTCCAGATTGACGAGATTGCGGTCGAGATCAACCGATTTTGAAATCCAGCTTTCTGCCAGAGCAGGGTAACACTCATTTTCATAACAGTAATTTGCTGCCTCATAATACCCCTGCCATGAGAATCCGGCAAGCGCCTCAAGCTGACGGGCAAGATATTTAACAGTAAGAACTTTTACATCGAACTTTACCGTAAACGAGACTTTTAGTTTTTCCCAGTGCAGAAAAACAGCTGCTGTAGAATCTGTAAGATCTTCAAAACCATATTCAAGCCATTCTTTGAAACCTGTCTGCTGTGGCTTTACTTTAATTCTCAGCGCATCATCGGCAGGGTTATAAAAGAAACTACCCCATGCAGTACTGTTTTTGGAGAATATCAGCTCCCATTCGCTTTCACCAACAGCTATATGAAAACCATAATCTCCGGCGGGCAGTTTATTGCCGTTTATGTAACAGTCATCTGAAAAGGAGAAAACAGTGTTTTCATTGGCGCCTGCACGCCATATCTGTCCTTGTGTGGGAACGACATTTCCCCAGATTACCCTCCCCCTTACTCCGGGCCGGTGATAGGTTATTTTAATTTTACTGACACCTGTTTCCTGTTCAATCTGTGCAAACGGGCTCGACTGAGGCATTTTCAGATTCTGCGGAAGAATAACAGAAGTAAACAGTATCAGGATTAATGATAATTTTTTCATTATCTGCGGTGCTCCAAAAATTTTTGATCTGTATTAAATATACAAATTTTAAGGAAGGAAAGATTAAAATTTGGGATGCAGGGATTTATTTTTGGATGAAGTTCAGTTAAAAAGAAAGGCTGCACCGGGCAGCCTTTTTTAGAATACATTTCTGTGTTAATTCTGAATCTACTTGAGGAGAATCATCTTCTTCACTTCACGGAACCTGCTGCCTGCATCAATCTGATAGATGTACACTCCTGAAGGAAGTGATGAAGCATCAAACGTGATGTTATGTGAACCGGCCTGCATGAAGCTGTTTATCAGTTCCGCAACTTTTTCACCCTGTATATTAAAAACATTAAGCTGTACCATACCGGGCTCTGATATACTGAACCTGATTGTTGTTGCAGGATTGAACGGGTTCGGATAATTCTGCTCAAGTTTATAGTCTGTAACGGTTTTTATATCATCCTTTGCAGAAGTGAGAGGGCTCTCAAGTCTGTAAATTTTACCGTCTGAGGCTCCTGCATAGATTGCAAATGAAGGATTATCACCGTTTGAACCCTGTGAAGGGAGTGTGATCATTGAGCTTACTCCAAATCCTCCCATTCCGAGTGAACTCCATGTTGAACCGCCATCGGTGCTCACAAATACACCTGCGGCCCATGATGAAGCATATACATTTCCGGCACCATCAAGCTCTACTCCGTATACAAAGGCATTGGGTGAGCCATTTGCCGATGTCCAGGTATTTCCGCCGTCGGCAGATACGGAGACCCCGCCGCCGTATGTGGCTGCGTAGATTTTACCGTTTGCATCAGATTCAAGTCCCCATATATGAGGATAAGAATTCGGGAGATTGCTCCAGGTCATGGTGTTTTTATTAAGTTTGTAAACACCGCCTCCGCCGAATGTTCCGGCATAAAGGTCATTACCTGAAATTGTAAGGGCATGCACTGCGGTGAAAACAAGTCCGTTATTAACTGATGTCCATGTTGCACCGTTATCTGCGGATCTGAAAACACCAAATCCCCATGTACCGGCATAGATATCACCGTTTGAATCTATCTTAAGCGCTCTGGTGTCTTTTCCGCTGAGGGTAGTGAGAGTCCAGCTTGCTCCGTTATCTGATGAAGCAAATACTCCCTGTTCTGTGCCTGCGAAAATCGTGCCGTTCTGAGCAATAACAACCGACCAGATATATCCGGCTGTCATAGTAGTGTTGATTCGTGTCCAGGTGAGACCATTATCGGTTGATTTATATATTTTCCCACCTATTGTACCTGCGTAGACATCGGAGCCGTCTTTTTCAAGACACCAGACAATTTCACCGGCTGCAAACTGACCGACTACCTGCCAGTTACCACCGTTTCCGCCTCCGTTACCACCACCTCCGTTACCGCCGCCGCCGTTACCACCGCCGCCGGAATTGGTTGTAGGCTGAACTGTTACGGTAACTGCTGCATAATCATCTTCTGTGGTGATGCCATTTGCAGGGGATGAATCGGGATCAAGCTGATCTGAGTGTGTTACTTCAGCAATATTTGTAACTGCCATGGGGGTGGGCACAGAACCTATGAACATGGTATTGTTCATTTGTCCGCTGCCGGTAAAGTTTTTGCAGATCATCTGACCGTTGATAACACCGGCAGGGAAATTTACACTGGCTTTGGGAGCAAGCACTGAACCTCTTACATCAATTCCTGAAATATTAAGATTCAAGGCATCCGGGAAATTATACAACACATTTTCAATTGAAGTACCTGAAACAGTCAATCCTCCGTGCCATGACATTGAGGTTCCGGTTACATTTACCACAACTACAGAGCCGTTGGGAACATTAATGGCCATGCTGTTGGCATTTGTCATATCTGATCCGCTTACGGTAAATACGTTGAGGAAAGGATTGGTACCGGTTAATGTAAACCCGCCCCACTCAAATGTGGTGGTTCCGTTTGCGGTCAGTAACCCGATCTGGTTTGATAAATTCAGAAGATAAACTGAAGCTGCTGCAAAATCCACAGGGTTATCCTGCCGTAATGTTCCTCCCGTAATGCTTACCGAGTTCAGCGGCAGATTGGTCGAATTTCCGTATACAACATTTCCATTATAAATATGACCGCTCATATAGGTCAGATTATTTCCGACTATAAGAACATCCTCTGCACCAAAAGGATAACTGAGCTGATCACCGACAGAATAATTTGCAAGTGAAGCATTTCTTCCGACCGCTGCTTTGCCCTGAGTATCTGATGATGGCTGGGTAAGATCCTGCAATACAAAAAGGTTGAAACCGGTGGCAGGTCCCAGATCATAATACGTGGTTGTAAGATTACTTACATTGGCTTCACCCGTGATTGTGAGTGAGTGAGAGCCGCCTGAGCTGACATTACCAACACTCCATACTCCTGTTGAAGATGAATAACTGCCCTGAGTTGCAGTGTAAGATATATAATCAATGCCGGAGGGTAAAAGATCAGTTATTTCCACACCTGAAGCATCATTTGGTCCGTCATTGTAAACTGTGATTGTATAAGTTAACTGACCATTGTTTGATACGGTTGATGCACTGGCGGTCTTTGTAATTCTGAGATCTGACTGCATCACCCAGTTAACAACCGATGTGCTTGTTACAGTACCCTGAACAGGGGTTGCAAGCACTATTTTCTGGTATGAATCGGGAGAACTGTTATGAACATACCTTGTGCCCTGCGGAATAATATAATTTGAAGCGGCTGTGACAGTAGCTGTATTACCGCTGCCCTGTGTAAGAATAATGGGGGTATAAACACCTGTCGCATCTGTGGTAACGCTGCTAACGTTAAGCGTGCCTGAATTTGTTGATATGTTTGAGTTTACATTCTGCTTGGGATCAAGGTTCTGATCAAATGCTCTGAGTGTGAGCGTTGCCTGAGTGCCGAACGGAATTGTCTGTGAAACGGGATCAAGATAAACTGAGAACGGAGTCTGCTGATTGCTGCCGTTAGCTTCGGCATCTGCAATAATCTGAAGGGCTCTGTTCCTGATTGAGGAGTTGGTTACAGTTGAAGCATCAACACCGTCACTGTAATGCCAGATGGCAATCTGAACAGATGCGGCTTCGGCATTTGTGCCCGTGCCCGCATAAGGATAATAGTTGTTAAGAATATATGTTATTTTGGGAATAGTCTGGCCGGCGTCAACGTAATAGTTATTACTGGTGCCGGGAGAATAGATGAGGTTATGGTTCAGATCAATGCAGTAAAAGTCAACAGGATTGCCGTCAACTGTACCTGTGATTGTGCCGGCCCATACATTTCTTGTCTGGTTTCCCGGCTGCGTCACAAAGCTGACATTCTGACCGAGATGGGTACCGGTTGCTCTGGCTATCGAGCTTGAAACTGAACCAGGCGTGCCTGAGCCCATTGTGACTGAGCCGCCGTTCTGACCTTTGTTCACTATCTGAGGATCAACGGTCGCATTGAGTGTGTAAGTGAGTAAAAATGAGAAACAAATGATTAAAAGATTTTTGTAAATATTGTTCATGGTTTCCATTTGTTTTATTATGATAATAATGGAGACATTGACAAATACCATGCCATAACATT
>JABWCA010000166.1 GCA_013359345.1 Ignavibacteriaceae bacterium
AACGAGCAGAAAAAGGAATGCAATAAACAGTTCTCAAAGTTTATTGAGAAAAATTATAAAAAATGGCTGAATGAAAAAGATCTGAGGCACCGCCCTTATCTGACAACTGATATTGTGTCAGAATACGTCCTGCCCGATATTGAAAAAACAGACGGGCCTGTATTTTTATTTGTAATTGACTGCCTGAGATATGATCAGTGGCTTGTAATGGAACAGCATATTAAGGATCTGTTCAGAATCGATAAGTCGTTCTATTATTCCATTTTACCCACCGCCACTTCATACGCCAGGAATTCACTTTTTGCAGGGCTTTTTCCGTCCGAAATAGAACGCTATTATCCTGATTTATGGCGCGGCGATGATGAAGATGAAAGAAGCATGAACAAGTTTGAGAAAGATTTGCTTCAGCTGCAGATTGAGCGTAAAAAGATTAAACTCAGAAATGAGCTGAAGTATTTTAAGATAATAGATCCGGATTACGGGCGTAATTTTGAGCAGAATCTCCTTTCACTCAAAGGGAATCACCTCACAGCTGTGGTGGTGAATTTTCTTGACATGATTGCCCACGGAAGGTCTGATTCTGAACTCTTAAAGGAAATAGCACCCGATGAAGGTGCTTACAGATCACTTACGAACAGCTGGTTCACATTTTCTTACCTCATTCAGAGCTTCAGAACACTTGCCAAAATAAAGAATGCCCGTATTTTCATTACCACCGACCACGGGAGCATCAGATGCATGAGGGGAGCAAAGGTGCTTGGCGATAAAGAAACATCCACAAACCTCAGGTTTAAATACGGCCGTAATCTGAAGGTTGATGATAAACATGCAATTTTTATCAAAGACCCGCTTGAGTACAAACTTCCGAGAAGGGGAGTTACTGTAAACTATATTATAGCTAAAGAAGATTACTATTTTGTTTATCCGACAGATTATCACAAATACCTTAACTATTACAAAGACACATTTCAGCATGGCGGCATATCGCTTGAGGAAATGATTCTCCCTGTTATAAAAATGGAGCCGAAATAGTGGAGGGACGGTTCATAGTTTCCGGAAGGGACGAAACAAGAGCTCTTGCAGAAAATTTCCTGAATGATCTTCACGGAAACGAGTTTATTTCCCTTACAGGCAACCTTGGCGCCGGAAAAACGTTTTTCGTAAAAATATTAGGCGAGATTGCGGGGCTTAAAGGTGTGTCAAGCCCCACCTTTGCGATATTGAATTATTATGAGGGTGGAAAAATAAACCTCTACCATTATGATTTTTACCGTATCAAAAAAGCGGAAGAACTATATGACATAGGATTCTATGAAAACCTTGATGATGATTCTGCAGTAAAAATAGCTGAATGGGCAGATCTTTTCCCGGAAGCAATCCCTTCACAGCACATTTCCGTTTCAATTAACCTGCTTGATAATAATGACCGCGAATATACCTTCAAACACATCAGATAACAGACCAATACTTGGTCTTGAAACCAGCACCGATTTTTGTTCAGTCACACTCTGGAATTCACCTGAAAATTACCTGACCACTTCTCTTAAGCAGGCGAAGGGACATTCAAGGAAGATAAATGATATGCTGGATGATCTGTTCAGGCTTTCAGGAACAAAATACGGCGATCTGAAGTATATCGTCGTATCAGCCGGCCCGGGATCTTTTACCGGACTCAGACTCGGGTTCACCGTGGCAAAGGCGATCTCTTTTGCGTCATCAGTTCCGGTTGCAGCAGTGCCGACCCTTGAATCAGCGGCTTTTCTTTTTTCAGAGTATCAAGTTGATGATAAAGGGTTCAGAATTCTTTCAAAAGCCGGTTCAAAAGAGTATTTTTGTGCAGAATTTATGCGGTTAAATGGCAAATTGATTTGTTTAAGAGAAACAGAACTTTTATTTTTGGATAATATCTTATCAGAAACCGCCGGCATTCAAAATGTTTTCATAAGCGGCTATATTCAGCAGGTCAATAATGCAGTTTTTTTTAATGCTGACGCTGCCGGATGTATCAGGTTGTTTTTATCGGATCCTCAGAAATACCATGTGACGGATACTGAATTACTGACACCTGAATACCACAAAGAATTTATTATAAAAAAGAAAGTCTGACCTGCGGTTAGATATACTGACACGTACACAATCCCATCTTTAAGCCGGGCTGCTTAAGCCTATAAATAACAATAATATATCATAATTCCCTTAACAGGAGTCCGCAATGTTTAAATACATCAAGGCAGCATTGTTTGTTATTATGCTTTTTACGTTTACAAATTTATCAGCACAGCCAAGACCCCCGAAACCCAATCAGGGTGAGGGAGCAGTTGTGCCGCAGGTTACAGTTCCTTTTGATTTTGGAACAGTTGAACTCGGCAAAACCAAAACTTTCACAATTACATTTAAAAATGTTGCCCCCGACAACAGAACCATGCTGCAGATAAACTCAATAACAGGTTCAACCGCTGATATCACTGCAGTTTCTGATAAAATGAGTGTTGGTAACGGAGGATCGGCCACACTCACGATAACTATTAAAGGATCGGCCAGAGGTGATTTCAGCGGAACGGTCAACATCAGCGCAAATGTGAAGGATAATCTTTACAAACTGGCAATTAAAGGCAAGGTAATCTGACAAAAAACTCAATTTTTGATGAAGGCAGGTTCAAATCTGTCTTCCATGTTTTAATCATTTAGTAAAAACAATTCAAGAGGACATTTATGAAAACATTACTTTTTATTCTGGTTGTGTTCACCGCCTTCACAAGTGCGCAGACCGTCTCAGCAAAAGCAGAACTTTCTGTCCTGTCTTATGACTTTGGAAAAGTAAAGCCGGGTGAAAAGCTCAAATATGAACTGTTTGTGAAGAATATTGGTAAACTACCTGTGATTATCAAGGAAATTTCAACTTCCAGAACATACATTTCTGCTGAGTGGTTTAAAGGACCTATAATGCCGGGAAAAGAGAGACTTATTACACTAACTATATCGGTTCCTACAAAGTTTTTAGCTGGGCTCTTTGAGGCAAGTATTGAAGTATTCTACAATAATTTTGATACAGGCCCTTTGAAATTCAAGCTGTTTTACGATGTATCTAAGTAAAATAAAGATATTCTCTGAACATGTAAATCAGAATTTTGCATTATTTTATGCAAACAATTGCAGTCGGAAAATACCTGATTTTTAATCCGTAAATGGTCATAGGCTGAATTTAGCTGTATATAATTTAATACACAATAAATTGTTTCGGGAGTTTCCGGATATCACTATTAATATTTGAAATAACAAACCAGAAAAAAGCAGGTTAATATGAGAACATTACTGATTATCAGTTTCATTTTTTTCACCGCATTCACAAGTGCGCAGACCGGCACAACAAAGGCAAAACTTTCTGCCGCGTCTTATGACTTTGGAACAGTCAAATCCGGTAAGGTACTCAAATATGACCTGTTTGTGAAAAATACCGGAAAAAATCCACTGGTCATATCAATGGTGACTTCAAGTAAATCATCTGTTTCTCCTCAATGGAAACAGGCAGGCATACTGCCGGGAAACGAAGGACTTATCAGACTATATATTACAACTCTCGGATTCTGGGGGGAGCGGAACGTAACAATTGAAGTTCAATACAATGATGATGGGTCAGGTCCTCTTAGATTCAAATTGAAATTCAAAGTTGCTCCGTCAAATGATGAGGAATTCTGATAAGCATTGCATCCTGTATAAAGGGAGTGTATATTTAACTGACGCCGGGTTTCCCGGGAAAAATTGTAACTGATATACTTTGCAAGGCGAAATTTATGCAGTACGAAGATTACAGAAGATTCAGCGATGCAATAGTATTGCCTTTTTTATCTGTTCCCGCTGCAAAAATACAAAATACCTTTGTGGGTTAACAGATTCGGGCAAACTGGCATTTTCCCTGACTGTCCTGAAATGCCGGTTTCCTTATTAAGCATTTATAAAACTGTCTTATTAAATAATCAGAGAATGAATATGAAAATAATTCTTTTTACTTTATTAATGTTTACAGCTTTAATAAAAGCTCAGGAACTGCCCCTTACGACAGCTGAACTCACTGAAACCACTTATGATTTCGGTGATGTGTCTGAGGGTGAAAAAGTGACTTATACCGTCTTTATGAAGAATACGGGAACTAATCCATTGATCATTGAGTATGTAAAACCCAGCAAAGGATTCATCACCCCTGATTGGAAAAGGGGAGAAGTTGCTCCGGGCGATAAAGCTTTTATTAAGATTGAGGCAGATACAAAAGGAAAAAGAGGATTAGTTAAAGGAAATATTAGAATAGTTTCAAACATTGAAACGGGCAATCTCTTATTTAATTTCAGAATTAATGTTGTTGAACCCTGAAGAATTACTTCTTTGTTTCTGAGCATAAAAATGCGATCACTGAGAACGGTTTAAGCCTTATTCTGGCGTGTTATCTGGACATCCGTCATAGAATTAATGTCTTACTATGCCGGATCCGGCCTTTTGATCGGATTCAAGATTTCTGCCAGATCAAGTGACTTTTACAAAATTAAGCAATCTGTTTATCCTTTAAGTTATCAGTAAGAGTGTGTATTTTATGAGTTATTAATTTTCGATTTTCAGAAACAGAAAACATTAACAAAGTCAGTTAAGAGATATACGTCATGAAAGTATTACAATTTCTTTTTTTAATCACCGTCTTTACTTTATCGTTAAACGCTCAATTTTCCGGGCCCAAAATTTCAGCCCAGACAGATTTTTATGATTTTGGCACTAAAACCGCCGGTGAGGTTGTAAATTACAGTTTTGTTATTGCAAATATAGGAGATCAGCCTCTTGTGATCGATAAAGTGCTGACTTCTTGTGGCTGTACGGCTGCAGAACCCGTTGAGAAGACCATCCAACCGAATAAATCAACCACAATCAAAGTTGAATTCAATACCACTGGCCGCGAAGGCAAGCAGATAAAATATATTAATATTGTCTCAAATGACCCTAACGACGGAGTCCATAAACTGACCCTGCAAGGTGAAGTTGCCGCTGCACCAAAAATAACAGTTGACGGCGCAAAACTTAAGTTTGAGAAAAATCAGCATGACTTTGGCAATGCCACAGACGGTGATATCGTATCTTACACTTTTAAGTTTGAGAATACAGGCAATAAGGACCTTGAGATCAGAGATGTCCGGACATCATGCGGGTGCACAGCAGCAGTGCCCGATAAAAAGATTTATAAACCGGGAGAATCAGGCACCCTTAAGGTGGATCTTGATACCAAAAACAGACCGGGAAGGCTTTCGAGAACAATAACTGTAATGTCAAATGATGTTGAAAATGAGTATCAGGTGCTTACAGTTTACGTTGAAGTATTCCCCCGTGAATCAAAATAACAAAAGGAGAATGAATGAAATCAATCGGTATTTTTTTGTTTGCCATTCTGTTAAGTGCAGTTTCGCTGAGAGCACAAAATGATGCTTTCTCATATGTGAGTATAGATAAAAGTGAACACGATTTCGGAAAGGTGGAGGCAAATTCAAAACTGGAATGCACCTTTAAAATCAAAAATATTTCTGTTGAGCCCCTTGTGATCAGATCAATAGCCCGTGGCCACAGTTCGGTAATTTTGTCGTATGAAGGCGAAAAAATCATAATGCCGGGAAATTCTAAAACAATTAAAGCAAGATTACGGGCTCCCGGAGGACCCTTCAGCAGAAGGTGTGTTGTTGAAATAGGAAGTAATAATGGAGAGTTTGAACTATCGTTTTTTGTCAAAGGTAATTTATCAGGAAACTGAGTAAGTCTGAGTAATCTGAATGAGAAATTTATTGACGATTCTGCAGGTATAATCCGGGAAAAAGCATTTTGTTTGGTTTATTAGTTTTGTTTACCTTAATTTTGTGATTATTAATTAAAACAGATATTCTGATTAATTGTTATTTAAGCACCCATGTGCCAGATAACTATTCCGGAGAAAAAGAATGGCGTGGTTTAGCAGATCAAAAGAAAACATTGCTCCCGATACCAAGAAAAAAGAGGATATGCCAGATGGCCTGTGGGAGAAGTGTCCTGACTGCGGTGAAATAATTAATAAAAAGCAGCTTGAAAACAACTTTTTCACCTGCATAAAATGTGACTATCACTTCAGAATCGGCAGTGAACAATACATAAAGATTCTTCTGGATAAAGATTCGTTTAAAGAGATGGACAGGAAGATGAGATCTGCCGATCCGCTGGAATTCGAAGATACAAAACGGTATAAAGACAGAATAGACAGCACGATCAAGAAGACAGGTCTTTATGATGCCGTAAAAACCGGAACAGGTAAGATAAACAGCAGGGAAGTTGCTCTGGGCTGTATGGATTTTGGTTTTATCGGCGGTTCAATGGGGTCTGTGGTGGGTGAAAAACTTGCACGTCTGGCAGTTAAGGCCCGCAAAAATAAAATCCCTCTGATAATTATTTCATCAAGCGGCGGAGCCAGAATGATGGAAGGCGCACTTTCTCTGATGCAGATGGCGAAAACCAGCGGCAGGCTGGCAGAACTTGCTGATGCAAAGATTCCTTATATTTCTATTCTTACTGACCCCACCACCGGCGGCACAACTGCAAGTTATGCAATGCTGGGTGATATTATCATTGCTGAACCAAAAGCTCTGATCGGCTTTGCAGGACCAAGAGTGATAAAGCAGACAATCGGGAAAGATCTTCCCGAGGGATTTCAGCGTTCCGAATTCCTTCTTGAACACGGATTTGTTGATCTTATCAGTCACAGAAAAGACCTTAAGATGAATCTTTCCAATATCTTAGATATTCTGATGTGAGGTAAGTCATTAAGATAATTTCAACTAAACAGAATGCGCATCAGTTCATAAAAGAGCTGAAAAAAGAGGGTAAATCAATTGGTTTTGTGCCAACAATGGGTTATCTGCATGAAGGGCATCTCTCGCTTGTCAATGAAAGCAAACTCAGAACTGATGTCACCATTGTATCCATATTTGTTAACCCTGCGCAGTTTGCCCCCAATGAAGATTTTGCAAGATATCCCCGTGATCTCGGGCGTGATTCAGATCTGCTGAAAAAAGCAGGCACAGATGTCTTATTCTATCCCGAAGTGCAGGAAATTTATCCTGAAGGTGCTTCCACTTTTGTTAACAGTGGAACTTTAACCAATACACTTGAAGGAGAGATCAGACCGGGTCATTTCAAGGGAGTTACCACGGTGGTTTCCATTCTGTTTAATATTATTCAACCTGACTATGCGTTCTTCGGACAAAAGGATGCGCAGCAGGCTGCTGTTATTAAAAAGATGACCAATGAGCTCGGATACCCGGTTCATATTGAAGTGTGTCCGGTAATAAGAGAAAAAGACGGGCTGGCAATGAGCTCAAGAAATATATACCTTTCTCCGGGCGAAAGGGAAGACGCTCTTGTACTCTCAAAATCACTGATCGCTGCTAAAAAGCTCATTCACGCAGGTGAAACTGATCCCGGTGCAATCTTTAAAGAAATGATGGCAGTGCTGAATTCTGTGACGACCTCGGATGTTGATTATGTCAGGATAGTCACTGACGAAGGATTCACTGAATCAGATAAGCTCATGAAGGGGAAGGGTTATTATATACTTGTTGCGTGCAGAATAGGTAAAACCCGCCTGATTGATAATATTCACATTACGTTATAAGAGAAAAGCCCGTCACAGAACGGGCTTTTTAACTATTGCTATATAAGCTGAGACTCCGGATCAAGATTTTCAGATTCAATATCCTTAAAGTAGTTCACAGTGCCGACCCTTAATTCCACCGTAGAAGCATCATCACATACAATAATGCCTTTTGGGTGCATCTGCAGTGCGCTTACGGTCCACATATGGTTAAGTCCTTCCTCAACCACTTTAGAAAGAGCCCTTGCCTTCTGATGCCCTGTTATGATGATCAGAACCTCATCTGCATCAAGAACAGTCTTGACACCTACTGTGAGTGCAGTTCTGGGCACTGCATTTACATCATTGTCAAAAAATCTTGAATTGGCAATAATGGTATCCATGGTAAGAGTCTTAACTCTGGTGAGCGATCCCAGAGAAGATCCCGGCTCATTAAATGCAATGTGACCGTCGGGTCCGATCCCGCCTATAAAAAGGTTGATTCCGCCGGATCTGGCAATTTTTTCCTCATAAGCCTCACACTCCGCTTCAAGATCGGGAGCATTTCCATTGAGTATGTTTATATAATCTTTATTTATATCAATATGGTTGAAAAAGTTTGAATGCATAAAGTAATGATAGCTCTGCGGATGTTCTTCAGCCAGCCCTACATACTCATCCATATTGAAAGTGGTGCAGTACTTAAAGGAAACATATTTTTCCTGATTAAGTTTAATAAGCTGCTTGTACATTCCTATTGGTGAAGAGCCGGTGGGTAAGCCAAGTACAAAGCGGTTCTGGGGTCCCGGATTATACTTTTTAATTTTGCCGGCCACATAATTGCCAACCCATTCAGATACTTTTTCATAGTTTGGTTGAATTATTAGTCTCATATATTAACTCCAGTCTGATTATTCTTCATCAGCGTCAGGATTTATGCAGCCAGCAGGTATACCGGGTTCTGCCATAACCACACTCTCACGCTGTAAAATTACCTGTCCCTGCTCAAGTCCTTTTTTCTTCAGAACAAATTTTCTGAATGTATAGGCAACAGGAACAAAGCTTCCGTTTTTAGCCTTGCTGTAAAAGGCCGCAACAGACGCTGTCTTTTTAATTATTTCTTTAGGAACACCGTCTTTCCCCGGGTTCTTCAAAATAACATGACTTCCCGGCACTCCGCGCGCATGGAACCAGTAATCATTCGGTTTCCCGAAACGGAATGTCAGCAGATCATTATTTTTGCTGTCTTTCCCTACATAAACATCGTACTTTTCATCGATAATATAGTGTCTGAACTTTATTTCCAATTTTTTATCTGTTCTTTTTTCGTTCCTGGTCAGTTTCAGGGCTGATGCAAGTTTTTCAAGGTCCTTGTAATTCAGACCCGATTTTAATTTTTCAAATGCGGAATTTAAAGATAGCAATTTCCTGCCATACCTTGAGATCTGAGCGGCTGCCAGTTCAAGTTCGTGTCTGTTTCCCCTTGCTTTTTTATAATAATATTCTGCATTTTCATAAGGGGAGAGGTCTTCCTTAAGTTTCAGTTTAAC
>JABWCA010000167.1 GCA_013359345.1 Ignavibacteriaceae bacterium
TAGCCACAAATCGTCCTCCCATTCCCCGCCTTTTGTGAATATTAAGGTTTTTTCCTGCTAATATAATTATTTCTGCTTTACTTCTTTTATTCACTTCCTAAACATACGAGACACAAAGGAAATTCAATTCACATTTTAAAAAAATCCGTGTGAATCCGTAAAAATCTGCGCCATCTGCGTTCCATTCCATTTTCGGTATCCTTCTCTGTTTGATGAATTAATTTATTAGCTAAATAAATCTAATTTGCAGGAAGGATACCTCTTTTCAAAATCCCGCGCTTCTATTTTTTAAACATATGATCTGATAATACTGATAATACTGATTTGTGACTTCGTCACACTTTGCCCGCAGCGTATTGACAATAACAAAAGTAATTCCTAAATTCTACCGGACTTTAAGTCTCTTTAATCCCAAACGAAAGGAAAACAGTCATGAAAAGATATTATCTGTTAACCCTTTTCGCCCTAATGGTTACTTTCCTGACCACAACCGGATTTATCCCCCCTGACGATAAACCTAAGCCTGAAAAATATTCTTACGTCGGTACCGAGGTTTGCGGTATGTGCCACAAGACTGAAGCCCAGGGTAATCAGTTAACCATCTGGAAAAACTCCAAACACTCCAGGGCTTATAAAACCCTGCTCTCTTCAGATGCGGATAAGATAGCAAAAGATCTGGGGTATGACACGCCTGCCGCCGAAACCCATGAATGCCTCAGATGTCACACTTCAGGACATGATACCGATAAGGAATTCATCGGTGCCAGGTTCAAACTCTCTGACGGAGTTCAGTGTGAAACCTGCCACGGACCCGGCTCGGGTTATAAGGATATGAAAATTATGAAGAGTAAAGAGGAATCGGTAAAACACGGACTCATTGTGCATGAGAACATTGCTGCTTACTGCACATCCTGCCATAACGCTCAAAGCCCTACGTTTGTCGAACTGAACTTCGATGAAGCATGGAAAGACATAGCACACCCGATAACTAAGAAAAATGAATAGATGAAAATAAAGCCGGAAGGGCGGTTTACACCGCCCTTACCGTTCTAAAAAGTGATTTTGAGGGATACGATATGTGACGAGCCGAGATTCCGGCTGAAAGGATTAATAGCGTAATCAAAATTGATTATGCCCCATCTGAGGCCTGCTCCCGCAGTTATCCCTTTTGATTCATACATTGTCTGATACCCTATTCTGACGGCAAGAAGGTTGTCGTAAACGCCTTCAACCCCGCCGTTAATATGAATATCATCCTGCGCAGTATATTTCTGAATCTCAATACCGCCGGTTAAATCCACTTTGGATGATTTGAGAATATCTGATGTATAGACTGCACCCAGCCTGATATCAGTCGGGAGAACGGTTGATTTTGCCCTCAGCTCATTCATTGAACCGATATTCCTGACGGCAAGCGCCAGCCTGATATCTGATGTCAGCACGTAAGATGCTCCAAGATCAAATGCATAACCGGTTGCATCATCAGAGAGAATGCCCTCATAAAGATATTTTATGGTTGCTCCGGCTGTAAGTTTATCACCAAAGGTTTTTGCTGCGCTCAGCGAGCCCATGAAGTACTGCCATGAAACTTCGGTGATTGCTGCTCCCGGATTTTCTCTAACCTGAATACCGGAAATCTTTGTTGAATTTATGGCAGCTCCCCAGCTCAATCCCAGAAGACTGAATTTTGCTGCAACAAGCTCTGATCTTGTATCCTGAATCCATTCATTATGCGATACAAACACTTCATTAGCGCTTACTGCTGCAAGATTTGCGGGGTTGTAATAGACTGCGGTGACATCATTACTGATAACACTGCCTATATCACCCATTGAAATATTTCTTGCGCCTGATCCTATTTTGAGGAAAGCCATGCCTGATTTCCCTGCGTCCTGCGCCTCCAACGTGAAGGCAAAAAGCATCAGGGCTGTCATTATTTTAATCATTCTGTTCATTCAATTCCGCTTAATTTATTTAACAATCCGGTCAGAACACCAGAAAAACGTTTACTACATGTCTGTGTGAAGATGAATAATTCTCCACCTGGAACGCATAATCTATACCTGCGCTCATTGTGCCCAGAACCTTTGAATATGAAAAACCGAGTGAGGGTCTTGGCTTATCATCTTTGTTTGAAAGATTCAGATTATCAACTCCGCCCCTTATAAAGAGTTTGTCATAGATATTGTATTCAGCTCCCGCTCTTAATACCTGCGACTCATAGTTATCAAAAAGATACTCGGCAGCAATCAGAAGTTTTTCGTCCGGAAGGTAGTAACTTGCGCCAAGTCTTTTGGTCACGGGGAAATTATCTGTTGTGGTTGTGCCTGATGTACCGTAAACCGGTGATGTGTCCCATTTATACTTGCTGTTCAGATCTGATATCACAAACCCGAACGTAAGGTTTTCATTGTAGCTGTAAACAAATCCGATATCAAAGCCGAGCGAAGTTGAGGTCACATCTTCGTAAAGTTTATAGTAATAAAACTTTGTTGTGATGCCCAAGGCAAACTTCTCCGAGAATTTGTTTGCAACCGAAAGGTAAAACTGATTTTCCGAGGTGGAAATGTTTCCTCTCAGAATACCCTGATTATCACGCTCCTCAATATTTGAAACTCCCGAGTTTATGATACCTGCACTTATTCCCGCCGTTGCGCGTGCCTTAACAGAGCCTGTTAAGCTGTCTTTTCCTGATGAGAATTCAAATCTCCTCGTGAAATTCAGAAAATTAAGCGATCTGTCATAACCCAGAAAAGTATATCCGGCTGAGAAATAATTGTCATTCTGGAATACCGAAAGCGCGGGGTTATAATATGCTGCTATGCCGCCGGTCTTTACGGCTGCAAGCGCGTTACCCATTCCTATTCCCCTGGCGCCAAACCCGATACGGCTGAATGCACCCGGCCTGCCTGCAGAAGCGCTCATTTCCGGTTGTGAAATTATATCGCTTACCGGCAACAGCAAAAAAGTCAGTATAAAAGCTAAAGTTATTTTTTTCATATTACTGCAACACAATCACTTTGCCAACAATGGGCGTTTCTGAGTCAATTTCAATTTTATAGAAGTAAACACCGTTGGGAACAACATTCCCGTTATCGTCTTTTCCGTCCCAGAGGTCAAGAACCCCGTTTACACCATCGGGATCAGTTGAGTTTATCTGATTGAAGGGATTGCCTCTCGGAGCATTCTGAATCAGAGTCCTTACATAATTCATGGCAAAGTCAAAGATTCTGATGGTCACCTGAGCTGTTTTCCCGTTGGTGTTGTACTTTATTTTAAGCAGATCTGTTTTGGGAGAAAATGGATTCGGGAAAGCGTAAGCGCTGTTTCTCGTGTTCAGCGGCTGAGAAGCATAATACACTTTCCAGTTCTCAAGCCATGTTCCTGAAAATCCGTAATTCTTAATAAGTCCCTCGTTGGAGCCGAGGTATAAAACATTTCCGTTTTCCGCAAAAGCGGCCGAATAGTATGTGCTGGTCAGGACCGGAATTTTAGTGCGTGAATCAACTATGTTGCCCGGCAGAACCCAGTTTTCTCTGTCAGAACTTTTGAATAAACCGCCGCTGGCGGCAGCAATCACCTGGCCGTTAAGCAGGGTAAAGTTATTCGCTCTTTCATCATAAAGGGTTGTGAACCAGTTTGATCCGCCGTCAAGAGTATAGCTTACAGCATAAAACTCATCCTGAGCTTCAGCTTTCCAGGTTGCAGCCCATAACTCATTCGCATTATCCGGATTTGAGTTTATTGCAACAACAAAGTTGCCGCTTATCGGATTTGTCTGATTCTGATGATTTAACTTAACCCAGCTTATTCCGTTATCAGTCGATTTGTTAATACCGTTTGCAGTACCGGCGTATATAACCGTGTCATTCACTACGTGTACAGAGAACACTCTGTGGTTCAGATTTCCTTCGGCACAAAATTTACCCGGAACCGGTGAAAGACAAAAGCTGAGATTATCTTCAGGCTTTACACTGTTAAGATAATCGGGGGGAAGAACCACTCTCTGCCAGGTCTGGCCTCTGTCGGTTGATTTTCTTAATCCGCCCGCAAATGTCGCCACCCATATAACGCCGCCTTTGCTTACTGCTGCGTCATAGATGATATTCTGAATTGTCACCGTTACAGGCAGAGCCCTCAGTCTGTTGTTTCCGTATATAACCACCGAATCATTATCTGCATCCACAGGCTGCGGAATAACTGTCCATGTGCTGCCACCGTCTGTGGTGTATCTCAGACCGCTTCCCTCCGGCAGCGATTCACCGTTCACATCGGCAGAATGCGCTGTGGCAGCCCATAAAATATGGTTCTCTCTGTCATATGCCAGAGCTGATATATTTTCTATCCCAAACTCCGCAGAGCCGTAAAAGTTGCTCCATGAAGATCCGTTATCAACCGATCTTGAGAGCCCTCTTGAAGTTCCCAGCCATACGGTATCTCCAACCACAAGCATGGCTGTGATACTGTTGCTCACAGGATTCTCACTTTTGAATGAGGCAGAAGGGGTAACCCCTTTCCCCTCTTTGAATGAGTAAGGCGTAATCTGGGCAAAACTCAGATTCGGAAGAAGGAATAATAATGCTATTGCTGAACTAAAGAGTGATTTCATTATTTAATAAGTATGAATTTTGTAATAAGATTGCTTTGTGCCCTGACCCTGTCTTCGGCTCTGAACTCAAATTTATAAAGACCCTTCTGGTTTGATGCATTAACTCTCACGATAATTGAATAAATTCCGTCACCGGCAACTGCATCACCATGATCCTGCAGATTTCCGTCATCATAAAGAAGAAAGGCGTTCCCGCTTGATGTGCCGTCGGGTCTTGTTGATACAAAGTAGACACGGCTTATATCCTGGAGTCCGTTAGGATCGCTCGCGTTAAGGAACATAAGAAATGCCTGATCTGTGGTCACTTCAATTGAATCAGGCGCTGAAAGATCTGAAAGTACGGGCGGCTGATTTTGGAGCCCGTTGTTATAAGTGAAGTTGTTAACCGTAAGTTTGCCTGTGCCTGTACCCGTAACGGCAAAATACTCAAAGAAATAATCCCCTGATGGGATTGTCTGGCTCATAAGCACTTTTCCGGAATATATTTTATCCCCTCTCACAGCATCACCGTCTGCTGCCAGGCCATTATCAGAAAGCCTGATATTTGAGAAGTAAACCTTGCCTGCTGTATTTTTCAGTTTTGCGAAAACCTCATCGGGCGCGGTCGTGAATTTAAGCTGGGCATTGATAACAATCATTGAATCACTTGTATTGTAAAACACTGTGTCAAACTTTGCCGCATTCACGATCTGGATATCTGAAGGGGGTGTGTTGATTACACCGTCAAACTTTGTGGAGCAGCCTGCAAGGTATATTAAAGCAGGCAGCAGAAGGAGATATTTTTTCATCAATAAAATTTTCTTTTTTGTAAAAATCAGAATTTCGCTTATTCTGTGTTAGTCAAAAATTTTGTCCGTTAAACCGGATCAGACTTTCATGGTGATCACAAACGGAGTGGGTGATATTGAAAGAACGAAAATAACCATTCCCGTAAGTCCCAGCAGCATCCTTCCCTTTGAGACCGGTTCTTCATAATAAACCGGAGGGTGTTTGATTTTTATAAAGAAGTAAAGTATAAACGCCCAGAGAAGCCATCCGCTCCACCCTATGAAAGGGGATCCCAGATAATAAAATGAATTCACCAGCCCTAAAGCTCCCCAGATGAACATTATTATCATGAATATTGAGGCAATTGCGGTCTGCTTCTTCTCCCCGAACATTGAGTAAATTATATGTCCTCCGTCAAGCTGACCTACGGGAATAAGGTTCAGAGAGGTAACAAAGAGACCAAACCACCCTGCACAGATGTAAGGATAATGATAAATCTCACTCATCGGCGGTATGAATCCATCCGGCGGATTTGCAAACACCGATCTCAGGAAAGAGAATAAAACAGAATCACCGAATATCAGTGAAAGTGAATTCATTCCGTACTCCGGACTGTCAAAATCCGGATGGATCATCATGATGTATTCTTTTCCCGGGAGCGTTGAAAAGCCATAGATTATCAGCAGCAGAGAAATCACAAACCCTGCCAGCGGACCCGCAATTCCGATATCAAACAGCGCCTTGCGGTTCATTATAGGGCTTTTAGTCTTTATGAATGCGCCCATAGTTCCGAAATTCAGGAAAAATTCTATTGAGGGGAATGGTATATAATAGGGAAGTGTAACCCTCACTTTGTGGTAGAGTGACGCAAAATAATGCCCGAACTCATGAAATGTCAGCATCAGTAAAATTGAAACCGAATAAGGCAGCCCCTTTATAAGATCTGTCACTTCAATGCCACCCGATGCATTATATGCTCCCACCCACTGGGCTCCGGCAATTGTGGTGGTCACAAATGTGGTTATGAAAAGCGCAGTAAAAATAAGTGCTTCTTTTACGGTGACTTTATTTTCGCTGCCGTATGACGTTCCGCTGCCGGAAGAATAAAAGCCTTGTGAGTTGTTTGTATCTTCAGACATTATAAATCTATATTGAATCCGGTTGAAACGTATTCTTCATCTGATTCATACAGGAGTCCGTGAACATTCTTGCCGTTAAAGTAACCAAGATATACGGTAAATCCTGCCGAACTGCTGTGTCCTATTTTAACACCTGCTATAATGTTGTGTGTAGGTGTATAGGCATTTGTGTAACCAAGCTTGAAATCGTAGGCAATGAAAGGATTAAACAGACCGCTGCCGGTTTTCATATAATACTCACCGCCTCCCTGAAGTATCAACGGTTTAATATCATCCGGCTGAGTGTGGTATATGTAAGTTATGCCGCCGTAAAATCTGAATTCTTTATATCTGTAAAACGGAAAAACTTCAATGAATTCCCTGCTGTAAACAAAGGGTTTTCTCCCTTCAAGCCAGAGGTCTGTTTTATTGTCATATCTGCCGTCAACAAGGTGTGCGCTTATATGGCTGAACCTGAACCTGAATCCGTACTCTGATGAGCCGTCTTTCACAAGATATCCGCTGTTGATCCCAAAAAGGTAATCAACTGCTTCCACCGGAAACTTGAAATCGTTTTCGCCCCTGATTTTGGTGTATGTGAAAAAATCAGCGCCAAAAGAAAGAGTCGTGTTTTCATTAAGCCTGGTTCTGTAAAGATCTCTTGTGGCACCTATATCAAGTCTGAGATCATTTTCGGAAACTTTGATCAGTAAACCTATCTTGGGTTCAATAAAATTTGCTGTAAATGGCTGGATAGTAAGATCAGTCGGAAAAAATTCACTCTTCTGTCCGGATACAAAAACTAACGGAACGAGAATTAATGATATTATGAGTGCTTTGTACATTTAGTCCTGATATTGTTGATTAAACTTGGTAACCAAAACTTTAAATTTAATCAATATTTTGGAAATTCTGTGAGTATTCTTACTGACCTTTAACGAAAGTTCTCCCTTTCCACTCAACTGTACGGTCAGAGAAAACGACAAAGGGAAGGATAATCACATAGATGATGAAGTAGAGTTCAAAGGCAGGAAAAAATCTGAGCGTATTTGTCAGTTTAAGATCTTTAAGCGTCACATAAAGTAAAAGAATATCCAGAAGTATTTTACCGGCAAAGATGGCCGCAACTGGCAGAGAAAGGAAAAACCAGCCGGCAATCATGAGCAGGTTCATGAAATAACCTGTTCCAAGAACAAGATACCCCTCGGCAGGAGCATTAATCCCCCCTATTCCCCATCTCTTTTTCTGCCTGTACAAAACTCCGTAGTTTTCACAGGGAGCCGATACAACCGTGCTGCTGATATCACGGGGGTAAATTATCCTGTATTTTTTGAGTCTGTGGATTGCCATGAGGAGATTAAGATCTTCTGTTATGCTGAAAGGCAGGGCTTCATAACCGCCCACTTTATCATAAGCTTCTTTAAGATACGACATATTGTTCCCTATGCAGCTTATGGGCATGCGGTAATTGATCATACCAGCAGCAACTGTAAGGAGATACATAAAATCAAGATGCTGCATCCCTTCAAAGCCGTTTACCGCAGTCTGAGGTGTGTAACCGTTCACCAGCCCGACCCCTTCGGTGTAATATGAGCAGATTGTGCTTGCCCATAAAGGATTCACAACACAATCAGCATCTGTGGTGAGTATCACTCTGCCTGTCGCAAATTTAATTCCGTGTGCAAGTGCGTTGGTTTTCCCCTTAAGCACACCTTTTTCAAGCGGCGGCTTAACTTTGAGAAACACCGGTTTATCTTTAATAAAATTATCAATGATCTCAGATGTCCTGTCGGTTGAATTATCATCAATCAGGATAATCTGAAGCCTGCCCTCGGGATATTCAAGCCTGCTGAGGGCTTCAATACAGGAGAGGATGTTATTTTCTTCATTTTTTGCGGCAACAAGCACAGTGGCGGTCGGCAGATTTTCCGGGGAGAGCCTCGGGAATTTCCTCATTGCACCTATGATCAGAAGAAGTGACTGTACAAGATAAAGAAAGAACACTGCAGCAATAATTATTTCAAACATTCAGATGGGGTTCCGTATTCAAATTTTTTATCGTTAATCACTCTTGTCAGATGTTCTGTAAGTTCCGTAATACAGGCCATGCTCTTTTTATTATCATGAAACACGGTCACTGAATCGGATTTTAAGAATTTTTTGATTACAAATTTACTCAATTCAATATTGTTAAGATAGTCAAGAGAGAGTAAACTCCACATTAAATTTCTGTAACCTGATTCATTTGTGAATTTAAGATGGCTGCGGCGGGTGTTTCCGTACGGCGGCCGGTAGAGTTTAAGACCTGAATATTCACTGCCGTAAATTATCTCATCGGCCTTTAAAAAATCTTCTGCAAATTCCCTGCTGCTCATCCCTAAGGTTTTCAGGTGATTGTAGCCGTGATTACCTTTTTGGTGACCTCCTGCCGTGATCATGTCAAGCAGCGCCGGGTACTTTTCTGCATTTGCGCCGGTAATAAAAAACACTGCCTTTATTCCGTTTTTTTCAAGAAGATCAAGAACTGCGGGGGTTGTCTCCGGTGAGGGTGAATCATCAATGGTTACAAGAACCTTTTGCACAGATGATTTCCAGACCACACCACTG
>JABWCA010000168.1 GCA_013359345.1 Ignavibacteriaceae bacterium
GTTGCACACAGCAGAAGAAAGAGTAACAGCTTTTTCATTTAATCCTCTTTATTTAATAATGTTCATTTTCTTTATAAATATTTTATCATTGGCGGTGAGGCGGTAGAAATATATACCGCTTGAAAGTCCCGAAGCACTCAACCGGAATGTATGATAGCCGGCCTGTTTTTCGCCCTGATATATTGTTGATATAAGCGCACCGCTCAGATCATACAAGTCAAGTTTCACATTTGCGGCTTCAGGCAGCCCGAATCTTATGATTGTTTCCGGATTGAAGGGATTGGGATAATTCTGATCCAGCAGATATTCACCAGGGATCATTTCAATGTGCTTTCCGGCAGAAGTGGTTCCGTTGATGATCACTGATCCGGCATTTTCGATAAAGAGATTTTCGTTGATTCTGTAATCACGGTATTGAAGTTCCGTCCGACCCGTGTATCCCTCAACCGGTTCAAAGATGAACTTAAACAGTTTCTGACTCCGGGTGAAATTTTTTGATTCAGTAAATGCAAATGCAGCCTTTATAACCCCTGCTCCGGCTGAATAATTTTTTAATGCTCCCCCGGCTGCGGTGCTCCATTCTATTCTCCTGAATCTGAGAGCAGAAGTATCATAGTAAGCTGAGGTTTCAAGACTCAGAATATTGGCACCATTGTTTATTGTGAAAGGCACGCTTATTTCACCGTTTTCGGATGAAGGGTTTGAGGGTCCCGGGTGACCGGAGCCGATTGTTGTCTCTGAGTGAGGTAAAGTTGTGATGAGACCTACAACATATCTCAGTATCACAGAGGCATCAAGAGCAGTAATCTGATTGTCTGTAGTGACATTGGCATTCTTTTTTGCAACTCTGTTGAGGGTTCTCATCCCTGCAAGAAATTTAAGTAATTCACCGGCGTCATATGCCTGCACAAGACCATTCAGATCAACATCGCCAAGTCTCACCGGGAATATCACAACAGGAGCAATATCTGCTGAAGGTAAAAATCCGCCCTCATAAATAAGGAATTCCCCGACGTTATACGGATAATTTCCCTGTAAAACATTTGAAATAATATATCTGACTCTGAACAGCTCACCGCCCGATACTATTGGTGCTCCCGAGCCATATATAACCATTGAATCAGGATAGATCAGCGCCGAAAAATTCCATCCTGCCGAACCGGCAAGGGTTCCTGTTGTGTCATATTCGTAAAACTGCATGAACGAACCGAATCCAGTAAATCTGATTCTCAGCGATGTAACAGGCGCTTCTGAAGGGTTTTCCGATATGTAAGATATGGTGAGTGTATCCCCCGCAAATGTTGTATCACTTACAGATCTGAGGCTGAATACGGCAAAAGCAGTTGTAAATGCAAATGGGGAAGACCAGGCACCGGTCTGAGTGGCAGATTTAACCCTTACTCTCCAGAAATACTCCCGCCCGGGCTGCAGAGTGCCTGCTCCGGGACGCATTGTATCCTGAGTGATTCCTGTTGCAGTAAAGACCGGTACCCTGAAATCTGAAGTCCGGGCAATCTGTATCTCATAAGCCGATCCACCTGCCACAGTGCCCCACCGCATCAGCGGGCTCAGTGACTGGTTTATTGCATTGTTTGAAGGTGAGATAAGTAAGGGTGCAGCAAGTGACGTTGAACTGCGCAATTTTATAATTGAACCTCTTAACCCCGATGCGTATAAATTTCCTGAAGGAGTGAATGCAAAACCGGTTATTCCCAGGTCAAGAGTGCCGAATCCTGTGGCATCCGGCTCCCAGCTTTCACCGCCGTCAGTCGTGATATAAATACGCGAAGTGCCGATATACCCTGTGTTTTCATCTTTGAATTTTATATCATCGGCCCCAAGCGGAGGAGTTGAAGTTGTTGCAAACCAGGTCACTCCTCCGTCTGTGGTCTTGTAAGTTCCGCTCACACCCCCTGACGCGTAACCGACTAAAGAGCTGACAAAAGTTATTGCTGTGATTGCTGTTGATATTCCCGGAACAGGTGTCCATGAAACACCGCCGTTTGTGGTCTTCAGCAGCCCGTCATAATAACTGCCTGCAAAACCCAGGTTATCCGTCAAAAAATGAACATCGTCAATATTATTGAGAATACCGGAGGGCACCTTAAACCAGCTTGCACCCCCGTTTGTGGTTTTAATTACAGAACCTGAATAACCGACTGCATAACCTGTATTCATACTCGGGAAATGGGCAGATCTGAACCCGAATGTGCCTTCAGGAGTTGTGATTTTTATCCAGGAATCTCCCCCGTTTGTAGTGACAAGCATTGTATCTGCCGGCCCGAAAATATAACCTGTCTGGGGTGTATTGAAGATTATCTCTTCATAAAAAGTCTGCTCTGCGAAGGGAACCTGATAGCGCTCCCAGAATCCACCTGAGTTATTTGTGCTGTAAATACCTCCTTCACTATCCACAGCAAATCCCTTTGTCTCTGATATGAAAAATATTGAGGTTACATTAGGCCTGAAATACCTGTTTACGAAACTCCACGATGAAACACTGCGCCTGTTTATCAGGCCGAATGCACCCACCGCCAGCACCGTGCCGCGTGATGATGCCTTAACTTTGTAATGATATTCTGAAATAGTGGGATCAGCACTGTTATCCTGAATCCATGACGCACCGGCATTGGTGGTTCTGAATATCACACCATAATCACCCACCGCATACCCTGTATCCCTGTTGGCAAAATCGATTGCAACGAGATTGTAGAACTGCCCTGTCTCAAAAGTGCTCCATGAACTCCCCCCGTTTGTAGTCCTGAATACTTTACCCAGCCAACCCGAAATATACCCTGTCTGCTCGGTTGTAAAATCAACAGCAAGGTAGGCTTCATACGGAACATCCGTCAGTGTTATCCAGTTCACCCCGCCGTCAGTGGTTCTTGCAATATAACCTGCATCGCCAACAGCCACTCCCTTCATTTCGGAGGTGAAATGAAAATCAAGCGCAATACCTCCGGCAGGCGTAATCTCTGCCCATGTGGCTCCTCCGTCTGTGGTCTTCATCATTAGTCCGCCTCCGCCGAGAATGAATCCGCGGTCTGGATTCAGGAATTTAATTCTTTTCAGATCATAAGGCAGCTCTGCAATCTCTGTCCATGTTATGCCACCATCCGTTGTTCTGAAAATTATTGATGTACTATTACCGAGACCACCGAAACCTGCTGCAATGAATCCTGTACCTGCCGATATAAATTCAATATCATTTATATTCCGGTTGCCTGAACTGAAAAATACCTGCTGCCATGAAATTCCGTCATCACCTGACGTGAATAATCCCCCCATCTCACCACCGGTCCACCAGACCCCCGGTTCACTTTCCTCAATGCCCCATAGAAAATTACCTGTGGGTTCAGGATTCTGCCATTCCCAGTTCTGAGCGCTGAGATGGCCGGTAAATATTAAATGCAAAAACGGCAGCAGCCAAAAGGAATATCTGCAGACCTTAGTCATATAAGTTTCTCTCTGTTTTCGCGCGAATAAAATCTTGTTATAAATTCAATGAGTGAGTGCAACTCAGATTTATTTATCAGTGCCGCAGCACCAAGTTCAGAGGCACTTTCCGAATATTCTTCTGTTTCAAACTGTGTAATAAGGAGTACCGGCAGTTCCGGTCTGCACATCTTAATTTCTCTCAGTGCGGTGAGTCCGTCCATTTTTTTCATCCTGATATCCATAATCACGAGATCCGGCGGGGATGAAGGTAATGCCGCAATAAGGTCATATCCGTTACCAAACTCGCTTACGGCAATACTCACAGGAAAATGATTTTCAATCATCTTTCTGATTATATTCCGCATATGGATATTATCTTCTGCAATTGAGATACGCACTTATACCGGGGGTTTTTATTAAATAATTCAGAGTATAAATTAGCGAAGTGTTAAGCGGGGATAAATATGGAAGTGTACTCAATTTATCTGAGTACATATACTTAAATTGAGCTCCGAACTTTATTCTATTACCGGAATGTGAGTTTTATCTGTTAAGTTCATTCCTTTTGGAAATTGCAAATTCCAGCAGTTTATTGTGACCGGTTATTCCCAGTTTTCTGCAGATATTCTGTCTGTGATTCTGTACGGTTCTGAAACTGATAAACATTTCATCAGCTATTTCTGTGCTGGTTTTATTCATAGAAAGAAGTTTCAGCACCTGGAGTTCCGTTGCGGTAAGCTGATTCACCGGCCCTGTTTTCAGTTTTTCCTTTTCATCAGTTTTTGAGAGGATCAGATCACTGAATGAGTGACTGATATATTTTTTCCCTGAGAGCACCCTTTCAATTGCAAGCAGTATCTCAACCGCACTTTCATCCTTAAGGAGATATCCTGCACAACCGCTTTCCATTGCTTCCCCAAAATATTCTCTGTCATCATACATCGTGAGAATTATTATTCTGGTGCTCAGGTTCCTCTTTTTCACCTCTCTGGCTATCTCAATTCCTGTTAAACCGGGAATTGAAATATCAAGTACGGCAATATCAGGCTCGTGTTCTGTGATAAGATTCAGCGCAAGGTTACCCTCTCCGGCAGAAAGTGCCGGATCAAGATTGGGTGCAGTCCCGATTATTTTGATCATTCCCTCCCTGAAAACGGGGTGATCATCGGCTATCAGAATTTTAGCTTTCATTTTCCGGCCTGAATTTTATAATAATTGTTGTTCCTTTGGAAGATTCAGTGCTGATACTAAGTTCTCCGCCCAGCATTCCGGCTCTCCCTGCTATGTTTTTCATCCCCATACCTGATAATTCATCTCCCGGCAATTTATCTTCGCGGTGAGTTTTTGAAATTCCGATTCCGTCATCTTCAATAATAAGGATAATCATATCACCTTCCCTGTTAAGAGAAACTTTACAGTTTTCAGACCCGGAGTGTTTAATAACATTTGAGGCCGCCTCCTGTATTATCCGGTAGAGATGGATTTTATGACCCTGAGGAATTTCTGTTTCAGTTACTTCAGATGAGAAATTAAAATTTATCCCCTTTGATTTGCTTATTTTTCTCAGCATTGATTCTGAAGCTTTTATAAATCCGAGCTGCTCCAGCTGGTGTGGGTACAAATCATTTGAAATACTCCTGAGTTCATTGATTGAGTCTTTCAGCAGATCACTTATTTCGCTGTCATCCGCAATCTCAATATCTCCTCTTGATTTAATATCAAAAATATTTTTCAGCACAAGAAGGTTCTGGCCAATCGAATCATGCAGTTCTCCTGAAACTCTCCGCCTCTCTTCCTCCTGAAGCCTGATTATTGCAGATGAGAACTCAGTCTGCCTCAAAGCCTCTTGTTTTGATGCCCTTGATTTTCTGTAGAAGAGATAACCCGGAATGGTGATTATTAATATTCCGGTGAAAATTCTGAAATAGACCGTCTGCCAGAACGCCGCAGTTATTTTAATTCTTAGAGTTGTCTCTTTGGTCTGCCATAATCCGTTAATTCCCGTGCTGCTAAGCCGGAGTGTGTAATCACCGGGCGAAAGATTTGAAAATGTTACAGAGGGATCGCTGACCATCACCCAGTCATTATCTGCACCTTCAAGTCTGTAACGGTAACTGATCACTTTGTCATCATGATAATCCAGAATACCAAAATTAACAGTGATATTATTCTGTTTGTAATTGAGAACTATTTCTGTCACTTCACTGGGATCAGCATTAATAAGGGCCGGTTTGTTATTAACCAGTATGCCTGATATTTTTAATATGTTCTTTCCTGACGAAGTTATAACAAATGCCGGGTTAATACTCACTGCCCCCGAAACCCCCGCAAAAAAGAGATGTCCGGATTTATCTGCCGCCGATGCACCAAGGGAAAAACTGAATCCCCTGCCGCCCGTGTAGAGATCAATTCCATTCAGTTCATTCGTGGCGGGATTAAACCTGTAAATTCTTGATGACCTGCTGCCAAACCAGATATTTCCTGCAGCATCAGATAAAGGCTGATATGTACCAAACGGAAGACGGTCAAAGAAAAGTTTGCCTGTTTTATGCCCTCCCTTGCCATCTGCTTCAATTCTGATGAGCCCTGTATATGTGCCCCCCCAAATTACACCATTTATTGATTCATGCAGAAAAACAGGATTGTTGAGATAATTGCCTTCCGGTTCATTCCAAATCGGCAGGCTGACAAACCTTTCCTTTTCAGGATCAAAAAACTGTACTCCTTTTGACGTAGTCAGCCAGATCCTCCCTGATTTGTCACATAAGATATCAAGCACATAATCTGAAATCAGACCTGTATTCTCTGAATTCCGGTAAGTTTCAAAAACAGGTGAGGCACTGCTAAGACTTTCATGACTCAGTTTCAGGATTCCGCCACCCCACGTTGCAGCCCAGAAATTACCTGATTTGTCAAAAAGTATCTTCTTGACAAAATCATTAGAAATTCCGTTTCCGGTTTGGATTGTAAAATTATCCGTTCGGGCAGAAATTATATCCTGTGAGTGCACTCCTTTATTTATTCTTATGATACCTCCCCCCCAGGTACCAAGCCAGAGATTTCCAACGGGGTCTTCAACCGGCTGAAAAACCGTTTCCGTGTTGGGGTTGCCGGTCAGAATGCGGAAATCTGCTAACCTCCCTTCATCTTCGGAGTCATTTTTTATAATGAGACCCCTTGATGTTGCAATGAAAAGTTTTCCGTCTTTCCCGAAATAAAATCCGGTAACTTCAGCGTCGGTCCCGCCGGCCCCTGAAGTAATTCTCCTGGCAGCTGGCGTATTATAACTAAGCACGCTTACTCCGCCAAGTGTACCTATCCAGAACCGGGCGCCTTCATCTTTATAAATAGTGTTAATAACATTTTCCGGCGGGGTTTCTTTCTTGTTCTGATCACCGCTGTAAACTGCAAAACGTCCCTCATTCAGATTATAAATGAGCAAACCGTTTCTGCTCCCGGCTAACAGCAATGAATCGCCCGCTATTGAAATTGCGGTAAATCGTCCGAAGGGAAATGGTCTCCTTCCTTTATCCGTATTGATAATTGTGGAATATTTCTCCGATACATTTGTTTTCAGGAGACCCGGTCCTGTTGCTGCAATCCATAAATATGCAGAATCGGATGAAAAGTTCATGTCGTGAATCTGCATATCAACCGGATTTGCTCCCGCGGTGCCTTCGGTAAGTTTTCCTGTTCCGGGGTCATAATGCAGCAATCCAAGGAAATAGCACCCAATCCAGTAATTCCCCGATTTATCTTTAAGAACAAGATTCACCGCGGTTCTTGCCGGATCATATCCCCCCTTTTTGCTCAGATCAATGTTAAATATTTTATTGAATTTTAAATCGGTTACAATAAAACCTGCGGAGGTTGAAAAAGTCAGTTCATTTTTACCTGTCACATTAACATTTACAACGTTAATTTCATTAAAGTCCGGATTCAATGAAGAGAGCAGCCTGAGTTTACCGCCTGAATAAGAATAAATGTAAACCTCTCCTGAATAAGCAGTAAAAAGCAGAACTCCCGGGGAGATTTCAGTGACTCCCGTGAAGTTGTTTCGGAGGAGGTAATCCATACCTTTATGAGGATATGTGAAAAGAGTAAATCTCTCACCGTCAAAACGGTTGATTCCGAAAGCGGTGGTTATCCAGACAAATCCCTTTGTGTCACGGAGTATTCCGGTCACAGAATTATCAGAAAGGCCATCACGTTCAGTGTAGCTTTTCAGACTGAACGGATCGGCTGCGGCAATAATATTGCCGGTGAGCAGTGATGCGGTTAAAATAATTAAACTGAGAAATTTCAGGGGGAACAACCCGGTTAAGATTTGTTATTTTTCAGATTCGCAATAATAGAAAATTAATTATGAAATATTCAGTAAAAAATATTTTCAGAGCCTGATATCCCCTCAGCATTAACCTTTCAATGCCGTCAAATCACATTAAACCATGCTGAAAGAACAATATTCAACTCACTTCATTATATTTACACTATCAATTTTTGAATTTATGATAGTTGCAGATATAATCGAAATTGCCAAATCTGCAGGTTCTGTTCTGAAGGAGGGCTTCGGAAGGAACTTTCAGATTGAATTTAAAACGAACGAATCTAACCTGGTAACCGAATATGATAAAAAATCTGAAGCGGTTATCATGGAATACATTTCCAAAAAATACCCCGCACACACAATCATCACAGAAGAAAGCGCCGGACATAAAGGCTCATCAGAATACGCCTGGGTTATTGATCCGCTTGACGGCACTACCAACTTTGCACACGGCTTTCCTGTATTTTCAGTTTCTATAGGCGTAACAAAAGGAACTGAAGTTATTGCAGGATGTGTTTATGACGTTATGCGTGATGATTTGTACTGTGCCGAAAAAGGCGGGGGCAGTTACAGGAATGATAAAAAGCTGAATGTTTCTTCAACCGAAATCCTTGGCAGATCATTGCTTGTAACCGGATTTCCTTATGATATTGCCGGCAACCCTTATAATGCGGCGGGCATTTTCACTGAGTTTCTTAAACATGCGCGTGGTATCAGAAGGCTGGGCTCAGCAGCAATAGATTTCTGTTTCGTGGCTTCGGGCGCTTTCGACGGCTTCTGGGAAGTACATCTTAACCCGTGGGATATATGTGCAGGGCGTCTGCTTGTTGAAGAAGCCGGAGGCAGAGTTACAGATTTCAGAGGCGTTAATTCTGAACTGTTCCCTAAACATATTCTGGCTACAAACGGAAAACTTCATAAACCGATGGAAGAGGTTATAGGGAGGGCATTCAGGCCGGGAGAGACCGTTTGTCCGTTTAATTGACCGTTACCTAAAATTTCAGGCCACTTTTTAATGAAGAAATCTAAATTAAAGGCTGTAAATTTTTATAAATAAAGAAAACAAAAGTTTCCTTAAATAAATAACGCAGAGTTTTACTCTGTTAAATAACAAAACAAATGAGGAGAAATAAATATGCGTAAACTTCTATTCTCTGCAGTAATATTTGGTCTTATGGCCGTTACTGTGTCTGCTCAGGATGCGTTTAAATTAGGTGTAAAGAATGAGAAATC
>JABWCA010000169.1 GCA_013359345.1 Ignavibacteriaceae bacterium
GTATCGGTTGTAACCCCTCTGAAAATTGAGGCAATTTTGATTCCGGAACTCTGCAGAACCACTCCCTCTGCTTCAAAATGCTCTTCCTGCGGATTTACAATGTTATCTTCGCTTTTGCATCCTGTTAATGTAATTAAGGATAATAAAATGACCACGAAGGCAGAAAATGTCCTGCCAAACTTAATGTATGATTTCATTAGTTTTGCTCTCTTTTTAATTTAAGAAATCTGTTAATATTTCTGATTAAGCAGAGAACGGCGGGGGTGCCCTCAGTGAGTTTGAGACATGAAAAATATTAAATGGTGTGGCAGACTCATAGATTAACTTAAGAGATTCCGCACAGAAGACTGTTTCGGGAACCACAGGTAATGCATTATCTGCAGGGTTGTTTGATGAATGCAGAATAACAGGACAGTCAGAAGCCGTCACCATTCCGTTATGATGGCTCTCACCGGGTGATGTGATCTTTACTGCACAGTCAAGGCACAGGTCTATATGATGGTAATGAAATGCAATACCAAGATTATAGATAAGCAATGAAATTGCAAGTAAACGTGAAATCTTTACTGTTATTCTTTTATTCAAGAGTATGATAGTTTCAGTTTTTTTCTATATAACCATTAATCCGGTCCAAATCGTTCTTTTCAAGGCCAAGATTTATAAGATTATTTAAAAGTTTTTCTTCAACCTGCTCTTCTGTGATCAGAAACCTGACAGTTGAAAGCGATTTATACCCGTAATACATGACTGCATACTTCCGGATCATCTCTCCCCTGAACTCAGAGATTCCCAGTTCCTTTCTGAACTTCTCCAGAAGCGAGATTTCTTTTTCATCAAGGTCATCATCAACCAGTGCAACACTCCAGCAGATCATGTAGATTGTCTCTTTTTCCTCGGTTGAAGCAACTGCTGCATAGTCCCCGGGCTGCATGTTATTAGACGTCAGAAGTTCAGTAAGAGATTCGCTCTCCTCACCAAAATAGTTGTGAAGATAAATGCTTTCCTGATTATCAATTCTTCCGTCAGCTTTTATAATCATAACGACCATCTTTTTCAGTGCCAGTCTGCCTTCGGGTGATTTTACAGGGTAAGATTTAAGTCTGGCAAGAAATTCCAGATTTTTCTCAACGCTCACCTCATCTTTTGCTTCCCATTTATCTGTGGTTTCATTCCAGAAAAAGTGATTCATCAGATTTGAGAAGGCCTGAACTGCTGCCGAAGCATACTCAGGATTTTCGCTTATCTCCTGCAGGCTCACCCAAGTGCTTTCTGAAACAGGTTTTACCTTTGCAACCTCATGTCTTGTAAAAGTGCTGAATAATCCGCCCAGGAAATTGTTTCTTATTTTCTGTTCAACTTTAGGTTTATCATGTCTGAGTTTTGCGAACGAAGCATATTTTTTTCCTGTCACTTCGCACCTGAAAACAAAGAATAACTCGCCCGAATAAAGATTGGCACTTTCAATTAAAGGACTTATATTTTGGATAGAGGGGTTCATGGCATTAATTTAATAGTGAAGAAATTAACAATGTCAAATGTAACTATTCAGCAATTTTGATAAAAGTGTTATTGAGCACGATATCAAAAGAACTTTCATTAATTTTTTTCGCATGACATACACTGCTTCGAATATCATGCCTGGAAATACTTTTTAACAGAATCCGGAGAAACAGGGAAACATTTCTTGCAAACTGTAACCTCAATCTGTTCCCCGAAAGGTGGTTATCTGGTCAACCTGACAAAAATCATCAGAGGCATTTTAAGCCCTTTCTGCTTTTGATTTGATGTCCGGCTGTCCGGATTAATCCTGCCCGCTTTATAATTTATACGGCAATCAGGAAGCACCTGTCTGCTTTCAGCTCAGACCAGCAGTTTTGTTCTGAATCCTCTTGCCGCATAATAAGATTCTGCACCGTTATGATAGACGAAAACCGTATCATACCTTCTGTCACAGAATAATGCTCCGCCGAGATTTCTGATTTTTTCAGGAGTGTAAATCCAGCTTGATGTCTTTGTATCCAGATTCTGAATTTTCTGCAGGTTTCTGTAATCCTCTTCAGTAAGAATTTCCACGCCCATGGTTTCTGCCATCCCCATGGCGCTGCCTGAAGGCTTATTTGCTTTTCGTGAATCAAGAGCTTCATTATCATAACATAAACTTCTCCTTCCGGCAGGCGATTCGGCAGAACAATCCATAAAAACAAACTTGTCCGATTTCTCATTATAGCCGGTGACATCCGGTTCTCCTCCGGTTCTTTCCATAAAGGCTAATGAAATCAGTTTCTGATTATTAACTTCCAGTCGCTTAAGAACATCAGACCATTCCATACCCTTATGCCTGAACATGTTAGCTTCAAAACGCTTTCTCAGAATGGTAATCAATTCTGTTTTTTCATCTGTTGAAAGTTCAGGGACCATGGCATTCTCCTTAAGTATTTTTTTGGTGGAAAGATGAATTTATTTAACCGGCTCTCTCTCAGCAGCGAATTTACTGATATCTTTAATTAATGCAAAGATAAGACGGTAAGACTCCGGCTCAATAATCAGCAAGGGAGATTCTTTCAATTTATGCTAAAGCAGAGGTCTCATCAGTTTATCGCCTGATTAAGCGCAGATTATCAGCCGGAGGAACGGTATTTTTTGCTGTTCCAGGATAATGCAGTGATATCATATTTGTCTGAGTCTGATGGTTTTGATCTGCTTAAAGAAATTCAGCTGGATCCTGCATATTTACCATCGGTTCTGTTGTATAAAATTCTGCCCGGAAATAAGCCGGTGCCTGCAGCAGGATCAGGGATTATTAAATAATGAAAGGATTAAACAGATTATAAAACAATAAAAAAAGGAATAAAAAAAGGCTGCCTGTGTTAAACGCAGACAGCCTTAAAATATATAAGATTGAATCCTGTTTAATTTCCCACGCTGAAGGGATAAACAAAAGTGACTCTGGGTTCAATTCTCTTCTGAGGTGAATAACCGATAACTTTATTATCGCCGTCTCTCATAGGCTCAAATGTCCAGTGATAAACAAGCGATACAAGTATATACTGCATCGGTTTGTAGCCGGCTTCAATATAAGCATGTGATCTTTCATCAGCAGTGAAGAGTTCACTTTCTGACTGAATGCCTGTCTTCTCATATCCGGCTCTTACAACAACAGGTGCGGTCTCAGGGGTAATCTGGCTTCTGAGCTCAAGGATACCGCTGTTTGGAGTCTTATCAAGTCTCTGATAGCTTCCGAGAATGTTGAACATACCGGCAACATTCACGAGAAGGCTTCCGTACCAGCCGTTATCTGATGTGGTTGCATTTTCAAGAGCAGCTGCTTTTGAGAAAGGTCCGGTGTATCTCTGAACTTCATAAAGTGAGTTGAAGTATGCAGGGATATATTTATCATTATTGAATCTTCTTTCGAGCTGAGCTGCTGCCGAAACAATGCCTAAGCCATTAAGTCCGGCCTTGATACCTGCCGCAGTACCCGAACCGAAATCAAAGAATTTGGTGTAGTTGGCGTAAATTGCGGCATTGAACATTGATGTGTTAACAAACGGGAGAGCAACATCAAAACTCATTGCGCCTATCTGATCTTTTTTGACCAGTGCGCCGGGGGTGTTGGGGTCAAATTTGTAGATTCCTGCTTTATCATTGAAATCTGCCACATAAGAAACACCGACTTCAAGATTATTGAGAACCGGTATGTTATTTCCGCCCTGAGAAAATCTCAGTGGACGTGCATAACCTCTTAAACCGAAAATGCCTCCCTCTCCGAAATCACTGTAAATTGATTCAAAGCCGAATTTATCAAAATCGATATCCAGAATAAGACCGGTCTTTCTGTTATCAAAGCTTATCTGATTATTGTAATTACTGATAAGGTTACCCTGACCCAGAGTATAGTAATCAAGTGCTCCCACTTTTGCAAAGATCTTATCGTTTTTCTGACCATATCTTACATATCTGATAATGCTCAGAACCTGTGAGAAAGTCTTGTATGTTTCGTTACGGAGTTTTCCGTCTTTATCAAAATCAAGATTAACGTCAAGTCCGATTCCCCATTTGCCAAGGTTGATATCGGGGGTCACTCTGAACGTATAATGTGGTTCATCGTCGATCCAGGTCATGCCAAAACCGCCGGTGAATCTGCCTTTGTTCGGATCCGGAAATTCGGGAAGCTGAGCAAAGGAAACTGCCGATACCAGCAGCATAAAAAAGAGTACAAATTTAACTTTCATGATCTCCTCTAAATGGATTAAGTTATTTCTGCAAAAATAACATTTAAATTCTTTATTTCTGCTTAAAACCTTAAGAATGATCATTTACAGATATTCATGAGGGTTTAATGACTGCAGCAAACAGAAAGGATCAGAGCCAGCTGCAGTAAAATCTCATCCATGAATTTTGGATTGAAGCTCTCACAAGTTGATGCAAAATGGAAAGTTTAATTATGAGGCAGGTTTATTAAGTAACATCCATGAAGTGATTTACTGTATTCACATATTCAAAACGAATTTTGCCGAGTGGCATTTGATTCAAAGAGTCTGTTGTTCCTGGTAACCATGTCCCCGAAGAAGCTTTTCTTAGCAGATCACGAATAAAACCTCTCCGAATGCACAAAGACCGGCTTCCACATTTATACTGACATCTGCTGGCACTGACCCGCCGCGGCGGGCTGTTGCCACTGTCTAGTTAAATCCAAACCTCTGTTTAAAAAAGTTATACGCCTCGTTAAGCTTTTTACTCATTTTTTCGGCAAACTTCTGCATTTCAGGCGGAAGGTTCTGGACGAGATCAGGGTGGAATTCCTTCATCTTTTCACGGTACTTCTTTCTTATGTTCTCAGGTGTGAGGTCACCGTTAAGCTCAAGTATCTCCGAATAAAACTTTACTTTATCTTCATCTCCCCTTCCCGGATTTGTTCTGTTCCCTGATGATGACCCCCCTGTACTCCTGCCGTAAGAACTGCTGTTGCCGCTGTAGGAACTTTGTTTGTAACCACCGTAGCTGCTCCCGCTTCCGTAACTGAAATTCTCCCCTTTCATTCTTTCATACTTTTCCCTGCCGGCTTTTAAGTATTCGTAAACCTTGTTATCGTTAAGTCCCTCACCAACAAGATATGCAAACAGCACATCATGGATGCTGTCTGTACGGTTGCCGAGCCTCAGAAGTTCTTCATAGATGCCCTGCAGTAACTGCTTCTCTGTCAGAAGAAATTCCTGACCGCTGATTTTCGAAGTGTCCGAAAACGGATTGATCAGATCCATCAACGAGTTAAACCAGGTATTCTCCTCGTTCCGGTTCATGATTTTATACATAATCAGATAGTCGCGCAACACTTCCTCCCTCTTCGCAGTCGCTCTTAACACCGGGGCAGAAAGAAGACAGAACTGTTTGTTCAGTGTGGCAGACTGAAGCATTGAAAGCAGTTCATCAAGATTGATACCAAACAGCCCCATCACAATCTTATTTACAACAGGCACCACCAGCAGATCTTCAAACCCGATTCCTCCCGTAAGAACGGCGGCAACCCATCCGGCACCCTTTGAAACTTTCCTTGAAAATTTTGTTTCATTCAGTGCCCTGAGTATCTCGTCGGTAAGGAACTGATAAGATGTATATGCTTCTGTGTATCTGTCCGAATTAAATAAAAAATCGGCTTCAGATTTAAGATAAATAAGTTTGTCTCTGTCCATATATTTTCTGCTCAGTAAATAATGAAAGACCGCATCGATACAGAACCGGCGGTCACTTTTTCGTTAAAAAATTCAACTTCATCACTTCCCCTTATCTGCGATAACGCATAAAACATCGGGAGATAATGATCATTTGTGGGGATCGAGTTTAATGCGGCAGTTCCCAGTTCAGGATACCTTGCAAGCGAATTAAAATCACGCTGAAGGATACGGCTTTTAGCGGTTTCATCAAACTCAAGCGCCCAGTCATACGCCACATCTTTCCAGACCATCGTTCTGAGATTGTGCACAATGTTGCCGCTGGCAAAAATCAGAACTCCCCGCTGCCTCAGAAAATCAAGCTCTGCTCCCAGTTCAAGATGATACGCCTCGGGTCTTGTATAATCTATGCTCATCTGAAACACCGGGATATCCGCTTCGGGATACATTTTATTCAGAACCGACCAGCAGCCGTGATCCAATCCCCAGTCGAGATCTTTCGCAACAGAAGTCTTCTTCACATGATCAACAATTTTCTGAGCTGTTTCCGGGTCACCCGGTGCAGGATACTGAACTTCAAATAATTCGGGCGGAAATCCGTAAAAGTCATGAATAGTCACTGGATTTGGTGAGAAGTTGATAAAAGTACCGCGCGTAAGCCAGTGCGCCGAAATGCACAGAATTGCATTAGGTCTTGGCAATACAGTACCCGCAGTTTTCCACCCCTCCGAGAACTCATTTTCCTCAATCGCATTCATCGGATTGCCGTGGCCAATAAACATCACCGGAAATTTCCCTGTGGTTTTATATCTGCTGTCTATCAGATTCCTGAACTCTCCGGGATTCATATAAACTCCTGATTTATTCAAACTAATTTAAGAACCTTTGACTTGATGCCGCAATCATTTGTTCATTATTCTCAGACTATTGTTACATTTTCTCAGGCTTAATTGCACAGCCACTCCCTTCCGATCTCAAAATGATTTCATAAAAAGAATGTTAAGGATGAATTAATCCCGGGTCAGTCCTTTTTATCAGGGACCGCTTTTGTTTTGATATATGAGGCAACAAACAGAATGCCCAGCACAAGATCGATAAGTCCGGTTATGAGAATAGGAAAATAGACCTTTCCTCCTGAATAAAGTATAATCACAGCCACAGCATAACTGAATTTCTCAAAAAATGTCGGGAGCATAAACAAACGATACCTGACCGGATCTTTACCGATTATCCAGAAAGCAAACTGCCAGGCAAGTGCCACCCCGATAAATCCGTAATAGTACTCAGGATGATTAATGGGAGGGGGGAAATCAATTCCGTTTTTTGTTTCCATAAAATACATGGGCGTAAGAATAAGCACACCATATATTGCGGCGATGTAATAAACAATTTTAGCGAATTTCATTTTTCTCTGATTTTATATAAATAAGAGCGAAATATAAAACTGACATGCTAAAACGAGTGAAGGAAATAAATAAGCGGTCACGTAAACATTTGTACGGATCAATTCTGAATCCGTAACAGATAATTCAGTTCCATATCTCCCTTCTTTTAATTAAATTGCATATATAAATTTGCCCCCGTAGCTCAGTGGATAGAGCAGTGGTTTCCGGTACCATGTGCGCGGGTTCGATTCCTGCCGGGGGTGCTATTCCCTTCAAGAAGAACCGATGCTGAAATCTTCAAATCTTACCCTGCACATCCTTTTAATATTTTCCGGTTTTCTGCTTCCGCAGCAAAATCAGGATTTTTTTTATAAAGGAGCGGATGTTTCATTTCTCTCCCAAACAGAATCGGGAGGAGCAGTATATAAAATATCCGGTGTTCCCGTTGATGCCCTTGCAGCGCTTAAAGAAAGCGGAATAAATACGGTAAGGTTAAGACTCTGGAATAACCCGCAAAATGGTTACAGCAATATGAACGACCTGCTGTATCTCGCCCGCAGGGCAAAAAATCTCGGTCTGCGTCTGATGCTTGATTTCCACTTTTCAGATACCTGGGCAGATCCCGCACATCAGACTATCCCATCAGCCTGGCAGAATATTTCATTCAGCTCCCTTACAGACAGTGTGAGAGAATTCTCCGGAAACACAATCATGAGATTGAGATCAGAAGGGATTATTCCTGATATTGTACAGCCCGGAAATGAAATAAGCTGCGGTATGCTCTGGAATCATGGTAATGTATGCGGTGAGTACAATAATCCGCTTCAGTGGAGCAGACTTGTTCAACTGATCAATGCGTCTGCTGAAGGTATCAGATCTGCCCTCGCACCGGGTGAATCAGTTAAAATAATGATACACTCCGAAAGGAGCGGTGACCTCCCTGCTGCTCAATGGTTTTTTACGAATCTTATTAATTATGGTGCGCAGTTTGATATTATTGGCTTATCCTACTACCCGTGGTGGCATGGCAGGCCGGAAACTCTGAACTCAAACATGCAAAGTTTAGCTCAAAATTACGATAAAGAGCTGATTATTACCGAGACTGCTTACCCCTTTACAACCGCATGGTATGATACTACACATAATATAGTCGGGCCTTCCACTCCGCTTCTTCCTGATTACCCTGCCAGTGTTGCAGGTCAGAAAGAGTTTATTGAAAATCTGATCGGAATAACCGCTTCTCTTCCCGGTAATAAAGGGAAAGGTGTTTTTTACTGGGCCCCTGAATACATATCATCCCCGGGTTTTGGCTCTTCATGGGAAAACCTTGCACTTTTTGATTTCGCGGGAAATATCCTGACTTCAGCCTATGCTTTTCAATACATCCCTTCTTCTGCTGAACACGAGAGCGAATTTAAAAACCTGCCTGATTTCACACTGTTTCAAAATTATCCCAATCCTTTCAATCCGGAAACTCAGATAAAATATACTCTTCAAAAGCCTGATTTTGTATCAATAAAAGTATATGATGTGCGAGGGGAGCTAAAAACGGTGTTGCAGAATTCATTTCTTTCAGCCGGTAAGTACAGCATTCATTATGATGCATCAGAACTCTCCTCCGGCGTATATTTTCTGGTACTTCAAACCGGCTCATCAGCTAAGTCAATCAAAATGACTTTAATCAGGTAACGGATATCCGGATATTACATAACTTCAGAATGCAGCTGATAAGATAATATTTATTGATGACCGGCGTTTAAATCCATACCGGCTTCACAATTGTGATTATATGGCAATCCTCATTTTTACATAAGAGAAGAATTCTGTTACTGTCAGGTTCAATTTGCTATTGTGTTCCCATTCATTCGGGGGATGCTTCCCCCGAATGCATTGTAAAACCCATAAAAAATTTATTAAATCACCGA
>JABWCA010000170.1 GCA_013359345.1 Ignavibacteriaceae bacterium
CTGGTTAAAGAGCGCGGTATCACTATCGAAAAAGTGGCTTTAAGACAGATCACACTCCCTGCCGGACTCACCGCAGCAATTGAGGAAAAACTTAAAGCCGAACAGGAAAGCCAGAGAATGCAGTTTGTTCTGCAGCGTGAGCAGCTTGAAGCCGACAGAAAACGGATCGAAGCGCAGGGTATAGCAGATTTCCAGAAAATTGTTTCTCAGGGTATCAGCGACCAGCTTCTTAAGTGGAAGGGAATTGAAGCCACAGAGAAACTTGCACAGTCGGGCAACTCAAAGATTGTTGTCATTGGCGGTAAGGATGGCCTCCCGCTTATATTGAACGGAAACTGAGAACAGCGATTTCAGGACTGACAGTAGTATTAGTATGCAACAGTGACATCAGTGGCAACAGCCTGCTGCGGCCAGGTTACAATTATATATAATGATTTTGCCGCTTAAAGATTTAAATTGTTATATAAATAGCACTGTGCTATAAGTACCCATTCTGAATTTTATTAAGACCGGAGACCCCGGTCTTTTTTTTGCTAGGAAAATTATATAGTGCCGTTTTATATAGCACAGCGCTTGTTAAAATGCGGAGAATCAATCGGACTCTTTTGATTTAAGACATTCGGGGCTTTAAACGGGTGCCGGGTTAAAACGGAGTATTTTGAGCAGCAAAAAAAAATTACGTTGATCGTATTTCGTTACAGCATGAATGGTTGAAAAAATCGGTGGTTTCCGCAGAGACGCAATGCTTGCGTCTCCAAAAAATCGTCCTGAAAAGAACCCCGGCTTCAGCCGCTTTTATGCTCTGATCTGTTCCGCCAAAGTTTTAAAACCTTCAAGGTTCCTTAACGCGGGGTTATTGAAATTGTAATGCGCGAACAGAATTTCAGTAAAACCTTGAAGGTTCACCACTTTTGGTCTGCCTGCAGGGTAAAAAGAACGGGTGTCTGATAATGTGGCTAAAGCCAAAATATTGGTAAGGTCTTCATAACCGGGGTTGTATCAAAAGTTGCAATTTGTCATTTTCAGCCTGCCGAATATTTTCAAAATCAGCTTTCATTAAACATTTCTTTTGAGACATTATCGTTTTACCCAAAAGGCAGTCATTAACCCGAAGCAAAACGGGAGGAAGGAAATATCTTCTAAGAATCACAACTCCGGAGATTAAATTGTAACGCCGTCCCGATTTTTCGGGATCGGTACATTTGTGCTGAAAAGAGGTAATAGAATAAACTGCAATCCTTTTTTATATCCAACCCCGCCGGGGTTGAGGGTTCTTAAGGGGTAATCTTTTTCTACAGATATTCAACCCGTCCCGGGTTGATCCAGGGGTATTCCCTGCGGTATCTGTCAGGAATGTGGGTATCGGATCCCCTGAAAAATCACCCCTCGACCAGTACAGAGTGAAAGTGAAAGTTACTTTTGATACATCCCCGGCAAGAATATACAGCAATCTTATGAAGAATTAGAATCATGATTAAAGACGTTGCCCGTTGTTCATGGCTCGTATTTCGTCACAGCATAAATAAAAGACGTTGCCCGTTAACAGCCTGTCCGCCTGCGGCGGATTGTTCTTCGCTCTCGTTTCGTTACAGCATAACTGGTTGAAAAAATCGGTGATATCCGTAGAGACGCAATGCTTGCGTCTCACATCAAATAAATTCTCCATTGCCGATCCTCTCTTGCCGCTGGCTTCAGCCGACGAAAAACGCAATGTTTGCGTCTAATATGGCGCCAAAAGCGAGGAGCCGCCTTGTGCATTCTCAATTCTCAAATAAATCCCCCTGCCGGTCCTCTCCTGTGGTGGAATTCATTCAGGGAAGCTACCGGATATTCGGGAGAAACTTTTTACGGAGTATATTGAGGTCGATACCCTTGAAATATTTAACAGGATCCCCTACTCCGACAATTGCGGAGTGCAGCTCTTCCTGATCAACTTCTCCGTCACTCAGCAGATATTCTTCTGCGATTATATCAATAGGAATGGCAAGGATATGAAGGAGGATGCCAACCACAACGCCGGTGCGGTCTTTACCGGAGGTGCAGTGAATAAGAACGGGCAGCTTATCAATTTCATATGTAAGGGCATAAAAAACATTATTCAGCCATCTTTTAACTTCGGGAAGTTGTGTTTCCGATCTCTCATTGCCTTTTGGGAGGGGTATATGAAACATTTCGGCCCCAAGAAAACCAATTCCTCTGTCTTCTCCTCTTCTCAGATTAAGAATTGTTTTCGGAAAACCAACATCGGTTGGCGAATTAATATGATCAAGCTTTCCACCCCGAAGTAATTTATCTGTTGCAAGCAGATCTCTGCCGGAGATAAGATTGACCCACTCACCAACATCGCGAAAATTGACGCATCCGTTTGTATAATCAAGTGACATATAATCCCCGAATTGTATTTTGCCTGAAAGAGTTGCCGGTGAATATTTAACCGGCAGGGCAAATTACCAATTGTCAGAATAAATTTCAATATGCAGGATGGATTGAATCATGGGATATCCTGCGTTCTGAACTGATACTTGTTGATGTGATTGAAGCGAAAAGGAAAATAAATTAAAGTGTTTTGAACAACAAAAATTCAGCTATCTGAAGAGACGCAATGCAGAAAGACGTTGATCATTGTTCGCGGCTTGCGTTTCGTTACAGTATAAATGGTTGAAAAAATCGGTGATATCCGTAGAGACGCAATGCTTGCGTCTCACATCAGATAAATTCTCCACTGCCGATCCTCTCTTGCCGTTGGCTTCATCCGATGGAAAACGATGCCCTCAAACCCCGGCAGTCAAAAAAAAAGACCGGGGTTACCGGTCTTTACATTCTAAGATAATATTTATAAGTAATAATGATATAAGCAACGCTGTTATAATAGCATCATTGTTGCTTAATACATCTCACTATTATCTGCCACTAGAATCTTCAGTGCACTGATGACACTGATGTCACTGTTTTATCCCTTTCCCGTTCATGGCTTCAAAATACTTCTTCACGAGATTCTGATAATCACCGGTAAAGTTGCCGGAGGGGTTATTGACAGTGTCATAAATCCAGTTGCCGTCTTTATCTTTTTTAAGGACAATCTCTCCAGGGGTGTTGCCTTTTATATTAATCCCCGTGAAAGATTCTCTCTCCTTTTCGTAATCACGTTCGTTAATTGATCTCTGGGCATCAAGCATTTTTGAGAGAATTTTTTCCTGTTTCTGAACCAGCTCATCTGTAAGCTTCTGAGTTTTCATATCGGCAACAACCTCCTGCATCTCCTTCAGTATTTTATCCAGATTTGCCGGGAGGGTTTTTGATTTACCTGATTCTTTAGCCTCTTTGTTGAGCTGTTCCATTGATTTGCGGATAAGTTCCTGCTGCCGTGCCAGTTTTTCATACATCTGCTGCTGTTCAGGCGACATATTTCCCTGCATTCCCTGCATCAGCTGCTGTGTCATATTATTCAGGGTCATTTGCTGTCCTGACATCTGCCCCATCTGCTGGAGGAGCGACATCATTCCGCCCTTTTGGCCTGCGCCCTGCTGCATCATGCTCTGAAGAGAATTCTGAGCGAGCTGTGCCGCCTCATTAAGTGATTTCATCGCCTGTCCCTGATCATTTGCAGCAGAAAAGTTACCGCGGTTCTGCATCTGATTAAGAGCGCTCATCATTTTGTTGCGTGCTGTGCCAAGCGCTTTTCCCATTTCGGGGGTTATGGCAAAAGTCTTCTGAGAAAGTTCGCTCATCTGCTGAAGAATCTTATCGAGGTTACGGCGCAGATTATCCTGTTTTCTCATTTCCTCATTAAGGAGCGAATTGATATCAGATTTCTCCGTCTCCGATTTTAATTCCTCCTGTTCCTGAGAGAGAGTAGCAATATTATCAATCATCTTCATAAGATCAGAGAATGTCTGCATCTGATTCTGCTGAGCAAGGGCATCTTTCATTTCCTGCAGGTTCTGCATATTCTGCTTCATGTTCTGCGAAATCTTCTGCTGATTTTGCATTGCCTGCTGCATTTTTCCCTGCTTCATCATTTCTTTTGCCTGTTCAGAAAGCTCATCGTTATTCTGTTTATCAAATTCGTTTTCTGTTTTTTCAGCAAGTTCCTGAGGCAGGTCTTTAAGTTCGCTGAATTTTTCCTTAAGATCAGAGAATTCCTCTTTCATCTTATCAATTTTTTCCGAGATCTCATTTTGCTTCTCTCCCAGTTTCTCCTGCTGATTTTTATTATCAGCATCAGATTCTGAAGCCTGTTTCTGCAGATTTTCCTGTGATTTCTTAAGGTCTTCTGCACGTTTGCTGAGCTCATCTATCTTTTGTTCAAGCTGGACTCTTTTAAGGAGATTCATGGTCCTTTCAAGACTCTTTTTGAATGCCTCTTCATCAAACTGCATCTGCTCAAGATCTGCCTGTGCCTGCTTGCGGTTCATGTTCTGCAGAGTTTTCTGCAGTTTCTCCATGGCATCCTTAAACTCAGGCGATGAAAGTTCATCCATCATCTTCTGAAGCTCCATATATTTTTCTAACGTTTCTTTTGAGAGGAGCTTGTTTTCCTGAAGCTGATCCTTGGTCTCTTTCAGTTCTTTGGATATCTCCTCAGCCTTTTTATGGAGTTCTTCAAACCGCTCTGCGGCCTTCTCAATCCTCTCTTTTTCTTCCCATGTTAGATTCTGCTTATCCTGTTTCAGATCTTTGGAGAGCTTTTCCATCTCTTTTCTGAGTTCTTCGGCTTCCTTTACGGTTTTGGAGACGTTATCTTCTATTTTTGCCTGCTTGTTATCGAGCTGATCAAAAATTTCTTCAAGCGAGGGGACTTTTACTGTGATATCTTTTGTGCGAGCAGATTTAGGTCCGCTGATGGCATCATTATCGGATACTTCAAGATAAAAAGTGACTTTATCAAGGGGGTTCAGAAACATCATTGAGAGGTTCCAGATATATTCAACGATCCGGGTTTTGCCGCTGCCGGTAAGCGGAACTTCAATTCTCGTATATTTCTCATGAGGTTTGCCGGATCTGGACTCAATCAGTTTATAATAAAGGTAAAGTTTAGAAAAACCGTAATCATCTGAAATGCTGACCACAACCTGCTGTCTCTGATCATTGGGAAGATTTCCGCTTTCACGGGGAGTAATAAGATCTATTGCGGGAGCAGCATCCTGTTTAACCATGAGATTATATTTTACAGGATAAATATTAGTTTTGCCGTTCTCATCAGAAACATTGATTGTGTATGAAGCTTCCTGTTTTAACGTTACCGCACCTGATGCTCTGAATCCATCGGTTTTCAGAGGAATTTTTAATGAATCGGAAAATTCAAGCCAGGCAGATGAAAGTTTTTTGGTTGCATTAACATCAAACGAGACTGATGTTCCGTAGAGCCCGGAAACATTTCCGTCATCGGTCTGGGTGTAGCCTTTCTCGCCTGAATAAGCAGGAGGGGAAACACTTACGGTAAACGATTCAACTGCAGGTCTGTCGGTTACAGTAATTGTATACTCATCAGATTTGTAACCTTCAAGTTCAGCATAATATTCAGTTGAAGCCTGCACGGCGCCCAGTTTCAGTTCAAATTCATTGGATCCGCGGGTTTTAATTCTTTGTCTGATAAATCCGGGCTGAGTTTCATCTTTTGTATAAATATCAACAAAATCAGTGACCGGGCCGTCAACTTTAACTTTAATTGTGACGGCCTCACCGCGGGTTGTCAGGTAATTGCCGGGAGAGAGTTCAAATTTATATTTTGCAGGCGGCGTGAAAGCGGAGTTAAAGTTAATGATTCTCTCAGCCGAATCAGCATAGTTGCCTGATACAAAAAGAGGTCCGAAAGATGCAAAAACAACCGCAAAACAGGGAAGGAGCAATTTTTTAGGCGTATCAAAGTTTATTTTTTCGTTGAAATTCACGGCTCTTATCTTTTCATAAAGATCAAGAAAGGCAGCAGAGATAAGTTTATCCGAAAACCTGTTTTCGCTCCCTTTCTGAATAAGCTGGAGAGAATTTTTAATGTTATCGCGGATATCGGGGAAAAGTGAACCGGCTTTATCTGCAATGAGAAGATAATTAATTTCCGAAAAAGGGTTATAGCGCCTGAAAACAGGGAGTGCAATATAAAATGTGAAAGGAGCGAGAAAAGATATCAGCAACAAAAAGAAAAGCACTGAACGGAAGAGAGTTCCTCCGTTTATGATTATTTCAACAGATACCAAAGCAAGGAAAGTCAGTGAAAAGATAAATATGGTCAGGAGCACCCCTTTCGCGAGGTCTCTTTTCAGATTCATATTCTCAAAGCTTACAAGCTTATCAATCAGTTCTCTTACCGGTAAATCGTTTCTCAGCAATTTTTTATCCGTGAATTTAATTTGTCAGTGCATAAAGCACAATATTTGTTCCGAACTTCAGGGCTTCAATTCTCTTTTCCTCCGGGTCATTATGTACCTCAGGGTCTGCCCATCCGTCGCTCGGATTTGATTCATAAGTATAATAAAGAACAAGTCTTTCGTCGTAAAATATCCCGAATCCCTGTGCCGGTTTTTCATCATGTTTATGTGTTTTCGGCGGACCATCAGGGAACCTGAACAGGATGTTGTATATTTTGTGCGAATAGGGTACTTCTGTCAGTTCCCTCTCGGGGAAAACTTTTTTAATCTCGCGTCTGAACGCCTGGTCAAGTCCGTAATCGTCATCAACATACAGAAAACCGCCGTTTGTGAGATAATCCCTGAGTTTTTTCGCCTCATTCTCAGAAAAAACGATGTTGCCGTGCCCGGTCAGAAACAGAACAGGCCATGCTGAGAGGTCATCTGATGATAAGTCAACAAAGGTGTACTCAGCTTTGACTTTAAGGTTCGTGTTTTCAGAGATATACCGCATCAGATTAATATCAGCCGACTGGTCATTATACCAGTCACCGCCCCCCTGGTATTTAACCCGGGCAAGTCTGAACTCGCCTGACTGAGCTAATACAATCTGCGCAGCCAGCAAAAATGTGAAGATAATGCTTTTCATAATGCGGATATTTATATGGTTTTACTTGCCCGACTATTTTTTAGTTTCATTTTACAGAGATAAACAATAATTTTGACTTCCGATTCCACAAAATGTTCATAAAAAGGTTTTATCAAGATGGCAAAAAAAATTCTTAAAATCACCGGAATAGTTATTGCAGCAGCATTTATTATTATTCAGTTTATTCCGGTTAACAGAGATAACCCGCCGGTGGTGAATAATGTAAACTGGGATTCACCAGAAACAAAAGCGATGTTTTACCGCGCCTGTGCCGACTGCCACAGCAATGAAACAAAATGGCCCTGGTATTCATATATCACTCCTGTATCATGGAGGGTTGCCGACCATGTTAAAGACGGCAGGAAACATTTCAATATCTCCGCTTCAGACATGGGTGAATCTCACGAAGCAGGTGAAGAGGTTGAAAAGGGTTATATGCCTCTCTCAGATTACCTTATTATGCACAGTGAAGCCAAGCTCACCCCTGAAGAAAAATCTAAATTCATAGCCGGTCTGAACAAAACTTTCCCGCCCAAGGAAAGAAGAGGTAAAAAAGAACAGACAGGTGAATCAGAGCATGAAAAAGGTGAATATTAATTTCAACCTGATCTTATAAATCTGCATGTACCGGGCCGACTAAAAACCGCCCGGTGCAAAAAATATCAGGCGTTAAACTGCATAAATCTGATCAATCTGGGCAGCCGCCCGTTTTTGCTGACCGGGAACAGATTGCAACCGTTTATACAAAATCAGGGAGCATTGCCGTAACGATAAAGAACGAAAATCTTTGATAAATAAAATCCGCGCAAATTTAATCAGACCTCTGTTTTCCGTGTTCTGACGCAGTTACATTTCCGGCAGAATTCACCTGCCCTGAAAGCGCCCCGGCAGCAATCAGGCTGATATTTACAATACAAAAATCCGTGTTTATCCGCCTCATCCGTTTAATCAGCGTTTCAATTTTTTGTGCTGCAACAAACAATCTTTCACAGGCTGCTGCTTTACAAAGGGTATGAACCGCGCTCTAGTTCATGCTGTGCAGTTGTCAGCAAGATGCCAGGAAAGTGTCCCGGCAGCAATCAGGCTGATATTGATAATGCAAAAATCCGTGTTTATCCGCTTCATCCGTTTAATCAGCGTTTCAATTGTTTGTGCTGCAACAAACAATCTTTCACAGGCTGCTGCATTACAAAGGGTATGAACCGCGCTCAGTTCATACTGTGCAATTGTTAGCAAGATGCCCGGAAAATGTCCCGCCGGTGGTTAAGCCGGCATCAGATAAAACAAAAATCCGTGTTTATCCGCTTCATCCGTTTAATCAGCGTTTCAATTGTTTGTGCTGCAACAAACAATCCTTCACAGGCTGCTGCTTTACAAAGGGTATGTACCGCGCTCAGTTCATACTGTGCAGTTGTCAGCAAGATGCCCGGAAAGTGTCCCGCCGGTGGTTAGGCCGGTATAGATAAAACAAAAATCCGTGTTTATCCGCTTCATCCGTTTAATCAGCGTTTCAATTGTTTGTGCTGCACCGAAGCACACCGGCACAAGGCACAAAGCACTGCATAAATCACTTCATTAAAAGCATCTTGATCGTCTTTTCCTTTTTTCCTGCCCTTACATTAAGCAGATAAATTCCTGACGAAAGCCCGGTACCGTCAAAATCAACACTATAATTGCCGGCACCAAGATATCCCGACTGTACCACTCTCATCATCTCACCCGAAACGTTGTAAAGCATGATCTCTGTAAATGCCGATTCGGGGAGCGAAAACCTTATTCTGGTAGACGGATTAAACGGATTGGGGTAATTCTGCTCAACATTGAACGCTGCCGGTAATCCGGAGATCTCATCTTCAGCTTTAACAGGGCTGCCCGGAAAAAACCATGCTATCATGTTCATTATATTTGCTTTCCATAAACCCCAGCTGTGTCCCTCATGCTTCTCAGACCAGTATAACTCATAGCCTTT
>JABWCA010000006.1 GCA_013359345.1 Ignavibacteriaceae bacterium
GAACCCGTAGGCGGGGTGCTGTTTTGGATGATCTTTCATGATCATTCTCCCAAAGTTTTAAAGTGGTTAAAAGAGCGGGCGGGCGCAAGAGCCGTGAGCGGATAGTTTTCCCCTATCCGTGCGTCGTCACAAATTAGAAGCGCAAAAAGGCGGGGAAAGGTATCATAAAAATCTCAAATTTTTTGGCGCCGGAAATCGAGCTTGATTTTGCATTCGAAGTTGACCACCGTGGCGAAGAAGTTTATAATGCTTTGGGAAGAACCGAGGCGGGGCGAAAGTTGTCGTTTTTTTTATATCAAAAAACTTGGCAGTCGAGCATTGATCATAACCGCTCGCGACATGAACAAAACCGAAAGAAGACGATAAGCGAGAAAATAACAAGCAACCTATTCTTCCCAAGATGACCATCAAAGAGTCTTCAGACTTTTGGGATGAGCACAGCCGGCTTGATTTCGAGGGCACGGAGAAAGCGGAAGTGAAATTCAAACTGACCAAGAAGCGGTATATCGGCTTGGATCGAAAGCTCTTTCAAAAACTCGATGCGTACGCGCGGCGGCAAAATGTAACCGCGGAAGCTTTGTTGGAATCACGGGTAACGGCGAAAGTGCGTTAGCGGAATCTCATCTTCAAAACTCCACATCCACCTTCACATTGAACCATCGGCCGCTGAGATTCACGCGCGCAAAGCGGAGCCGGCCTTGCGCATCTTCGAACGCGGAATAGGTCAGCAGGTTTCTGAAATCAAACACATTGAAAATTTCGCAGCTCACCCGGCCGGTAACGTTTGGCTGCGGCGAGAGCGTGTAGCTCACGCCCAGGTCAACGCGGCGATAACGGCCGTAGCTCAAAGCATCGCGCGGCAAATCCGCAGCTGCGCCATTCGTGCTAGAAGAAGAATGCAACGGCGTGGGCGCGAAGGGATAGCCGCTGCCGAGGATCGCGCGAATGTGCAAACGTGAGCCGGCCACGTGCGGCATCTCGTCCTGTAACAACGCCACGAGCGTGTGGCGTTGATCCGTGGGCAAACGGCTTCTGCCTTCACCCGCAATCTCTTGCCGTCCATCTAAAAAAGCATAAGCCAGCCAACTCGTCCAGCGCGGCGAAATGCGCAGCTTAAAATAGATACTGCCGCCATACACCCGCGCGGTCGCTTCATGCTCCGGCTCGAAGCGCAGCAGAATATCTTCGACGCGGTAGGGAATGTAGTGGGTAATATTTTTGTAGAAGACTTGCACATTCAACTCGTGTTCGGCATCGCGTTGTTGCTGCACGCCGAGCACCAAATGCGTGGCGCGCTGCGCTCGCACTTCGTCGTGCGGGAATGCCGCGCTCGCACGACGTTCCCAATAGCTTGCCGGCTGCGCATAACGTCCCCACGCTGCGCTGAACACGGTGTTTTCGCCGCTCTTGTAAGTGAGGCGCGCGCGGGGTTGCAGTATCATTTCGGAAGAAGCTTCGTAATAACTTCCCCGCAAGCCCGCTTCCATACGCAAACGTGTGTTGAGTTGCCGGCCATAATTTCCAAACACGGCAACTAACTGTGTCGCTTGCTCGCCTTCGGCATTGAGGAGATCGGGAAGGAAAACGGAATCCGGTTTGGAGGTTTGGGCGGACTCGTTTTGCGAGTCGCTGGCATGCCGCTGCTCATAGCGCACGCCGGCTTCGAAATCTGAAACCGGAGAAAGCGTGTAGCGCAGCAGCGCGTGATACTGCTCCGAGCGCTCTTTGAAGTAATTGTCGCGCACAAGCGTTTGCGAAGAAAGCGGGGTGAGATAGCGTATCTCTCCCGTGTTATAATCCACCGGGCCGGATTCGGCTGCAATGGTTTTGTTCACGTCTTCGTGCTCCTCGCTTCGCGAGAGCGCGAGGCTCTGCCACAGCGAAAGCCGCGGCGTGAACTGGCTGTTGAGCTGCAACGAGGCGAGCGACAGCCGCTGCGAGAAGTTTTCATAACCGGAGAATGTGGTGCGATAGGCAAGGAAATCCGTCAGGCCGGCTTGCGCATTCAAGATTTGCGAACGCGGCTGTGAGCGAAAAACGTTTTTGCCGTGCAATCCCAACGCCGTGAGCTCATGCCGCGCCGCGAGTTTGTAGTGCAAGATGCCCTGCGCATCATACGCGCGCGGTTGAAATTCGCCTTCGGTCTGCAGCGTGTGCAAGAGCAGGCTGCGATCGGCAAAGCGCCCGGCAATGGCCCAATGCAGTTGCGCGTGCGGTTGGCCTTCCAACATTGCGCCCGCGTTCATGAGGCTCAATTCGCCCGCACCGCTGAGTTTGCGTTCGCTGCGTTGGCGATAGCGCGCGAACAGTACCGAACTCAAACGCTCGCCATAACGCGGCGGAAAGCCGGCCGCGTGAAAATTGAGATTCGATACCAGCATGCCGTTGAGCGGGCTGAAATTTTCCTGCGCGCTGCTGCGCACGCGCTGCGGCCGCGTGATTTCGAGGCCTTCGAGCAGAATAAGATTTTCTTCCGGGCTGCCGCCTTGCACGCTGAAGCCGGAGGTCATTTCATTGTTGGAAGTCACCGCGGGCAAAATCTTCAGCGCCGTGAGCGCATCATTTGCAGAAGCGGGGAGGTCGCGCAGATCGCGCGCTTGCACGCGCACACTGGTGGCGAGCGGCGGCTCGCGCTCAGCTTCAACTTCGACGAGCGGGAACGCGAGATTTTCGGGAGCAAGCGTAATAGTGAGAACCGTGTCGCGCACGGTTGCAGGTAAACTAATGCGCGCGACGCTGTAGCCGATGTGCTGAATTTGAAGAAGCGTTTTCGTTGTCGGGATATCCAATGTAAAGCGGCCGCTGCTGTCGCATGTTGTGCCGTGCGAAGTTCCAACCACGAGAGCATTCGCGCCGCGCAAGGGCTGCAGCGTTTGGGCCTCGCGCACGAAGCCGGAGACATTGCGAGACTGATTTTGAGGTTGTGCTAGACCGTGCACAAAGGGGAAAGAAGTTGTGGCTATGAGCCATATGGAAAAGTAAGAACTCGATGGTATCATACGTCACCGCCGCGTTGTCATGCAACAATCTGAAAGCTCATTGGAATGGTAACAAATGATACGAGCGAATCCTTTCTAGTGGGAGGTGAGGAGGAGCGCCCTTCTGAATGACAAAGAGGGCGAGCCGCGCAGTTAGAATCTGTTGTCGCCTGTTTGAAATTGACGAATTTTCAACTATACTGTGCGCACCAAAGTTCCCTCTGACACTTTGAACTTTAACTGAGAGTCCCATGAAATTGACCATCTCCACTCGCCGGCTTGAGTTGAAACACACGTGGACCATCGCGCGCGGGTCTGCGGATCATAAAGAATACAATTACGTCGCGCTCGAACACGAAGGCGTGACCGGTTTGGGCGAAGCGGCGCACAACGTGCGCTACGGTGAAAGCCTCGAAAGCATTCGCAAATTTCTCGAAGGCGGCCGCGCGCTTCTGCAGACCGCGGAGCCCTGGCAATTTCATGAGCTGGCACTTGCCATTCACCGGCTTGATGAAAAACAAAATGCCGCGAAGGCCGCACTCGACATTGCGCTCATGGATTGGATCACAAAGAAACTCGATCTGCCGCTCTACCGCTTTCTCGGCTTAAATCGCGAGAAAACGCCGGTGACGAGTTTTTCCATCGGCATTGACAAGCCCAAAGTCATGCAAGAAAAAATTCGCGCCGCGGAAGAATTTCCCATTCTTAAAATAAAACTCGGCGGCGAGCACGATGAAGAAATCATGCGCGCAGTGCGCGAGGTGACAAATTGCACGTTGCGCGTGGATGCGAACGAAGGCTGGAAGGATCGCCAACAAGCTTTGGATAAAATTTTTTGGCTCGAACAAATGGGCGTCGAGTTTGTCGAGCAGCCCATGCCCGCGGGCCGCCTCGAAGACGTGGCGTGGCTGTGGGAACGTTCGCCGCTGCCGCTGGTGGCGGATGAAGACGTGCGCACGGTGGAAGATATTCCGCAATTGGCGCAGGCTTACGACGGCCTCAATATCAAAATCATGAAAGCGGGCGGCCTGCAAGAAGGTTTACGGATGATTCACGTTGCGCGCAGTCTGGGCATGAAAATCATGCTCGGTTGTATGGTGGAAAGCTCGCTCGGTATCACCGCGGCGGCGCACCTCTCGCCGCTCGTGGATTGGGCGGATTTGGACGGCAGCTTGTTGATCAAAAATGACCCGTATCGCGGCGTGCAAGTGGAAAAGGGCAATTTGATTTTGCCCGAGGGACCGGGACTTGGGGTGGAGGAATTGGAGTAATGGAGCGCGGGAGTTTTGGGTTTGTGCGAGGAGAGTGGGCACAAGTATGACACTTCATTATCATTCGGGCCAAATGACCTGATTTTTTGTACAGGTGCCACGTACTTCACAAGTGCGTGGCACCTTAATTTGACCCTATTTGAAAATACCAGTTCGGTGACGCTATGATTGGCTCGGCTTTAAGTCAGATCGCTTGAAAAAAACACTTCGGTAAACAAACGGAGAACGCCCCTCGGTGCAGCAGCGACAGAACATAAAAGCGCAAGTTAGGCTAGGCGATGAGTCTCAGAGTCATGCAGAAATGGCTGTGCTACGTTCTCCATCAATGGTCAAGGCGAGCAAAATTTCCAATATTCGCGCTTGTGTTTCTAGCAATATTGTCGTATGATGTGTTTTACGGTAACCCTTTCGGGCAGTTTGGAAATGAACGAACTGCGGCAACGTGCGGTTACCACGGTGGGCGCGGCGACAAAGACCGGCGCACCGAACAATTTCGTGGTTTTTGCCGAAATTCTTCTCACTTCTCATGCCGGACTTGCGCGAAGTAAGTCGTAACAGAACTCTCCTGCGGAATCCTACCGAGGCGACGGGACGAGATTTGAACTGAAGACAAAGAGATTCCCGAGCCACTATTCAATTCTTTCGCGGTTGTTCTCTGCACAGATTTGTGCTTCAAGTTTCATTTGCTGAAATGTGAAGCGTCGCAGAGGAGCGCCGTCATTACGTGATTCTGGAATGCGGAGAACTCTTTGGCCGTCAGCCAGTTTCAAAAAATTTTCTAGGAGTTTTATGTCTTTTCAACAGTTCGGATTGCACCCGGATTTGCTCAAAGTTTTGCACAAAATCGGTTATGAGAAGCCGACCCCGATTCAGAGAGAGGCGTTGCCCATCGCACTCACGGGCCGTGATTTGATCGGCTGCGCGCAAACGGGCACGGGCAAAACCGCGGCGTTCGCGTTGCCCATTCTCAACAAGCTGCACGGGGATTTCAGCGGCAAAACCCGCGCGTTGATTTTGACGCCCACGCGCGAGCTGGCGGCGCAAGTTCACGACGTGTTCAAAGCGCTCGCGGCTCATTCCAAACTTTATACTGCGGCGATTTTCGGCGGCGTCGGCCAACCGCCGCAAGAGCGCGCGTTGCGCCTCGGCACGGACGTCATCGTTGCCACGCCCGGCCGTTTGCTCGATTTGCTCAAACGCGGCGTGGGCAATTTGCGCGGCGTGGAATTTTTCGTGCTCGATGAAGCGGACCGCATGCTCGACATGGGCTTTTTGCCCGACGTGCGCCGCATTCTTGGCTTTCTTCCAAAGAAGCGCCAAACGATGATGTTCTCCGCGACCATGCCGAAAGAGATTCTTGAACTAAGCCGCCAAATCTTGCACGAGCCGGAAATGATTCATGTGGGCCGGCAATCTGCGCCCGCGGAAGGCGTGAAGCAATCGGCCTATCCCGTTAATCAACGCCTGAAATTCGATCTGTTGCTGCACTTGTTGCGCGAGTCGCAAATGTCTTCCGTTCTGATTTTTACGCGCACGAAAATGCGCACGGACCGCTTGGCGCGGCAGCTCAAAGACTTCGGTTTCGCCGCGGCTTGTTTGCACGGCGACCGTACGCAAGGCCAGCGCATTGCGGCATTGGAAGGTTTTCGCAGCGGCGATTATCGCATATTGGTGGCGACCGACATCGCCGCGCGCGGCATCGATATCGACGGCATTTCGCACGTGGTGAATTTCGACGTGCCGGTTGCGCCGGAAGATTACGTGCATCGCATCGGTCGCACGGCGCGCGCACGCGCTCTCGGGGAAGCGTTGACCTTGGTTTCGCCGGAGGAAGAAAGCTTCATTGTCTCCATTCAACGCTTGACGAAAATTGAGATACCGCATCTGAAGTTATCCGACTTCGATTATCACCGGCCCGTGACGCCAAGACCGGAAGCGCCGGAGAGATTCCATAAGCGGAAAGCAAGTCCGAAATATGAAGAGCGTTCGGCCTCACATGCGAAGCGCAACGGCTCCGCGCCACACTGGCGTCGCCGCAAGTCGCGCAACACGGAGGGCGCGAAGCCCAAACGCCGTGTGCATGCGGCAGCTTCGCATTGGGCGAGTTGAGCTTCGTGAATTCGTTCCGCCGCGGTTAAACCGCGCCTTTGCCGTATTCTCTTATCGGCAGAAAATTTTGATTCAAATAAAAACGCCACGTCAAGTATATCACGTGGCGTTTTTGTTTGATTAACAGATCAAGTCACGGCCAAGCCGTGGCTGAACAATCACAAGCATCAGAACCGCAGCGTGAAAACCGTCTCGGCGCCCGGAACGGATTGGACGCTGATGGTGCCGCGATGCAGCCGCATAATTTGCCGTGACAAACTCAAACCGATGCCCGACCCGCTTTTTTTTGTAGTGAAAAATGGGATGAAGACTTTTTCCAAAACTTCGGGGAGAATGCCCGGCCCGTTGTCGGCGACCTGCACATTGACCCGCCCTCTTTCATCCAGATTGGCGCGCAGAGCAATGCGCGCATCACTTTGCTGCTCGACCGCTTGAATCGCGTTCAAGAGCAGATTGATCAACACCTGCTCGATCAAATCCGGATCCGCGGTGATCTCCAAACTCTCCGGCTCGACTTTTACCGAAAGCGCAATCGCTTTGGCGGCGACTTGTGCGCGCATCAGTTGCCGTACTTGTTCAAACAGCGACTTTACGGGGAAGATATGGAAATTGGGTTTGGGGATGCGCGTGAGATTGCGGTACGCGTCGACGAAGTGCAAGAGGCCCTCACTGCGCTTTTGGATGGTCTGCAACGCCTCGCTCAAATCGTTGATCGTCTCCGCGTTCACTTCGTTGACACTTTTCTCGCCGTTTTCCGCGCGCGCGGTTACGAGCAAATCATTCAAAGTTGAGGCCAGCGAAGCGATGGGCGTGACCGAGTTCATGATCTCATGCGTGAGCACGCGAATGAGGTTTTGCCACGCCTCCATTTCCTTTTCTTCCAACTCGCTTTGAATATTTTGCAAAGAGACCAGCGTGAATCTTTGCTCGCGCATTTTGAACTCCGTGGCATAGATCGCCAATTGCAGCAGTTCGCTCTTGTCCTCGACCTTGATCAAAGCTCTTTCGCCGGATTTCATCATAAGCAATTTCTCAACGAGCGGTGTGCTCCAATTTTTAAGCGCGTGAATGTTCTTGAGATGGGGCACGCGCAACAAGCGCCGCGCTGCGGTGTTGATCAGCTCCACTTCGCCGTTTGCTTGAAAAGAAACGAGACCGATGCCGACATGCTGCATGACGGTCTGCAAATAGCGGAAGTGCTCCTCTTTGTCCGCGCGTGCGCGTTGAAACTTCGTGATCACTTCGCCGAAGGCAGTTTTCAGCTCGTCGAACGAAGATCCCAGGCCCGCGCCCGTGAAGTTCTGCGAAAAATCACTATGCTTTACGGCATCGAAAAAGCGGCTGAGATCACGATTGGTCTTTTCGACGTAGTGCAGCAACGAATAGATTTGATACAGGACGAGGGCGCCGACGATGAGGAGCGTGGCGTAGAGCGTGGTTTGAAAGAGGAGATAAAAAAATCCGAAGAGCGTGCCGCTCAACACCAGCACGCGTGCGAGCACGTTCAAGCGAAAGCGGCTAAAGACCATATTTTTCCAATCGGCGATAAAGCGAAGTGCGAGTCAATCCCAGTTCGCGCGCGGCCTGGCTGATGTTGCCGCCGTGCTTGCTGATCGTCTTGCGAATGACGGCCTTCTCCACTTCCTCCAAATTATAATTGTCGAATACCAAGCCGTCTTCCCGGCTTTCCGATGCGACGAGCAGAAAATCCGTGGGCTGCAACACCTGCGTTTCGCCCATAATCACCGCGCGCTCGAGCGCGTGTTGCAGCTCGCGCACGTTGCCGGGCCAGTGATATTTTTCAAGCTTCTTCAGCGTGGCCGCATTCACGCGCGGCAACGGCTTCTGATATTTCTTCGCATAAGCTTTGAGAAAATGTTCGACCAGCAACGGAATATCCTCGGTGCGCTCGCGCAACGGCGGGACGTGAATTTCGACCGTGTTAATGCGATACAGCAAATCCTGCCGAAATCTTTTCTGCGTTACCATTTCGTGAATCGGCAGGTTCGTCGCACAGATCAAGCGGATATCAATTGGTCGCGGTTGATTGGAACCCAAGCGCACGATCTGGCGGTTTTGCAGCACGGTGAGCAGTTTGGCTTGCAGGGGTAAAGAAAGATTGCCGATCTCGTCGAGGAAAAGCGTTCCACCCGAAGCGGCTTCAAATCGGCCGGCGCGTTCCTCCTTCGCGTCCGTGAAAGCACCCTTCATGTGTCCGAACAGCTCGCTCTCAAATAATGTCTCGCTGAGCGCGCCCATATCGACGCTGATAAAAACTTCCTGCTTGCGTTTCGATTGGCGGTGCAGCTCGCGCGCAATCAGCTCTTTGCCCGTGCCGTTCTCGCCGAGAATCAGCACGTTCGCCTCGGTCTGCGCCACTTTCTGAATCGTGCTGAAAACCCTTTGCATGGCTGCACACGCACCCACGAAATCTTGAAATTGCTGATCAAGCTCCGCGCTCAACACCTGCTGCCGCGAGCGCAAGTGATCGACCTCCGCACGCGATTGCCGCAGGTTCATCGCTGCGGAGAGCGTGGCGAGCAGTTTTTCATTCTGCCACGGCTTGAGCACGAAATCCATCGCGCCTTGTTTGATGGCATTCACAGCCATTTCCACGTCGCCGAACGCAGTGATCAACACCACGACCGCGGAAGGATCGATGGTGAGAATTTGATTGAGCCAGTGAAAGCCTTCGGCGCCACCGCTGGCGTCGCGCGTGAAATTCATGTCGAGCAGTATAACATCGTAGCTTTCGTTCTTCAGTAGGGTCAGAATCAATTGCGGATTTTTTTCGGTGTGCACCAGCGCCACATGCTGCTTGAGAAACATGCGCGCCGCCACGAGCACGTCTTCGTCGTCATCGATAACCAGAATCTTGCCGAGCTTTTTGGTCATGGGAATTTCCTGTGAGCTTACCTCGGAAAACAATCACCATTGCGAGGTTTGGGTAGCGCAGGCAACATGCCTGCTAAACTCGCAAGCCGGAAGTCTACGCTCTGCGTTCGAATCGCCTACCAGCAATTTAATCGCACACGGCAAAAAAGCAATGGCGCTTTGTTAAGGGAAGTGCGAGGCTGTGTACGCACGAAAATCAAAAATTCCTCGCGACCGCGAGGCTTGACTATGGCGCACGGGTTGTCTATTTTGAGACATAAATAGAGCTCAGAAGGTTGCTGATCTCTTATAACTTTAGTTGAGGTTGTCATCATGTCTACGCTCGTCACCTCTCCACACTACCAACACGTTTTGCATCAAATTGCTAATCTATCTTGGGAAGAACAACTGCGCCTGATCGGCGAAATCTCCCTCACGCTGCGCAGAAGAATCCCCACGTTAGCTAGCCCTCTTTTTCCACAAGCCGACATTGTCACAACGGTAAAGGGAAAGTATGCCTCCATACCGACAAGCAGCGATTTATTCGCGCAAAGAAAAGTCCAGGAAATCGAGATGGAACGGTAGAGTATGATAAAAGTGCTCGATGCTTGTGCTATGATCGCATACTTGCGAGGAGAGCCTGGGGCGGAGATTGTAGAAGCGCTGTTGCTCGACAAAAGCAACCAATGTTTGGCGCACGTTGTTAATTTGTGTGAAGTCTACTACGATTTTTTACGAGCAAAAGATGAAGCCTCTGCTCTTGGCGCCATCGCCTACTTAAACTCGGTCGGAGTCATTGCTCGCGACGATATTGATACACAATTTTGGCAAGACGCAGGCAAACACAAAGCGACAATAAAAAAAGATTTCTTTTGCGGATTGCTTCGCTCTGACTTTGGCCAATCGGATGCAAGCAGAGCTCGTGAGGTCGGATCATCATGAGTTTGATGCAGTCGTGGAAAAGGGATACTGCCCAGTGCTGTTCATACGTTAAACCAAGCCGCTTATCGTTATGATCAGAAAACAAATTCCAGATCGCCTCACCGCCCAATCTCTTTCTGAGATTCCGCAATTCGCCTCCGAAGATGAAGAACGGGAATGGTGGACGACTCATGATTTAGCCCCCGAGCTTGGCGAGGACGTGACGGAGCAAGAGCGCGCTTTGACGCAAGAGCCCAAAGCCAAGTATCGCTACGTGCCTTCGCAAGTCGGTTCCAAGCAAACTACGAAAGAACTTTTGCAAACCTGAACCTCAACGACAACCAATCATTCACCGGCACAACTTCGATTCAACCTCTTCGCACGCCTGGTCATGAATCACCCAACGGAGGGAGAAGCATGGCCCGCAAGATTTCTCCGGCCAAAATTCTCGGCGCGGGCTGAATACGGGATAATGTAAAATGATGTCCGTTCTGCCGGCAGGAAGATGCGGTTTTTTATAATACAGAGATGAATTTATTATTGGTGTTTATGCAGAGCGCCTTTGCAGTGCTTACTTTCTGCGGAGGGCTGATAACTCAGATTGAATACATCTGAATAATATCTTCGGGGAGTCTTACGGGTCTTCCTGATTTAAGGGAGAGCATTGTGTAGTTAAAATGCCCCTCGGCGGCAACTTTCATTCCGTCTTTCTTGTATATAATGAAGTCAACCAGGCACTGGGCCCCGTTATATGAATTAACTCCTGTTTCAACAACGGCCACATCCTCAAGCCTGAGTTCCCGTTTAAAGGATATCTTCAGATCTGAGACCACCCAGGTGAGATCCCTTTTCCAGAACTCTTCCATCGACATTTTATAGAACTCCCTCATCTGCATATATCTTGCAGCGAGGACGTAATCAAGGTACTTGGTGAAATGGACATGGTTGTTGACATCTATGTCATCGGGGCGCACGGTTATTTCGCTTCTGAACCGTGAAAATTTCTGTTCTGACATTACTCTGCTTTTTCTCCATGCTCAGGCGGCGTATCAATATCGATCATTTTGATATCTCTCACGTAATTTGAGATCTGCGGGCGCTGAATCTCCTTGAGCTGATTGAGGATATCATTGACCTCCTCAACTGCGCTTTCAATGTAGTCAATCCGCTTTTCGTATGATTGTCTTGAAAATTCAGGTTTGCCGAGTTCTCTTCTGAGAGCCGAGATGGCGAGTTTAATAACGGTAAGGGGTTGTTTTATTTTATGGTTTGCGGTAACCACTGTGGCGGCGTAAATGCTTAGTTTTTCTGATTCTATGATGGCAAGCTGGGCATCGCGGAATCTGAGGGCAGATCTTATTCTTGCGATGATCTCCACTCTTTCAAACGGCTTTTTAATGTAATCAAAGGCGCCGGCCTGCAGACCCTGTTTTGCCTCTTCGGGTGAAACCTTTGCGGTTACTATGATAACGGGGATGTTAAGGGTCTGTTCATCCTTTTTAAGAATTTCAAGTACATCAAGTCCGGTCATTCCGGGGAGCATGATATCAAGCAGTATCAGGTCGGGTTTTTCATTTCTTGAAATAGTCAGCCCGTCCTCACCGTTCAGAGCAGTGAAAACGTTGTAACCCTCCTTCTTCAGAATGAGTTCAAGGAACTTGACATTCTGCATATTATCATCCACGACCAGAATTGAGTACATAGTACCGGGCCTTTGCTATTAAATATTAACTAAAGAACGCACCCGTTAAATTAAGGGATATCTCACTTAAAAATAACAAAAAAATATTTAAGATCAGTTGACCGCCACAGAAATTTCAACAATTTCGGGCTTGCCTTCCCAGAGAAGAAGTTTAACCTTTCCCTCTTTCTCATTTATCTCCCAGAGCACCCCATTTTTAACTCTTCCGCCCGGTTTCAGGATGTAAAGCTCGTCATCCTCATTAACAAAATGCGCCCCGGCTTCTGAAAATTTAATCAGCGTGAGCCCCGCGGCATCAGGCGGATCCTTGGCAAAGAAGCCATACCCGTAAAAAATATCGGCTGATCCCGGAAGTCCTGTGTTAACCGGTTTATAACCGCTTCTGAACTGCTTATAGAGTGAATCATCAACGGCATAAAGTGTGATTCTCCCCTCAAGATAAAGTCTTGAACTGCTTATCAGGTTATCTTTATTGTCATCTGACTTAATGATGCCAAGTGAATCTGCCGAAATAAGGAACCGGCTCCCTGAAAGATTATCAAGCAGCGAGAATAATTCCCTGGTCTGTAGTGAGGCTTTGATCCTGAAGGGATAAGTTTTCATAAAACCATGCACAGATGCCTGAAGCGGCACAACTTCATGATAAGAGGTTACAGGGCTTATGGTCCGCGAGATGATATCCTGAATGAAAGCTGCGGCCTCCTTCCGGTTTCCGCTGAAAAGAAGCGGGGTGTTTGCGGTCTGCTTCCCGTAATATTTTATATATGCTGCCTGCCTCAGAGATCCGGGATCCAGAACGCCGAACTGCTCTCTTTCTCCCGAAGCAAGCACAAGATTATAGATTCCTCCTGAAACTGCCGCAAGGCTAAATATTATCAGAGCCGCCAGAATGATAATCAGGTTTCTGCCGCGGGATAAATAATAGCGGGGTAAATTGTTCATCAGAACTCCCCCGTAAAAAGGAAAAACTCGGTGCCTTCAAATCTGAGAGTCCTGATCTTTGAGATTCTGAAATCAGCAACTTTATCCGTTATTCTGAATATATTATCACGTGAGTTTGTGTAGCCCTCCAGCAAAAAGTTATTTCCCGAGCATGAGAGGGTATTGATCCAGGTTGAATCAAACTCAGCAATAACCGGTATGAACTGCCTGAGGCGCAGGGCGGTTTCGGTGAGGGAGGTCACCGCGGCTATGGAGTCGGTATATTCAGCCGGAGTCAGGCCTTTTTGTTTGAGCCAGGGGTGCAGAGTTCTGAGGTCAGTTGTTTCACTCAGAGCGAGTGCCGCCTCGGCGTTATTCTGTTGCACGCTTAAAAGTGAGTTGTATGCTCCGGCCAAAAAGATAAATGAAACTGTAAACGCGGCGAGAGCATATTTTATATATTTTATTGTCTGAGACTGTCTGCCAAGAACTTTCTTTAATTCAGCAAAATGAGAGTTCTGATCAGTTGTGAGCGATGCGCCGGTGATGAAGGATAAAAAAGGAACATAATTATCATTCAGTCCGTTAAAAGACTTTCGGTTAGTCAGAACTTTTATTTTCGGAGGATTATCAGACGAACTGAATTCAGCATTGATTTCAGCAGCAAGAGATTCATCTGTAATTATAAGATCTGAATGAAATCTCATCAGAAGTGATGAAGCAAGTCCCGGAGAGTGCACAAGAACTTTTTGCACGGCATGATTTTCGATCAGAAAAACAGCTTTTTCATTAAAATAGATCACGCGGTCATCAGGAAAAAAATTGAAGAGTTCAATAAGCCTTGATGCAATGACCGATGAAAGATCTGCCTCACCTGATATCTCTGCAAAGGGAATTCTGAGATCACCTGCAAGCTGCAGAACCGAGGCCGAGATAAAATCTCTGTTCAATTTTATGAGGCCGTTATCAGAGCCGGGCCTGAGGTCATCATAAACAATCAGCAGTTTTGTGCGGGCGCAGCCTTTAAGCACTTTGGTGTGATCTTTCTGATAGCTTTTATCCTTTATGACGTCATAAGGCACAAAACTTTCGTTAAGCGAACTTTTTCTGAGGCAAAAGACATGAATCCCTTTTGACGCCGGCAAAAATATTGTTAAATTCATTGATCTGTGAGTAATTGCTTTCTTTAACTGAACAAAATATAGTAAATTCAGACACTTATCTGAAAAAATTAATTATTAATTAAACTAACCTGGAGCACGAAAGATAATGAAAAAAATTTCTCTCGTATTATTCCTCATGCTCGGTCTCTTTATAGGCTGCGGCAAAAAAGAAAAACCCGAGGAACCGAAGAAAGAACCAGTAAAAACTGAAACCAAAGCTGACAGCGTTGCAAAAGAACCGGAAATGAAATTACCGGTACTTGAAGGAACCTGGGCAGGCGGTATCGGGCAGTATCCTGTTACCCTTACTCTTAATGCAATCAAGAATGATGAAGAGGTAACCGGTAAAGTCGTTATAAGTTTCAGAAATCCTGTCTCTTATTCAGTAAAAGGCACATATGCCTATAAGACAGGCCAGATGACCCTCACAGATGCTGACGGAATCAGAAGCGGCGGCAGTTTCAGCGGCACCGTAAGCGAAGACGGAAAAACTTTTTCAGGCACATATACCGAAACGGTATCAAAGGTGTCTTCAGCTTTTAACTTAACAAAAAAATAAAAAACACACAGGAGAATAAATGCTTAAAAGATTATTATTAAGCTCAATTTTAATTGCAGCAGGATTTTTTTACACCGGCTGCGATGAAACAAATAACCCCGTAACCGCAAACAAGGGAAAAGTTTTTATAACTTCAACCCCCTCTGCAGCACAGATTTTTGTTAACGGCGTTAACCAGAGTAAAGTTACACCCGATACTCTTTCACTTGATGCCGGCACATACCAGATCACACTGAAAAAATCACCCTTTAAGGATACAACATTTTCAGTTACGGTAACAGCAAATCAGACAATCACCAGAGCCATCACAATGTCAGAAGGCGGTTTTGTTCTGGTTTCAACACCTTCAGGCGCTGCAATTGCACTTGACGGTTCAAACACCGGATTCTCAACTCCTGCAAGAGTTACACTGGCAGGCACATCAAACTTCACCATCACCCTTACAAAAGAGGGTTATATGGATACAACTTTCACAGTTAATCCTTCAACAGTTGGTGACACACTTAAAATTACACTTACCTCCGCTCTCGTTACATACGGACCGGTAAAAATTTATGAATCTGCTGCCCCGCTGGCTTCACAGCCTTCAGGACTTATCTTCAAGACAGGTCAGGCTTCTTCAATCTCAAGCGGCAACAGACTTCTTGTTGATGTATGGTACAGCACAGCCGGATACCTTATTGCATCAGCTGATCAGTGGTCAGGACTCTCAAGAGTAACTTACATGAAAGTCGGCGGAAGCACAAATCTTAGTGACGGTGTTGCTTCATCCACCAAAGATAACTCATGGGTTAAGAGTGTTGCAGATACTCAGAACAATTACATCTTTGCTTATGACAATGACGGTAATTACACCAAGTTCAAAATTGTCGGCAGAGGCGGCGGAACCAGCCTTGCAGATCCTGCATGGGTTGAAATTCAGCTGATCTACAACAAAAAAGTAAACGATAAAGGTTTTGGTAACTAAACCATTTTATAAAGCCCGCCGCCCGGCGGGCTTTTTTTTTAGTGTTTAAATGGGTATTTTAAATTTTTAATACTTAGCATTAACTGAATTAATTTACCCGCACCGGATATGAAGCCTTTGTTAAAAGTTATCTGTCTGCTTATTACCCTTTCTTCTGCTGCGCTGCCTCAGTCACAGGCTTCTGATATTGACAGCCTTCTTAAGGCTCTTCCTCTCAAAGCAGGTGAGGAGAAACTGCGAATACTTATTAATATCTGCGCTGAATATCAGTACAAACCTGAGCTTGGCATAGACTATGCAAAGCAGGCTCTTGAGCTTGCAACAAGGGAGAATAACGCAAGATACACAGGCTGGGCACTGTTCCAGATGGGGAATATGTATCAGTCATGGGACAGCCTCAAAATTTCGATGGATTATTACATGCAGGCTCTTGAGTATGCCCATAAAGTGCGTGATTCGGTTCTGATAACCAATGTTTACAATAATTCAGGGGTGATTTATAAAGCCTGGGGCAGCTATAACAGGGCACTTGAAAGTTATACCAACGTTTTCCGGTTCCAGTTAAAAGGAAGCACGGAAGATGAGCTGATCCCGGTTATGTATAATATCGGTATAGTGCAGTCCCTTATCAAAGATTATAACTCAGCCTTAAAATCCTATCTTGAATGCCTCCGCCTCCTTGAAAAATATCCCATACCTTTTGGATTCATTGCCGTGAACACCGCTGTGGGCGATATTAAAAAGGATCTTGCTGATTACCAGTCGGCCGAAAAATATTACAAGGCAGCAGAATCATTCCTTGACGCTGAAAACAATGATTACCTCCGGATAAAGGTTTATCTGCAGCTTGCAGATCTGTACAGAAAAATGAAGAATAAAGATCTTGCGCTTGATTATGCGGGAAAAGCGCTTAAGATTCAGAATGACAAACCCGATGCCGACGGACAGGCAGACCTGACAATGGGGGCTATCTTTAAGGAATTCCGGCAGTTTAAAGAGGCGCTTGTTTATTTCAGAAAATCTCTGGCAACTTACGAAAAGCTGGGTTACAATGCCGAGGCTGTTGAGGCCATTGAGTACCTGGCAGATACTTACTATAGTACAGGAGAGTATAAGCTCGCGTATGATTATAAAATGAGGGGCGCAGTTCTGAAAGACAGCATTTATAATCAGGACAAGCTGAAAGAAATTGATATTGTGAGGGCACAGTTTGAACTTGATCATAAAAATGAACAGCTGATTTATCTGCAGCAGAAATCAAGCCTTCAGGAGCTCAGGCTGAATAATCAGTCAAATATTATGACGTTCTTTGCCTTCGGTATTATTATTTTATCCGGTTTTGTTATTGCGCTGGTGTATTTCAATAATACAAAGAAAAAGCTGAACATCAGACTCGGAATAAAGCAGAAACAGATAGAGACGCATCTTGCCGGGCTTGAGGAGCAGAATAATCAGATTCAGCTGCAGCATTCAAAGCTTGAAGATTATGCCGCAAAGCTTAAAAAATCAAATCAGGCCAAAGAAAAGTTTCTTTCAATTATTGCACATGACCTCAAAAATCCCGTCCATTTTATTATGAATGCCTCAGAAATACTTGAAGATGATTACGGAGATTTAACTGATGGTGAGAGAAGTGACCTGATTCACCGGCTTAAACAGTCAAGCAGACTTAGCGCCGAACTTCTGCAGGATCTCCTTACATGGGCTCAGAACAGTATGGATATGATGGAGTTCAATCCCGTTGCGTTTGCCGTTGAAAAAGAAGCTGAATCGATAATCGCACTTCTTGAACATTCTGCAAAAGCAAAAGATATCAGGATCAGTATGAAGGCAGAACCCGGAATAACAGCAATGGCAGATACTGCCATGATAAATACCGTTATGAGAAATCTGATAACAAATGCCGTGAAATTTACAAAACCGGGTGGCATTATAGTTGTTGAAATTAAGAAAATTAATGATTCGGTTCTGGTGAGTGTCAATGATAACGGGGTGGGGATGAGTGATGATGATGTTGATAAGCTTTTCAGGATTGACGTAAAGCATAGCAAAAAAGGAACAATGGAAGAGGCCGGCACGGGGCTCGGACTCATAATCTGCAAAGAATTTATTGAAAGAAACGGCGGAGTGCTTTCGGTAAAAAGCCGGCTCAATGAAGGAACGTCAATCAGCTTTACCCTCCCTTCAGCATAAACAGGGATCCGTTCTGATATCTTGTGACGTTTAATGCATTAATATTTCATCAAAAAAAATCGTGCCGCCGCCTTTCTTCCAGCCCCTTTGATACCTGAAAACTTGTTTTTTCAGTGTTAATTTCTGATCTTATATAAATAATCATCCGGTTTTAGAATGTTTTTAATATTAATTTTGCTCGGGCTGTTATTTACCCCCGCTGAGCTTTATCCTCAGGATTCAAAAACGGACTCCCTTCTGAAGCTTTTGCCCAAAACCTCGGGCGAAAAGAAACTTGAAGTGCTTATCAATCTGTGCGCTGCAAACCAGTATAATCCTAAGGAAGGATTAAAGTACGCAGCAGAGACCCTGGAATACGCAAAAGATCAAAACAATAAATCATACATAGCCAAAGCACTGTTTCAGCATGGCAATATGTACAATACTCTTGACAGTTTTACCACTGCCATGAAATACTATACTGAATCATTGAATATAGCCCGCAGTGTGAATGATTCGGTTACCATGAGTGATAATTATAATAATATGGGGGTGATCTACAAAATATGGGGAAGCTATACCAAAGCGCTTGAATCATATAATAATGCCTACTACCTGTTAAAAAACCTTGGCCATACAGAAAGACTGCTCCCCATTGTATATAATTCGGGATTGATACAGTATAATCTTGGTGATTACGAAGGAGCGAAAAAATCATTCAGCAGATGTTTTGAGATGCTTGAAGTCAGTCCGTCTGATTTCGGGAATGTGGTCGTAAACCTTGCAATGGGCGATGCCTGCAACCAGAGCGGAGATTATCCGGGTGCCGAAAAATATTACATGGCATCAGAGTCATTTCTTGAGAAAGCCGGGAATGACTATCTGACAATTAAAGTAAGCCTGCAGCAGGCAGATTTTTACAGGAAGATCAAAAATAAGGATAAGGCTCTTGAGTATGCACGTAAGGCCCTTGAGCTTAACAGCTCCAAGCCCGGTGCAACGGGGGATGCCGATGCCGTGATGGGGAGCATTTATCTCGATTTCAATGAGCCTGATAAAGCTGCAGAGTTTTTTCAGAGATCAAAGATGCTCTATGAAAAACTGGGTTACAGTTCCGAGCTCGCAGAAGTGATAAAAAAACTTTCGGAAGCATACAGGCTCAGGGGTGATTACAAAACCGCTTATGAATATCTCACCAAATACACCGAGATGAGGGATTCAATTCTTTCACAGGATAAACTGAAAGAAATTGATATTGTACGGGCGCAGTTTGAGCTTGACCATAAAAATGAACAGCTCATCTTTCTTCAGCAGAAATCAGATCTTCAGGAGCTTAAGATTCAGAATCAGTCGAATATAATGATGTTTTCCGCCTTCGGTATAATCATATTATCCGGGTTCCTGATTGCGCTCATCTATTTTAATAATACAAAAAAGAAGCTTAACGCCAGACTTGAAGAGAAAAAGAAGCAGATTGAGTATAACCTGACAGAACTTGAGAACCAGAACATCTATATACAGAATCAGAACCGGAAACTCGGGGAGTATGCTGATGAGCTGAAAAAATCAAACCAGTCAAAAGAGAAGTTTCTCTCCATAATAGCCCACGATCTTAAAAACCCGGTGCATTTTATAATGAATGCCTCTGAGATACTCGAGGATGATTTTGGTGAACTGACTGAAGAGGAAAGATCTGATCTGATACACCGGCTCCGGCAGTCAAGCAGACTTAGCGCTGAACTGCTGCAGGATCTCCTTACCTGGGCACAGAATAATATGGGGATGATGGAATTTAACCCGACAGAGATTTTGCCCGAAAATGAAATTAATTCTGTGATATCTCTTCTCATGCATTCTGCGGAAAATAAAAATATCAGCATCAATATTTCAGCAGAACCCGGTATAAAGGTAAGGGGAGATAAATCAATGATTGATACGGTTATAAGAAACCTGATCTCAAACAGCATCAAGTTCACGAGGCCGGGAGGAAACATTGATGTAATTGTTCAGAGAAGCGGAAATGATGCTCTGATCACGGTAAAAGACAACGGAACAGGAATGGGACAGGAAGAAATGTCCAGACTGTTCAGGATAGATGTCAAACAGACCACGAAAGGAACAAATGATGAGGGAGGCACGGGTCTGGGCCTGATTATCTGCAAAGAGTTTGTTGAAAGAAACGGCGGAACCATATCTGTTAAAAGCAGGAAGAATGAGGGTACCGAAATAAGTTTCACAGTACCGCTCGCATAACAGATTCGTTCTGTTTGTCATATAGTTCGCTGAAGCCCGGGGTTGCTTCTGATTTTATAATTCACTATTTTTAACTTTCAGTTAAAGATTGCCTGACAATTACCGGGTATCTCACAGATCGTTAAAAAGGGTTTATTATCAGAAGAAACGGGAAATAAAGTGGAAAAGGATGAAAAAACCAGATTTAAAACCGGATTCCCCTGCAAGGGTGCTCCTGATCAGTCTGCGGCATCGGTCTGCAGCGCACTCGCATATACAAAACTGCGATTACTAACCATACCATTCTTATTTTTAATCATTTCTGTATCTCTTACAGCTCAGATTCCGTATGAACCGCCCCACCTTGAACTTAAAAAGGCCTTTAAAGATGCATCCGGTAATTATGTGGTGCTTTACAAGGAAGGTGTCACAGTAAACCATGGAAGCGGCATCACAGCTAAAAACACCTGGAGAATAAACCTCCCTGCAACTCTTTCTGATTACATAATTGCGTCAGATTCGGTTGTTTACAACACGGAGACCGAGCTATACAGATATACCATTGCCGGCATCGGGTTCTCAGAAAATCATCGGGACAGTTTTTATTTCGGCGGGTATGAGACAGGCCTGAACCCCAAAGCATTTATTAAATGGAACGGACATGAGAGGTTTTACCCCGGAGCGAAAATCACCTTTTTTGATGTATCGCTCACCACTCCGGGGAAATTTTTTCTGGTAATTAATGACACAGTTAAAGTTTCAAACGATTACGGGAGAACATTTGAGATTATCGGGACCGGATACAGGGTGCTTGGTGTAAATCCTGCGGCGGAAAGTGAAATATTTGGTGAACGGGAGGGAATCCTTTATAAATCGGTTAACGGCGCCCAGTTCCTGCAGGCAAGCAGCCAGCCGTATGAAAAACCCGCCGGTAATCTGGTGATTTCATCAAACGGGCAGAGATTACTGAGGTCATACTATACGGGCAACAGCACACTGAGAAGTATGATAGTTGGCTCCGAGCAGTCGGGGAATCCTTTTACCTGGCAGGTTATGGGTGAACTTCAGATGATGTCAGCAGCAGGTGCAGAAAAATCTCCTGACAGCATGTATTATTACACAGACGGGACTGAGCTTTATAAAGGTGCCGGAATAAATATTTCCGGAGGAATAAGGGTGGCGTTGTTCCACAGGGCGGTAAAAAAACTTATTAATTTTCCTGATTCTTATGATCTGTTTGCTGCAACAAACAACAGCATGGTTTTGCAGGGCGCCGGCAATCAGACTGCCTTAAGGTATTTAACACCGGGTGCTGATGCGGGTAAATTTTATCCTCTGGCAGTCGGCAATAAATTCATTTACACCAGGTACTATACAGTCACGGGTCCTGAAGGGGTTTATACCGGGCAGAGCAGATCTGCGCACACAATTACAGGCGATACTGTGGTTCCGCAGTATGGAAGATTCTTTAAGTGGGACAGCGATCCGCTCGGCGGATATCAGCTTCAGCAGTATGATTCTGTAAAGGGAGAAGTATACATTTATAATCCTCAGGGAAGTGTTAACGGATCCCGCTATATGCTGAAACATGATATTATTTCACGTGCAGGAGATCTTGAATTACAGTACCATTACAGCATTAATCCGTATTTCACTTTCAACACCTCAAATTTTTATTCGGCTAAATTCGGGAAGACGGTTGCCGTAAAGAAATATGAGAATAATGATTACAGGTATCAGCGTTTTGTGCTGACCGAAGGATTCGGTTTAGACAGCATTTTTGAGAAGATAAATTTTGACAGCAGCCTTAGTGTTCTCACCGGTGCAGTGATTGACGGTGTTGCCTACGGCGATACCACACTCACATCTGTTCAGGATGGCGGCACAGTTCCGGGTGAGTTCAGGCTGCTCGGTAATTACCCGAACCCTTTCAATGGCAGCACAGTTATTTCTTTCATTCTGCCGGTAAGGAGCAGTGTTAAGTTAGAGATATATAATGTTACCGGGCAAATGCTCAGAAAAGAAGAGTTTGATTCCCTTCCGCAAGGGTTGAACAGAATTGATGTTGATCTTAATGATGCTGTAAGCGGTGTCTGCTTTTACAGGCTGACAGCAGGTGAAGGGAGCCACACCGCAGCAGGCAAACTGCTTTTGCTTAAATGACAGGATGATTTCCCGATTCCTGATGATTATGCTTACACAAGGCATAATCAGGAGAGAGTGTATCCCGGGAAATAAAGAGGAAACAAACCGGATTTCCCCAAAATGAAAAAGGCTGCCGGGTTTATGCAGGCAGCCTTTTTACCAAGATTATTAATGACAGGAATTATCTCACTTTAATGTGAAGCTCTTTAAGCTGGTGATCATCAACCAGTGAGGGGCTGTCATCCATGAGTGATATTGCGCTCGCCGTTTTCGGGAACGCAATGACTTCTCTGATAGATTTTTCTCCTGAAAAAAGCATGCAGAGACGGTCAAATCCGAATGCAATGCCACCATGCGGCGGTGCGCCGTACTGGAATGCATTCATCAGGAATCCGAATTTCTCTTTTGCTTCTTCCTCAGTAAACCCGAGAGCCTTGAACATCTTGCCCTGCAGCTCTGAATCAAATATTCTTATAGAGCCGCCTGCAATCTCATTTCCGTTAAGAACCAGGTCATAGGCCTGTGCCTTAACTTCACCGGGATCAGTATCCATCAGGAGAATATCCTCTGTTCTGGGCGAGGTGAACGGATGGTGCATTGCATAGTAGCGCTGTGTATCGTCATCCCACTCAAAGAGGGGGAAGTCTTTAACCCATAAGAGTTTCGGTTCAGAGTCATCCTTAATCATATCAAGGCGTCTTGCCATTTCAAGTCTGAGCGAGCCCATAATGCCGAGGGTTTTATATTTTTTGCCGCTGAGAATGAAGATAAGGTCGCCCGGTTTTGCACCGAGTTTCTCGACAAGCGCTTTTTTCTCATCATCGGTAAAGAATTTTGCCACCGGAGCTTCAATTCCGTCTTCCTTAACGCGTATCCATACAAGACCGCCTGCGCCGATTTTCTTAACAAAATCTGTAAGCACATCAAGCTGGTTTCTTGTGTATTCACCGCATCCGGGGGCGAGCAGTCCGGTAATAACACCTTTTGACTCAACAGCATCTTTAAATACTTTGAATTCCGACTTGCCGAAAACGTCATTCAGGGTTTTCATTTCAAGATCAAATCTGAGATCGGGTTTATCAGATCCGTATTTTTCCATAGCCTCATCATAGGTGAGTTTAAGGAAGGGGGTCTGAACATCAACTCCAAGCACCTCTTTATAGAGAGTTTTAGTGAGCTTCTCAAACATTTCAAACACGAAATCCTGATTGATGAATGACATCTCAACGTCAATCTGAGTGAACTCAGGCTGGCGGTCGGCCCTTAAATCCTCATCTCTGAAGCACTTCACGATCTGGAAGTATCTGTCGAAGCCTGCAACCATCAGAATCTGTTTATACTGCTGGGGTGACTGCGGCAGAGCGTAAAACTTTCCTTTATGAAGCCTGCTGGGAACCAGAAAATCTCTTGCCCCTTCAGGTGTGCTTTTCATAAGTACGGGAGTTTCAACTTCCAGGAAACCATTCTCATCAAAGAATCTTCTTGTTGCCTGATACATTTTATGACGGAGGATAAGATTTTTCTGAATCTTAGGCCTTCTGAGATCAAGGTAGCGGTATTTTAGTCTGAGTTCCTCAGATGCGTCAACGTTATCTGAAATTGCAAAGGGAGGTGTTTTAGCTTCATTAAGGATGATCAGCCGGTCAACCAGAACGTCAACCATACCTGTCGGGAAGGCGGGATTTTCAGTGCCTTCAGGTCTTTTTCTTACGGTTCCCTCAACAGAAATAACATACTCACTTCTGAGAGCTTTTCCCTCAGCATGAGTCTGTTCGTTATAAGACGGTTCAAAAACTATCTGAGTAAAGCCAAATCTGTCTCTCAGTTCTACAAAAATAACTCCTCCAAGATCTCTCCTGGTATCAACCCATCCATTTAAAACTACACGCTGACCTATATGCGATTCACGTAACTCACCGTTGTTATGTGTGCGCAGGTTAAACTTCATAAATGTGAATTCTCCAAAAAAAATTAAACTTAAAGATACTTAAATCTGTTAGCTTAAACAAAGGAATTTGCGGTGCAGAAATCATTGCTAAAACGGTTATCTGATGCTAAGTTATTATAAAACAAAGAGTTGATTGAATGTATGATTTTATTGTGATAGGTGCGGGATATGCGGGGCTTTCAGCAGCCGCCCTTCTTGCAAAGGAAAAATTAAAAGTGCTTCTCATTGAGGCTCATGCCGTATCGGGCGGCTGCGCCTCGTTCTTCAGGCGGGAGGGTTTTCTTTTTGATGCGGGTGCAACAACGCTCAGCGGCATGAATCCTGATCAGCCGCTCGGGAGGCTTTTCAGGGAGCTTGATACAGAAGTTAAGGCAAAGAAGCTTGATCCCGGAATGATCATAAAACTGGGCGGCGATGAGCTTGTGAGGCACAGTGATCCCGTAAAATGGAAAAATGAGACTGCAAGGTTTTTCAGGGCATCAGATACACGGAGCTTCTGGGATGAGGTGCACAGCATCAATGATCTGGCATACGCCATGGCAGCAGAAAATTACACGGTGCCGCCGCGTTCACTCACCGATTATGTAAAACTTGCGAAGCCGTCAAATCTGAAAGGGGTGAAGCTTTTGCCTCATCTTTTAACATCAGTTGAAAAAGCTCTGAAAAAACGGGGACTCGGTAACGATACACTATTCAGAAAATTTATAGATGAGCAGCTTCTTATAACAACTCAGAACACCGCTGCAGATGCCCCGTTTCTTACCGCCGCAATGGGACTTGCATACCCTTCTGATACCTGGTATCCTTACGGAGGGATGTATGCTCCGGCATTGCTGCTTGAAGAAAAGATAAGAGCGCTCGGCGGAGAGATCAGATTTAAGGAAAGGGTTTCACAGATTGAAAAAACAGGTGAAGGGTACTCTCTCAGAACGGCCAGAGGTAATGTATACAATGCAAAAGGGGTGATTACCACAATTCCCGTGTGGAATCTGGAGAAAGTGACCACGGGAGAAATAAAGGAATACTATTCGGGGATAACCGGCGGCATAGCAGAACAGCAGATCTGGGGAGCATTTGTTCTTAATTTCGGGATATCAAACAAAGCCGGGTATGAATTCCCCACTTCATATTATCAGATACATTTTGAGGGAGAGGCGCCATACTGCAGCAGCAGCTCATTATTTGTGACTGTTTCTCAGGCCGATGACAGGGAAAAAGCACCTGAAGGATCACATTCAGTCTCAATATCCCTTCACACAGATGTGAGTGAATGGCTTAATCAGGATAAAGAAGAATATAAGAGGAAAAAGCAGGAAACAACTGATTTTATAATGTCAAGATTCAGAGAGGCATTTCCTGCTCTTGAACGGGAGGAAACAACCCGCGTTTATTCAGGAACCCCTTTCACCTATATCAGATACACGGGCAGGCATAACGGTTACGTTGGCGGAATACCTCATTCTGTGAAAAACAGTCTGCTGAAGATGCCGCCCAATGTCACACCCTTCAGAGGGTTTTATAACATTGGCGATACAACATTCCCGGGTCAGGGAACTGTTGCAGTATCGTTAGGGGCATACAACACGGTAAGGAGAATTATCTCATAAAATCATCAGGTTCTGTTTTCCCCGAGAAGCCTGATAATCAATTCCTGAAAATGCTTTTTCTCAATCGGTTTGGCGATGTAATGCGTAAAACCTTCAAGCATAAGTTTATTGCGGTCACCTGCCATAGCATAGGCAGTGAATGCAACGAGGGGAATCTGCCTGTAAAGAGGGATTTTTCTGATCTCATGCACCAGTTCAACACCTGATGACCCTTTCCCGAGATTGATATCAATCAGCATGAGAGAATATCTGTTGTGGCTCAGGAGGTTTACGGCAGTTTCCGAATTCAGGGCAACATCAACATCGCCTATATTTTTGAGAACAAGCCGTATGATTGTCTGTGTGGGTTTATCATCATCAACGAGCAGAATTCTCGGAAGCCGGTTTTGCACGGATTCAGATTTTGCCTCACCCGGTTTCCCGAAATAATCAAGAATGGGGGGTATTTCAAATGAGATCGTGAAACTTGAACCTTTCTGAAGCCTGCTCTCCACATCAATTTTACCGCCGAGCTTATCGATAAACTTCCTGGTCACCGAGAGCCCGAGCCCTGTACCCTCATAAATCCGGCTGAAGCCCTCGCTCCCCTGCCTGAATTCATCAAAAATATAATTCAGCTGATCTTCCGAAATACCTATTCCGGTGTCAGAAACTTTTATCCGGCAGAAGTTTTTATCACCTTCAGTCTCTTTATGAACCGATACCGAAATTCCCCCTTCATTTGTGTATTTGATGGCGTTATTAATCAGGTTATTCAGAACCGTGCTGATGATTTTTGGGTCGCTTTTAAGAAGGACGGGTGATTCAGGCAGATAAGTATTGAGGAATAATCCTTTCTGAACTGCAAGCGGATTATGATAATCCGCAACTTTGCTCACTGTTTCCTTAACGTCAACAATCTTGCTGCTGATTTCGATATTGTTTGACTCAAGCTGGGTGAGTTCAAGAATGAGAGTTAGAGTTTCAGAAAGGCGTGTGCTGCCCTGATGAATTGTATCGATCATTTCCTTATACCGCGGGTCATCAAGAGAATCTCTGAGAATCTCAGAAAAACCCATCATCCCGATAAGCGGAGTACGGAGCTCATGACTCATATTGGCAAGGAAATTATTTTTAAGATTATTTGCAATTTCAGCTTTCTGCCTGGCCGCAACCAGCTCCTCATTGGTCAGATTTCTCTCAATTGAGCCTGCAATTGAAATAGCTGAAGCAGAAAGAAGTGAGATCTCATTTTCTGAGTAAATTGATTCATTAGTGCAGTTATCAAATCCGATAAAACCCCAGAAACGTCCGCCTGCAATTATTGGCATCACCAGTATTGCCTTAATTTCCTGTGATTCAAGAAGGGGAATCTCTGAAGCGGGGAAATCTTTAACTCTGCCTGAGATATTCTCACCGCGGCTCATCACCTCATACCATCTCTCAAAGCCGTTACTGTATCTGAGGTTCTGGAGATCGGGGTTATCAATCTGGGGTGTAACCGAATCTTTGGTCCATTCCACTTTCTGACTGAGCAGATGCTCTCCCGTGAGGAGTTCTGTGCTGTTAACAAAAATGTATGCCCTGTCAGCGTGTGCTGCCTGCCCCAGAATACTGACACACTGCAGCAATGCCTGGTCAAAATCCTTTTCCGTGAGGAGAACCTTGCCTGAGTCAGCTATACCTTTAAGGAGTGTTCTGTTTCTCAGACTCTCGGCTTCAAACAATTTTTCAGGAGTGAAATCTTCTGCCAGGATAACCCTGTAGATGCTTTCGTTATTTTTATTCTTCACCTCAGATTCATTTACTCTCAGATAAAGGGTCCTGCCGTTATTTATTTTAAGCAGACCTGTTCTGCTTCCCGGCGTACCCCCTCCGGTTTCAGTGTCGGGTTCAAAAAAATCGCTGAATTTTCTCCCGGCAATTTCGTTTAAAGGCAGACCTGTGAAGTGTGAGAATGTCGGGTTTACTTCAAGAATCATGTAGTTAAGATCGCAGAGCAGAATACCGTTGCCTGCATTTTCAAATATTGCTTTAAGTCTCTGATCCTTTTCAAACAGCAGATTATCTTTCATCAGGACATCAGAAAGATCTGTGATTGTTATCAGAATATTTTCCTTGCCTGTAATCGGGAATTTGACCATTCTCCGGTAAAGCTCTGCCGTAAAGATCTCGCCCGAGGTTTTCCTCATCAGTACAACATCTTTGCCCGGTGATAACTTGAGAATTTCTCTTGCTCCGGTTCCGAGAAGGTTTCTGTATCTGGTTTCCGATTCAAAGATATCCTCAGCCCTGAAGCCGGTCATCTGCTTCTCCGAATAGCCGAACTGAGCCAGAAACGCATCATTCCAGTAAGTGGGGGTCATTGAATCGGGGTCAAGAAAGAGAACGGATTCATCAATGTTGGTGAGAATAAGGTTAAAAAGGTCTCTTGACTCCTTTAATTTCTGATTTGCCGTGCTTCTTTCGGTCACATCAATGCCGATGGCCCATGATTCCCAGCCTTCAATGGGGAATTCATGCGAGTGATTAGACCAGGATATTCTTTTCACAGTGCCGTCTTTGGCATGGAGATCCCACTCGAGATCCTTATAACTGCCGCCGAGCTTATTCCATGTTTCGCGGAGTATTGCCAGATATTTTTTATCCGGATAAAGCAGAGAGCTGGGGTCGGGGTGCAGAACCATCTCCTCACGCGTATAACCGGTCACTCTTTCACATTCGTCATTCCACTCAACAAAAAGCCCCTGCCCGTTCACCGCAACAAGGAGTGCAGGCATATTCCGGAATATATAATCAAGCTTCCGTTCATTTTCACGCAGTTCATTTTCAATTTTTTTCTGCTCTGTTACAATTCTTGCTGAGCCCACGGTTCCGAGAAGATTGCCCTCAGGATCAAGAATGGGAGCTTTCTGTATTTCAAGATGAATCTCTTTGCCGCGCACCTTACCCGATTCAAAAAACTTATGCGGCCTGAGTGTCCGGTGAACAATTTCATCAGAATCAGGGCAATTCACCCCGAAAGTGTGCCATTCAGGGTTATCGGGATGGGAATTTATCTGCCGCGAAAAGAAATATTCGTCATTTTTCCCGATCGGTTCATTGAGATTATCTGTGCATAAAACGGTTTCACAGATAGCTTTATTAACGAAGATGAAATTTTTGTTCAGATCTTTTGCCCAGAGAAGATCAGGCATATTATCTGCGATGAGCCTTATCAGATTTCTGAACCCGAGGTTGTTTTTCTCGAATTCTGAATACCCCGGCAGTATTGATGAATGGTTTCCTTCTTCCTCAAAAACAAGGAGATAGTTCCCCGCTTCCTTTGCTGTATCTTCAGGGATTATGAGGATTCTGAAATTTGTGCCCTGCTTTAAAACAGAGGGGATTTTGCCGGCAAGGTACGTTCCGTTCAGAGTTGGCTGAGTATCAGAAATGAATGCTGCAAGGTCAAGCTTTGCAATATCTTTTACTGAAGATATCTTCACCGGATCTGACGGGATGCCAAAATAGTTCTTTGCTGCGGAGTTTATAAAAAGCAGGGTTCCGTTTTTATCTGCTGCGGTGATGATAAAAGGCATAAAATCAAGCACTGAATAAAAAGAAGCGGCAAGAGAGTTTTCAGCGGGAGATTTTGAATGACTTCTGAGCTCCATTTCAGACATGGGTATTCCAAAAAATCTTAATACAATTTTGCGGAAGTTACAAAATAAAATCCGTAATTAACAACGAAACCAAATATTTTTATGTGAATCTTACAAATTGCAGAAAATACTCCGCTAAGATAAAAACCAAGAGGTAATATGGAAAACAGAGGACTGCTGCTGATCGGGGATAAGCTTCCCGAAATGACAGTTCAGACTACAAAAGGCATGATCAATATTCCGGGAGATTTTTCCGGGAAATGGATTGTGCTTTTCAGCCACCCGGCTGATTTCACTCCTGTTTGCACAACAGAGTTCGTTGCTTTTGCTAAAAGAGATGCTGAATTTAAGAAACTTAACGCAGAACTTATAGGTCTTTCAATAGATCAGGTGTTCTCCCATATTAAATGGGTTCAGTGGATCAAAGAGAATGTAAATGTGGAAATACCGTTCCCTGTGATTGCAGATGATATGGGCAAAGTGGCAGGAACACTTGGCATGGTTCACCCCGGTAAAGCCACAAACACTGTGCGGGCGGTGTTCATTATTGATCCGCAGGCAGTGATCAGGCTGATAATCTATTACCCGCAGGAAATAGGCAGACAGATTGACGAGGTGCTTCGTGCGCTGAAAGCCCTTCAGATTGCAGACACACATAAGGTTGCGATGCCTGAAAACTGGCCCAACAATGAACTCATAGGGAGTAAAGTTATCAATCCCCCTCCCAAGGATGTTGCCATTGCCGAAGAAGTGCTCAAAAAGCATGAAGGCTACGACTGGTGGTTCACATACAGGGAGCTGGAAAAATAACAGCGTCTCTTAAGAATTAATAAAACCGTTTGTGTAAAAGCGCAGACGGTTTTTTTTATTTTTAGTAACTTGCATCAGTATTAAAATAAATTCAGATAATTCAGAACTACCCAATGATAAAGCAATTCAGGTTCCTCCCGGCACTATTTTTTCTTATACTCCCTTTTATAACAACCGCGCAAACGGCTTTGAGTGATAAAATCGGGCAGATGATCATGGTGAATTTCAGCGGCACCACGGTCCCCGATACGCTCGCGGCAGATCTTTCACAGCGCAATCTGGGGGGAGTGCTGTTTCTTGGTGCCAATATATCGGGTCCTGTTCAGATTGCCACGCTTGTCAGCTCAATTAAAGGCCTTGCACTAACCCCGCCTTTCATTGCAATTGATCAGGAGGGGGGCAGAGTTGCCAGAATGGGTAAAAACAACGGGTATGAATCGACCCCCACTCATTACCGGCTCGGCACAATTGTAAACAGGGAAGACACCACCAGATTCTGGGCTGCTAAAATGGCAGGCTGGCTTAAAGCCGCGGGTATTAATGTGAATTTTGCCCCGGTGGTTGATGTCAATGTTAATCCGCAGAGCCCTGCAATCGGGGCGCTCAGCCGCAGCTTTTCGGGATCACCCGATACCGTTGCGCGCCACGCGGGATACTTTATAAGTGAATTTAAAAGCAAAAAGATAGCAACTGCCTTAAAGCATTTTCCGGGGCATGGCAGTGCAACAACTGATTCACACAACGGCTTCACCGATGTTACCCAGACATGGGCCGATTCAGAACTGAATCCTTACAGAACGCTTATCAATACAGGCTATGACGGCATGGTAATGACGGGGCACCTGTTTAACTCAAACTGGGATAACACATACCCGGCATCACTCTCCCCGTATGTGACAACCACACTGCTTCGCGACAGCCTCGGGTTTCAGGGGGTTGTGGTCACCGATGAATTATTTATGCAGGCAATAACAAATGAATTCACAATAGACACTGCAATTGTGCTTGCAGTAAAGGCAGGCGCTGATATCCTCCTGTTTAACAGGAATATTTATGAGGAGAGATCTCTTGTGCAGCGGGTAATTGATCTGATTGAAGCAAAGGTGCAGAGCGGAGAAATATCTGAGGCGAGGATTGATCAGTCATATAACAGAATAATGAATCTTAAAAACTCGGTTATATCTGATGTGAAGTATGAAACCGCTTCCGGTGATGAAGTGACACCTGTGAATTACGGACTGCGGAACTATCCGAACCCGTTTAATCCCTCAACACGTCTTGAAATTTCAATACCCGAAGCCGGAGATATCAGGCTCATTGTTTACAATGAAACCGGCGAAGAGCTGATGACAGTTTATCAGGGCTGGGCTGATCCGGGAAATCACAGTTATGAACTGAACCTGCAGAATTATCCTTCAGGAGTTTATTTTGTAAGACTGAGCAGCGGAATCACTAACAAGATGCTGAAAACTGTATTACTGAGATAATATGTAATGAAGAGAATTCCCACAAAGAGGCTTTGTCTTGTTCCCGCAGGTATTGAACTGACGGAACTTATGCTTGCCGGGAGATCTAAATTTGCCGATAATCTGGAGTTTATTGTTCCCGATAACTGGCCTCCCGATTTTCTGGATGAGAATGCCCTTTTGCATGTGCTGAGAGGATATGAAATCAACCCCGAAAACCTGAAATTCCCCCTCTATCTTATAGTAATCAAAGAGGAAAAAGTTGTGGCAGGTGTGGCGGGTTATAAAAGCGCTCCCGATGAAACAGGTGAGGTTGAAGTCGGCTATTCTGTGCTTGAACAGTACAGAAGAAACGGGATTGCCACAGAGGCGGTGAATGCGCTTGTTGATAACGCTTTTTCTTTCAGAAACATAGCATCAGTTACCGCAGAGACACTTCCGGTTCTTACCGCATCGGTTGGAGTGCTCCTTAAGTGCGGATTTGTTTTTGAGGGAGAGGGATCTGAGCCCGGAGCAATAAAATACAGGATTCAGAAGGAAGAAAGCAGCAAAGAGGGATCAGAGGGGCAGAGCCTGTAAGCGGCCTGCGCCGTCTCTGATGCGGTATTATTCAGGGTCAGGAGTTTCTGTGAAGATTTTATTATTGATGAATTATCTTCTTCACAGCCCCTGCTTTATTCATCCGGGATCAGGCTCAAATCAGACCAGCTCCTCAGTGTCAAGGCTCAGGGCTTTCCATGCGGCTATACCACCGCTGAGTTCACGCACATTATTATAACCTGCTTCCAGCAATGTAAGCTGGGCTTTGGCAGCAAGATTACACCAGGTTTCCCAGCAGTAAAGCACAATCATCCTGTTACGGTCAATCTGATTCAGGCTCTGCTGAATCCGGTTCTGCGGAATGCTCACCGCACCCCTTATCCTTTCTTTTTTTATGTTATCAGGAGCATTCCTCACATCAATGATCAGAATATCATCAGGGTGTTTTTTTAATTCAAACAGTAAGTCCATAGGGCTAACCGTTAAGGCCAGTCTGTTTCTGACAGAATCTGCAAGTGTCATTATTCCTCACTTTTAATATATTTGATTTTCCGGATCAGCCTTACCTGATCTCAGAGGTTTTTTATAATAAGTTCGTTCATGTTCCAGTGGAAAGATTTTCTGCTTTCTTCCAGTACCCCGAAGTAGTCTTCATCAATTTTCTGCACGGCGGTAAGCGCATGGCTGAGCATCTCTGTTCCGTAATTGGTAAGTTTAATTTCCTTTGCCCTGCTGTCATCGGGATGCGGAGCTCTTGTTATAAGTCCCTTTTTTTCAAGTGTGCGCAGAACCTGAGAAGTCATCATTGGGTCAGTTCTTGCCTCTTCTGCAAGTCTGATCTGTGAAACAGGCTCCTTCTCTTTAAGCAGCCATCCCAGTCCTGCAAGAAGCACAAACTGAGTATGAGTAAGTTCAATGGCAGCAAGCGCATTGTTGATTTTCCTGTTCCAGATCATGAAGGTTTGCCAGAGTGAAAACCCTATGCTCTGATCAGGATGAGGCAGATTTAATTCAGAATTGTTCATTCTCATTCTTTAATTTTTTTTATACCTCAAAAATAATATATATACATATAATATGCAAACATATTAAACTATCTGTTTGGCTGATTATCACTTAAAATTTGGACATTTAAGCGTTATTCTTTAGTATTGCCGGTGAAAAATTGAAAAAAAATTGAAAACCAGTATAACCGATAAGCTGAAAAACCCTGCGCTGCTTCTTATTCTGTGGTTAAGTCTGGGGATGATAAGCATCTTTTCTTCCTTTGTTTATTATCTCGATACCGACAGAACATTTAACTGGAGCGCACATCTGACTGACCGACTGCCTTCATATATTCTTATGTGGGTATTCACCCCCGTTATCTATTTCATTGCAGGACGAATAAGCCTGACCAGAAACAGATGGCTTTCAGACACAGGAGTGCTCTTAACTGCTGCAGTCTCTTTTTCTTTGACGCACAGGTTCCTGAGCCTCAGCACAGTCCAGTTTCTCCACTTTTTAATTGACGGCAAAGACTTTGAACCTGTGAAAACGATAATGGAATCAAAGTTTATTTTCCTTTCACTATCGGTTGACAGCTTTTTCCTTTTCATCATAACCCTGGGTATATCTTATGCGGTGCTGAACTACCTGAGGGTGAGTAAAGAAGAAGCCAGGATAACGGAACTGAATGAAAAGCTTGCCCGTGCGGAAACAGAAGCGCTTAAAATGCAGCTCCAGCCGCATTTTCTTTTTAACACTCTTAACTCCGTTTCGGCACTGGTTTACACAAATCCACCGATGGCCGATGAAATGATCGCAAAGCTTGGCGAGATGCTCAGGCTTACCCTGCGGCAATCAGGCAGGCAGTTTGTAACGCTCCGGGAGGAAGTGGAATTCGTGAATCTTTATCTTGATATTCAGAAGCTGAGATTCTCAGAAAGATTCACTTTTACTCTGCAGACTGATACATCACTTGAAAATTACGCAGTGCCTAATCTGATATTGCAGCCGGTTGTTGAAAACTGCTTCAGGCACGGGGTTGAGCGCACCGTGAAAAAAGTTGACATCCTGCTGAAAATTGAAAAAACAGGCTCATACCTGGAAATTACGGTTGAAAACACCAACCCGTCTGTGAATGACGGAGGCGAGAAAATGTCGCTCAAAAGCATTTCCGAGAGACTGCGGCAGCATTATGGAGATACTTTCAGGCTGAACACAGAAATCACTGAAAATAAGTTCGTGTTTGTTCTGATGATTCCGGCGGTTGAATATGCTTAAAATTCTCATAGCAGATGATGAAGAGCTTGCCCGGCAAAAAATCAGGATGTTTCTCGGTACCAGAAATGATATTTCGGAGATAGCTGAGGCAGCAAACGGATATGAAGCGCTGAAGATTGTTGAGAAGCTCAGCCCTGATATAATTTTTTTGGATATTGAGATGCCGGAAATGTCGGGTTTTGAATTTCTTGCTGATGCCGGCAAAACCGGTGCTTCTGTGATATTCACAACAGCTTATGACCGATATGCCGTGCGGGCATTTGAGGTGAACGCCGCAGATTATCTTCTCAAACCCTTCACTCTCGAACGATTCAATGAAGCGCTTCAGCGCGTGACTGACCGGAGAAAAAATCCGGAAAGCATTAATCCGGATGAAATACTCAGGTTTCTTAAGGAGAACATCAGTAAAAAATCTCCTTTTATATCAAGGCTGACAGTAAGGAAAGGCAGCCGCTTCATAATCATTGATGTAAAAGATATACTAATGATTGAAGCAGAAGGGAATTACCTTAAAATAATTACTGCAGGCGCTTCATTTCTCCACAGATCAACCCTCACAGCTTTTGAGGAATCACTTGATCCCGAAATGTTTATCAGGGTGCACAGATCAGTGATAGTGAAAAAAGATGCTGTGAAAGAACTGGAGCCAAAGTTCAATAATGAGTTCACTCTAACCCTCAGCAACGGATTAAAGACAACCTCCTCCAGGAATTATTATTCCGCAATAAAAACTCTTCTCCCCTGATCATCACAGCTCCTTTTCTTTCTGTCACCTTTTTAATTCGGTCTGACCCATAACTATACTCTCCCGCAGGAAACTGCAGTTTATTTGCAGAAAAAAAAGAGAGAAAAATGAAAAATGCAATTCTGTTACTGTTTCTTTTAATTCAGATTCCGGCTGCAACGCAGCAGTTCACAAAAATCACCACGGGACCGGCAGTTAATGATGCCGGCGATTCAAGATCTGTGAACTGGATAGATTATGACAATGACGGAGATCAGGATCTGTTTATAACAAACGGACCCCAGGCAGGCGGGAATAATTTTCTTTATGAGAACAAGGGGGGAGGAGTGTTTGAAAAGATAGATACTCTCATAATTAACAAAGATCTTTCCCCTTCAGACGGATCAAGCTGGGGAGATATAGACAATGACGGAGATCAGGATCTGTTTGTAGCTACCTGGTACAATAAAAAGAATTACCTTTATATCAATAACGGAGATAAAACATTCACACTTTCAGCAGGCATAATTTCAAACGACCCCTCATATTCTGAGAGCGGTACATGGGGTGATTATAACAATGACGGGCTGCTTGATCTTTATGTTCTGAACAGTGCCGGTCTGGCAAGAAATTTCCTCTACAGAAATGACGGCAGCGGTAATTTCACAAAGATTTCAACAGGCCCGCAGTCAACCGACCAGTTTTTGTCAAGAAATGCAGACTGGATTGATATTAACGGCGATGGCTATACAGACCTGTTTGTCGTTAACGAATCAGATCAGGGAGAGAATGTATATCTCAATAATAAATCAGGATCTTTCACTAGAAGTCAGGTCCCGGTTCTGACAAGCTCAGCCGGAAATTCAACATCATCTGACTGGGCAGATGTGGATAATGACGGAGACCTGGATGTTTTCATAACCAACTATGCGGGACAGCGCAATTACCTGATGCTTAACAACGGGGATAATACCTTCACCAAATCAAATCAGACAGTTTTTGAAAGCGACCCGGCATACTCTTTCTGCGGCACATTCGGTGATATTGATAATGACGGTGATGCAGATCTTTTTGTGACAAACGCATTTTCTAACAGTGTATCTCTGACTGATTATCTCTACATAAATGACGGGAATGGCAACTTTACAAGATCATCAGAATTCAGCTCAGTGACAGGCTGGTCATACGGGGCATCGTTCGGCGATTATGACGCCGACGGATATCTTGATCTGGCAATTGCAAAATGCCAGGGTGGTAATGAAAATAACGCCCTTTATAAAAACAACGGCGGAAGCAATAACAGCATACAATTCAGGCTTGAAGGAAAAAGAGTCAACAGATCAGGAATAGGTGCGCTGATAAAAGTTAAAAGTATCATCAACGGCTTTGCCAGATGGCAGATGAGAAGAATTGCAGGTCAGAACGGTTACTGCAGCCAGAATCTGATTGCTCACTTCGGTATTGGTAATGCAACCGCAATCGACTCCGCCATTATAGTCTGGCCGAACGGCGCAGTGCAGAATCTCAGCGGTTTACAGATCAATGCGGTCAATACGGTAATTGAAGATACAAATCTTGTGACAGATATCCGCGAAGATGAAATCATTCCGGCTGAAATCAGGCTTGATCAGAATTACCCAAACCCCTTTAACCCGGAAACCATAATTTCATTCAGTATTCCGGAAAGAAGCACCATAAAACTCAGCATTTTTGATATAAGCGGAAAAGAGGTTGAAGTGCTTTATGACGGAGAGATAGCTGCAGGCAGCCACAGGCAGATCTTTAATGCAGCTAACCTGGCATCAGGCATATACTTCTGCATGCTCATCACAAAAACGGAAAAAGTCACAATGAAAATGACCTTGCTGAAGTGACTTATTCAGGAATATCTTCTTACTCCGGGGAGGGGCGATTACCGGCCGCTGCACTTTCTTTCACCCCCCCGGGTAAGATGATACAATCAAAAAACAGTTAAATATCAGAATTTCTGATAAGGACTCAGATCAGCGTATATAATCATAAAATAGGGTTACCGAAAAAACAAGAGAAGTAAAGACTGCATCAAAAAAACGGGTTACCAAATTTAGTAATAAAAAATCAAGAATA
>JABWCA010000007.1 GCA_013359345.1 Ignavibacteriaceae bacterium
GTCTGAGGCTGAAAAGAATCATCACGTGAGTGTTTCTGGGCGTACAGTTCATACCCGTCAAAATAGTCCTCATCATTCATGTAATCTTCCATTGAGAACTCGTCATCACGGGCATCAACCTCATCCTGCGCTTCCTCATTTGAAGAAGAATCTTCAGTGGGCTCGTCATTATCTTCCCTCATTTCCATCTCTTCTTCAAGAACAGGATTGAGTTCAAGTTCTTCCTTGATTCTCTGTTCAAAGGCAAGAGTGTTATACTGAAGCAGTTTCTGAAACTGAATCTGCTGGGGTGAAAGTTTTAACTGCTGAGACTGCTTTAATTCCTGGGAAATGGAGAGCATCTGCTATTCTCCTCCCTCTTCTCTTAATGTGTCATACCACTCTTTACCGAATTCTCTTTTAAGGGGATCCTCAAGAAAATCGATCAGACGGACTTTATGCTCAACGCCATTTTTTACAGCGGGCTTGCACTCATCAAACTTTTCATATCTCATGGTTTTCCCGAAAAGTTTTGAAACCCTTATGGGAAAGAGGTGGCATGATATCGGTTTTCTGAAATCAGATTTACCTTCAAACCATGCTTTTTCAATGCCGCACTTTGCGATATCACCGTCAAAGTAAACAAAAACACATGCCTTATTGCCGACCGATCTGGTCATGTAAACTTCATCCTTGAATTCATAAAATCCCGTGATGGCAATTTTATTTCTGTGATGCTCAGGCAGATATTCAACAACATTTTTAAGATTCTTTTCAATTGCCTCAATTTCTTTAAGCTCAAGCGGTGCGCCATACTCACTTTCAAGCGTGCAGCAGGCGCCTTTGCAGGCAGAAAGATCGCATGCAAAATTGGTCCGGTATATCTCGGTGTTAACAAGTACGTCGTCTATTTGTATAAAGGTATCTTTTTGGAACATAACCCGTCAAAATTTTGAAAAAATTGTTACTTTAAAATAGAAAATTATCATTTAATCAAATTTCATTCCAAAATAAATATTATGAATCTAAGAAACAACAGAATTATCATTACAGGGGCATCAACAGGAATAGGGAGAGCCCTGGCAAAACACCTTACCGGTTATGGCTGCGAGCTTCATCTTATGGCAAGGAGAAAAGAGCTTCTTGATGAAATCAGGCAGGAACATCCCGGTGCTGCAATCTTCACCTACCGGTGCGATGTGACTCACAGAGAGGAAGTGAGGGAGATTACCGGGAAAATAAGGAAAGACCACGGTTCCGTTCAGGTGGCAATTCTGAACTCTGGGGTGAGCATGCCGGGCAAAAAAGGAGTCTTTGACTATGATAAAATTAAAGAGACGATGGAAATAAACTATTTCGGCGTTGTAAACTTTCTGGAAAATCTTATTCCGCAGATGACAAATGACGGCGGAGGGTGTATTGCAGGTGTTTCAAGTCTCGCAGATACGAGAGGTTTTCCCTACAGCGGATACTATTCAGCAAGCAAAGCGGCACTTTCACTGTATCTTGAGAGTCTCAGGGTGGAGCTTAACCCCGCAGGTATTAAAGTTCTGACGGTGAAGCCCGGATTCGTTAAGACACCCATGACCGATAAAAATAAATTCAAGATGCCGTTTATGATAAGCGCGGAAAAAGCGGCTGAAATAATTGCCCGGGGAATTGAAAAAGAGAAGAGCGTTATAGCTTTTCCTTTTCCTACTGCACTGGGTGCTAAAATCACGGGTCTGCTGCCCGACCGCCTTTTTGATTATATAGCCAAAGGTTATCTTGAAGGCAGCTATTAAAACAACCCTTACGGAGAAAGGTTAAAACAAATCAGAATCTGAGTTTAAGACTGAATGCTTCCATTTTTACTTTAAAAAATTTTTCAGTTTTCAGTATCTTGGTTATTTGGCAAAAACTTTTTAGTAAAGTCAGCTATGAGTTACAGAGAGCAGAAGAAATTTCTTGAAGAACTCAGAAAACAGGAGTTCAGAATGAGTCCTAAAGACGGTGACGTCTTTAAGATGTTTGTTAAACGTGATAAAGATGAAGAAGAGTTTGACACTGTCTCTTTTGCAAAGCTCAAAGAATTATATGACAAGTATATCACAAACAGACCTAAGCCAACGGCAGAGGAGCTGTTCAGGAAATTTACCGGAAATAAATAATTCAAATTAAGAGGAATCAATGAATTTCAATTTAATGAACAGAATAACCGCGGGAATAGTATTCTTTGCTTCCCTCGTTGTTCTGTTAATGACTGTTCAGCCGACAGTATCATTCTGGGACTGCGGCGAGTTTATAGCAGCTTCATATTCGCTCCAGGTACCGCATCCTCCGGGAGCCCCCTTCTTTCTGATGCTGGGCAGATTTTTCTCAATGATACCGTTCGGAGAAAATCTTGGTTTCAGGGTAAATATGCTGTCTGTGCTCAGCAGTGCATTCACAATATTGTTCCTCTATCTGATTATTGTAAAACTGATTCAGAATTACAGAGGAAAAGCTCCTAAAAACCTTCTTGATTCCCTTTCAACCCTTGCAGCCGGTGCTATCGGCGCACTTTCATTTGCTTACAGCGATACTTTCTGGTACAGTGCAGTTGAAGCAGAAGTTTACGCGGCAAGTACATTTCTTTTTGCGGCAATCACATATCTGATGATTCTCTGGAATGAAAAGGCAGATAACAAGGATAACGAAAAATATATTCTTCTTATTGCATACCTCACAGGACTTTCAACCGGCGTGCACCTGATGAGTGTTCTGTCGCTTGTCACGGTTGTGATGGTTATCTGGTTCAGAAAATATATAAATGATGAAGAAGAATTAAAGAGAACCGGTTATATTTTTATGGGCCATGCGGCACTTATACTCCTCATGGCAATTTTCATGTGGGGCGGGCAGACCGGAAGCAATATCCCTTCGCCTGAAGAATATCAGGACTATGATTCCAAATTTAAGATTTATCTTGTGGTGCTCAGCGCAATCTATATAGGGGTGTTCTGGAAAAAGCTTTTCACAAGAAACTCATTTTATTTCCCTCTTATAATAGGCGGTGTTGCACTTTTTGCCACTTACCCCGGCGTTGTGAAGTATATTCCCGCATTTATGAAAACCGTTGCAGGCGATAACATAACCATGGAGCTTGCTCTTATTGCGGTTATGGGTCTGGCACTTGCTGCAGTGGTCAGGTATTCAATCAAAAATAATAAGCCGACTCTTCATCTTGCGGGCATGTCACTTATCCTGATAATCATAGGGTTTTCAACATACTCGATGGTGATAATCAGGTCAAATATGCAGCCCCCGATGAATGAAAACGAGCCCGATAATTTCACAAGACTGGTTTCTTACCTGAATCGTGAACAGTACGGTGACTTCCCGACCTTCAAGAGAAGATATGCCACCGAGCCGCATCAGATGGTTGTGTATCAGAACTACTCATCAGATCTGGATTTCTTCTGGACCTACCAGATGCACCACATGATGACCAGATATCTGTTCTGGAATTATGCAGGCCGCGAATCATGGTATCAGGACAGCGGACCAAATATTGCCCCGTTTAATGCCATAGGTAATGCGATATTCAAACCGCTGGGGCTGTCATTTGCAGGTGATACAAAAGATTCACTTTTCGGGATTCCCCTGCTCCTTGGTTTGCTGGGCATCTACTTCCATTTCAGGCGTGACTGGAAAATGGCTTCTGCATTCATGATTCTCTTTATTTTCATGGGCTATCTCACTGCATACTATCAGAACCAGCAGCAGCCGCAGCCCAGAGAAAGAGACTACTTCTATGTGGGTGCATTCTTTGTCTTCTCCATATGGATTGGTATTGCAATAAAAGGACTTGCAGAAGTTGCTGAAAAATATATGAAGGAGGGGGCTCTGAGAAATGCAGCCACACTCTTCATCATTCTTGCGGGCATTGTTCTTGTTCCGGTGAGAATGCTGCAGGCTAATTATTACACTCATGACCGCTCCGGCAATTATGTGCCGTGGGATTACTCATACAATCTGCTTCAGAGCTGCGCGCCAAATGCAATTCTGTTTACAAACGGTGATAATGACACATTCCCTCTCTGGTATCTTCAGGATGTTGAAGGTGTCAGACGAGATGTCAGAATTGCTAACCTGAGCCTTCTGAATACCGACTGGTACATAAGACAGCTTAGAAACACCGCTCCTTACGGCTCTGCAAAAGTGAATATGACGCTCACAGATGAGATGATAAATCAGCTCAGGCCCACCCAGTTTAACGGTGCACAGAAAACTGTTACAATCACCCCTCAGGTGCGCAAGCAGTTTGATGATCTGGTACAGTCGCTCAAAGAAATGAAGATGGTGTCAGATTCGACATTTAAGAATGCAACCGAACTCAGTTGGTTTATGCCCGCAGCGGGTCAGACCGGTGATGGCATCAGATACATCAGAGTTCAGGATATCATGGTTGAACAGATAGTTAAAAATAACCTTGGTGACCGCCCCATCTATTTTGCAGCCACCTGCAGCCCCGATTCAAAGATAGGGCTTGATGAGTACCTCCTTATGGAAGGTATGGCTTTCAGGGTTATGCCGTTCAAGGTTAAATCAGGGCAGCTTGCCGAAGCAGTTAATGAAAACGTGATGTATCAGCAGCTGTTTAATGAAAACCCCGGATACAGCAAAGATTACAAACCCGGATTCAAGTTCCGCGGCATAGCTGATCCGAAGATTTTCTTTGATGATAACCATGAAAGATTATCACAGAATTACAGAAACTCGTTCCTGAGGCTCACCATTCATTATCTTGATCACGGTAAGAATGACATGGCGGTTAAAACTCTTGACGAGATGGATAAAAAGATACCGGTTTCAAAGATACCGCTTGATCCCATGCTGAGATATCAGGTTGCCGACCTCTATTTCAGAGCGGGTGCTTCTGATAAGTTTAAGACAATATCGGCTGATATTGAAAAAGAGATGCTGAAGATGATTGAAAACAACCCCAATGATGTTATGAGGGAATTCAATCCTTATTCAATTCTCACACAGATATATGAACGTAACAGGGAGTACAAAAAACTCGTGGGACTCTATGAGCAGCTTATGAGGCTGTATCCGCAGGATCCCAACCTGAAAAACGCATATGATATGTATAAAACAATGGCCGATTCGCTGAACACAGGCAAATAAGGTTCAGAACAGATTAAGAGGCGGCTCCCTGATGGAAGCCGCCTTTTTTATTTTACGGAGCAACTTATAAAAATGAAGATACTGGTTTTTGCATTATCGGGTATTGGTGATGCGCTCATGTTCACGCCTGCAATGAAACTGCTGAGGGAATCTCTTCCAGATGCAAGGATCACTGCAGTTGTGATGTTCGGTGCCGTAAGGGATATTTACGAAAGAACCGGACTTTTCAGTGAGGTCGTTCACTTTGATTTTCTGAAGCAGGGTGCGGTGAATTCACTCCGTTTTGTGCTTTCACTCAGAACAAGAGTGCCCGGCGGTTATGATTATGCAGTAAATGTTTATCCTTCAAACAGAAAAGAATATAATATTATTTCATTTTTATCAGGTGCGCGTAAAAGGGCGGGAGTGAGGTATCTCAGAGCAGACAGCGCTAATCTTGGCTTCCTTAATAATCTCACGGTCAGGGAAGATGACAATCTTCATAATGCCGAAGAAAATGTTAAGCTGGCTGAATTAATAACAGGCAAAAAATTTACGGATATTCCCCCCTACCATTTTCCTCTTAATGAGACGGATGAAAATTTTGCCGGAAAATTTCTTGAGGATAATCCTCTTACTGCCGAAAAAGGTTTCATTGGTTTTCATCCCGGCTGTGCAACCATGAAAAATCATATCATGAGAAGATGGGAACCTGAAAAATTTGCGGAGCTTGCTTCTCTGATCAATGCAGAGCTTGATATGGATGTACTGCTTTTCGGGGGACCCGAAGAGGCTGAGTTAAGGAAATCCATACTGGATATGACAGCCGGCAGGCGCGTTTTTGAAGTGAAATCACGCAACATAGCAGAAAGTGCGGCGCTTATAAAAAGAAGCAGGGCTTTTGTTACAAATGATTCTTCACTGATGCATATCTCATCGGCAATGGGGGCAAATGTTCTTGCCATAATAGGGCCGACTAACACAAACTATATAAAACCGTGGAAAACGAATTATTTTATATCGTCTCTGCAGCTTGAGTGTGCTCCGTGTTTTATTTATTCGCCTGCACCGTTAAGCTGTTCAAGGAAGGATGTGCAATATAAATGCATCCGCGAACTTGATGTCCGTAAAGTTTTTGAGGATCTTAAGAAGTTTATGGCTCAGTTTAATTCTGGGACGTGAGACCCAGTGCTTTTTCAACCAGCCCGGTGAACTCCCTTTTTGTGAATGGCTTTGATATATAATGGGTACAACCCGATTCAATAAAGATTTCCTTATCACCCGCCATAGCATAGGCTGTAACGGCAATAATGGGTATCTCCCTGTATTTCTCCATTAAGCGTATTTTTTTTGTTGCTTCAATACCGTTCATCCCGAACCCAAGGTTAATATCCATCAGAATCAGGACATAATGATTGCTCTCTGCCTGGGAAACAGCCGATGGCCCGTCAACAGCCACATCAACTTCACATATTTTTTTCAGGAAATGAACCATGACGTCCCTGTTTTCGGCATTGTCTTCAACAAGGAGTACCTTCGGTTTTTTAATTTCTGATTGTTCCATTGTGTCAGTACGAAAAATTAAGAAGATTAAAATTCAATAATGATATTATGAAAATAATACATAGGAATCAATTTTAAAATTAAAAATTAATCCTTGCCTGCCGCTTATCTGCACATTTGACGATTTGTCATGTTATTCTCTCCTTTATCAAAAGCTCCTTAACCGGGGCGGCTGATTTAACTATTTTCGTATCAAGAATTTTACCCAACATTTAATCCGGATCAGCATGAAAACCATATTACTCTGTTTCTTTTTAACACTTACCGCACTGGCCGGCGGGAGTGAGCAGTTAAGACTCCTCAGTTCAGAGAAGTATAATGGCCATATTGAGATCGACGGAAAACTTAATGAGCCGGTATGGGCAGATCTGATTGAAGTTGAGTTTACACAGAGAGATCCCGATGAAGGAAAGCCCTCAACCCAGAGAACCGCACTTAAAATTCTTCACACTGATAATGCCATTATTTTTGGCATACGGTGCTACGACACAAATCCGGATTCAATTATAGCCCACCTTGCCAGGAGAGATTACTGGGTAACATCCGACAGATTTTTAATCTTCCTTGATCCTTATAATGATAAAAGATCAGGTTATTATTTTGCAGTTAACGCAGGCGGCGCCATGGGTGACGGCACGCTTTTTAATGATGACTGGGATGATGATTCCTGGAACGGTGTCTGGACCTCCGGAGTGAATATAGATGAAAAAGGCTGGACCGTTGAGGTTAAAATTCCTTTTTCTCAGCTGAGATTCTCAAAAAATGAGTCGATGAAATGGGGCGTGAACTTTAAAAGGGTGATTGCAAGAAATAATGAAGAATCTTATCTCAGAATGGTGCCTAAAAAAGAAAGCGGATTCGTCTCCAAATTTCTTGAATTAAAGGGACTTGATGATATATCACCCGTTAAGAATCTGGAAGTCCTCCCTTATTTTGTTCAGAAGGCACAGTACCTTATTCATGATGCCGGCGATCCTTTTTACAAATCAAATCAGTACGTCACATCGTTCGGCGGTGATTTAAAATACGGCATAACCAGCAATATAACACTTGATTTAACGGTTAATCCCGATTTCGGCCAGGTGGAAGTTGACCCTGCTGTACTGAACCTGAGTGCGTTTGAAACCTTCTTTAATGAGAAAAGGCCATTCTTCATTGAGGGATCAAATCTTCTCTTTTTCGGGTTCGGAGGCTCAAATAACAACTGGGGATTCAACTTCGGAAATCCCGATATATTCTACTCAAGAAGAATCGGAAAATCACCATCTGCACCGGTGTCAGATGCAGACTATGTAAAATATCCTGAGGAAACCAGGATTCTGGGTGCCGCCAAGCTCACCGGCAAAATTTCTGACGGCTGGTCGGTTTATGCCCTAAATGCGGTTACCGATAAAATGTCTGCAAGACTCTGGAACAGCGGAAACACATCTTTTGAAGAGGTTGAACCGCTTACTAATTACACGGTTATAAGATCTCAGAAAGAATTTGATTCATCAAGATACGCAATAGGGTTTGTGGGCACCTCAACCTTCAGAAATATCCAGAGAGATGAAGTAAAGAACTATCTTGGTGCAAGTTCACTGGTTGGTGGTCTTGACGGCTGGGTTTTCCTTGATAAAGGCAAAAAGTATGTTATCACTTACTGGGGCACATACTCAAAGGTTAACGGAACAAAGGAGTATATAACCAGACTTCAGCAGAAACCGATCCACTATCTCCAGAGACCCGATGCATCGTATATGAGGCTTGACACTAATCTCACGAGTCTTACCGGATGGGGGGGCAGAATAGCCTTCAATAAGCAGGAAGGTGATTTTTATGTGAATGCCGCGCTCGGAGCAATTTCACCCGGTATGGATGTAAATGATCTCGGGTTCCAGTGGAGAGCTGATGTGATTAACGGACACATTGTAACAGGTTACAGATGGAATGATCCCGACGGCACATTCAGGCGCAAGCAGGTATACCTGGCTCATTTCAGAACTTATGATTTTGAGGGTGATCTTGATATGTCGGGTATTTTCACGACTTCAAACTTCACATTCAATAATTACTGGAACTTCAACATGCAGCTTGCCCACCATTTCAACGGCTACGACGGCAGGCTCACACGCGGAGGCCCCAAGGTTGTAAGACCCGACGGAGGTTTCACAGCAATTAATGTAAGAACAGACTCAAGAAAAGAAATGGTGTTTGGTGTTTTCACCAATTATGAATGGAATGATGACGGGGCAACATACAATTATATTGAAGCCGGCATTGAATGGAAGCCCACTTCAACAATCAGTCTTGAGATTTCTCCCGGATTTGAGTACAACAATAATAAAAAGCAGTGGATTGATTCATTTGATGACCCCTCTGCAATGGCAACCTACGGCAAAAGATACGTTTTTGGTGAACTTGATCAGAAAACCGTGTTTTCAACCATCAGACTTAACTGGACCTTTAATCCATACCTTACACTTCAGCTTTTTGCGCAGCCTTTTATTTCAGTGGGAAAATATTCTTACTTCAAGGAATTAAGTGCCCCCAGAACAGATGATTATCATGTTTATGGTACGGGAGCATCGGCAATAAGCTATGATGAAGGCAATTCAGAATATCAGGTTAAAACTCAGGAAGGAACTCAGTTTAATTTCGGGAACCCCGATTTTAACTTCAAATCACTAAGACTAAACATGATTCTGAGATGGGAATACACCCCAGGTGCATCAGTCTATCTGGTCTGGAGCCATAATCAGATGAACTTTGACGATCCCGGCCGCATGGAGATGGGGCGTGACTTCAAAAATCTCTTTTCTGCCGAGGGAGATGACATCTTTATGGTGAAGGCAACATACTGGTTTAATGCCCTTGATTTATAATAGTGTTTTAAGAAGGAGCAAAACCCGCCTGAAGCAATTCGGCGGGTTTTTTTTGTACTTTCTGTTATTGTTATTGGTATCAGCCTTTAATAATTTTGCATAACAAAAAATTAATTTTTAGCTTGCGAGATGAAACCCGGTTTTCTGATAATCATATTAGTTTTGATATGCAATACAGCTGCCTTTTCAAAGGAATGGGTGAAGGTGGTTGATTTATCAGGAAAATGGAAGTTTAAAATAGGCGATGAAGCCGCAAGATCTGAGCCTGATTACAACGATTCCGAATGGGGCACTATAAAGGTTCCCTCCGCATGGGAAAACCAGGGTTATCACGGGTACAACGGTTACGGCTGGTACCGTAAATCATTTGAAGGCACACCGGAGTTATACAACAAAATGCTTTCGGTTCACCTCGGGTATATTGATGATGTTGATGAAGTCTATATTAACGGTTACCTTGTGGGAGCTTCAGGTTCATTCCCCCCCGATTTCAAAACCGCTTACAATGCATACAGGGTTTATCCCGTTCCCAACACAATTTTAAAGACAAAAGGGCTCAATGTCATTGCGGTAAGGGTGTATGATTCATACATTGAAGGGGGGATTTTAAGCGGCAATATTGGCATTTTTAACTATGAGGATCCTCTGCGGCCCGACTATTACCTTGAAGGGGTCTGGAAATTCAGAACGGGTGATTCGCTGATTTACAAACAGACAAAATACAATGACGGCAACTGGGTGAATATTCTGGTTCCGGGATTCTGGGAGGAGCAGAGAGCCCCCGGTTATGACGGTGTTGCCTGGTACAGGAAAGAATTTGTTCTCACATCCTCTCTTAAAAACAGAAAGCTCGTTCTCCTTATGGGCAAGATAGATGACTGGGATGAAGTCTATCTTAATGGTGTGAAAATAGGTGAAACAGGCGATATTGATAAGCTGAAAAAGCGGGGCTATGAAGGCGTTTCGGCTTATGAGGAAATCAGAGCATATTATATTCCCCCGGAGATTCTGCTTCAGGAAGGATCAAATGTTCTGGCAGTGCGGGTTTATGATAACTTCATGCGGGGCGGTATTTACAGCGGGCCGGTGGGGCTCATGTATTCAGAGAAGTTTGAGAAAGCTGTAAAAGAACGTGAAAGAAAAAAGACTTTCTGGGAAAGACTTTTCGGAGTTCTGGATTAGCTCTCTCCGCAGTGAATGATTTAAATTGCTGAAACTGCGCTGAATATGGAATGTGAACGGGGATTTTTATATTTTTACTTTTCAAATATTAAACCACAAAAAAGATTAATGGCGGGGCTATGGAAATCACATCTTTAATTGCAATCCTTCTGGCATTTATTACCGGTTTACTCATTTCATACCTGTATGCAAAATCAAAATTCAATCCTTCTGAAATTCAGCATGAATTTGACAAGGAAAAGGCACTCACCGGGGCAAAAACTGCGGCTCTTGAAAAAGATCTGGAAGAGAAAAAACTGCTCATAGAAAACCTTAATTCCGAGATCAGACGATATTCGGAGACTGAAAAAGGGGACAAGGGAAAAATTGCCTCCCTTGAAACAACGGTGAAAAGAATTGATGAACTGAGTGCAGACCTGGTTAATAAGGAGAGGATGATTAATGCTTATCTTGAGGATATAAATCAAAAAACGGGCAGAATTGCAGAGCTGGAAACAAGGATATCCGAAGAGAAGAAGCTCACCGAAGAAAAGCTGCGGCTTCTTAATGAGGCAAAGGAAAAATTCACCATTGAATTTCAGAATCTCGCAAATCAGATATTTGACGACAAATCTGCAAAATTTCAGGATATCAACAAAAACGGCATTGAATCTCTCCTTAATCCGTTTAAGGAACAGCTCGGCGAACTGAAGAAAAAAGTTGAAGAGAGTTACACTGATGACGCTAAAGACAGAAGCCAGATTATGACTCTCATAAATCAGCTAAAGGAGCAGAATCAGAAGCTTTCTGAAGATGCTCTCAATCTTACCAAAGCGCTCAAGGGTGAATCAAAGACCATGGGTATGTGGGGTGAAATGATTCTCGAAAAGGTTTTTGAAAGTTCAGGACTTGTTAAAGACCGTGAATATATTGTTCAGAAAACATTTTTCAACTCAAGGGGTGAAAGATTCATGCCCGATGCCGTTGTGAAGCTTCCAGACAGCAAGGATATTATTATTGATTCAAAGGTATCGCTCGTTGATTATGAGAAATATTTCAATGCGGATGACCCGGCAGAGAAGGATCTTCATCTTAAAAATCATATCGGTTCTGTAAGAAGACATATTGCAGGCCTGAGTTCAAAAGATTACACTGATCTGACGGGAATAAACACGGTTGATTATGTGCTGATGTTCATACCGGTTGAAGCTGCATTTCATGCTGTTATTTCGCTCGATAAAGAAATTTATAATGAGGCATTTTCAAAGAAAGTTGTTCTGGTTGCCCCGTCAACACTTCTGGTAACCCTTAAAACCATTCACCTTAGCTGGCAGAGTGAGAAAAGGAACAGGAGCGCACAGGAAATTGCCGATACCGCTTCAGAAATGCTTGATAAATTTAAGGGCTTTCTTGATTCATTTGAAGATATCGGGAAAAGTATTTCAAAAGCGCATCAGAGTTATGAAAAGGCAAAAGGACAGCTTTCTGACGGAAGAGGAAACCTTATGTCAAAAGCTCAGAAACTGCTCGATATGGGGGTTAAATCCAAACTGGAAATCACAGATTCCGGGAACAGTGAATAATTTTGATAAATTATATGGCTCCCTTTTAATCCTTTTTAAGGGAGCCCCCTCTTTTTCGTCCCTTTTCCTTCTGAATCTCATTAAAATTAAGTAAATTAATAGTTTAAACCCATCTTTTTCAAAAATATAAGGTCTATATGAAGAGAGAAATACACCGCTGGTGGAGCCCCAGATTACAAAAGGATATGGAAGTTGTTGTTTACGGACACTGGGGATTTTCATTACTGTTATTCCCGACAGCCGCAGCTGATTTTCTGGAGTATGAAAGATTTCAGCTTATTGATGCAATGCGTCCGCTGATAGAGGAAGGAAAAGTGAAGATTTTCTCAATCAACAGCATTAATAATGAAAGCTGGCTTCACAGCTCAATGATGCCCCATCATAAAGCTCTGAGGCATATGACCTTTAATTATTATGTTACCGATGAAGTTGTTCCCTTTATCAGAGACAACTGCAAAGGAAGTGTGGATATAGTGACTGCCGGTGCATCTTTTGGCGCGCTCCATGCCGCCAATATCTTTTTCAGAAGGCCGGATCTCTTTAAAGGCACCATTGCAATGAGCGGTGTTTATGATCTGAAAGCTTACACCAAAGGCTATTATGATGAGAACGTTTATTTCAACTCACCAGAGGATTATATCAAAAATCTTTCGGATCACGCCCTGCTTGAGGCTATGAGACATAATAAAAAAATCATCATTTCCACCGGACAGGGTTCTTATGAAGATCCGCAGTCTTCAATCAGATTCTCTCAGCTTCTCTGGTCAAAAGGCATTCCAAACGATCTTGAGGTCTGGGGACATGACATAACTCATGACTGGCCGACCTGGAGAAAAATGCTTCCCTACTTTGTGAAAACCAAGTTCTGAACAAGATGAGTCTGTTAAAGGCTTTAGTTTTAGCGGTCGCCTTTGCATCTGCCCTTTTTGCGCAGAATTTCTCCAAGGGCGACCCCCTTTTTCTCAAAAAACTTCTTGAAGAGAACAGAGACTCTCTTCTTGGGGTGACTGATAATCCCTCAAAATATAAACTTCAGATACTCTACACGCAGATAGAGAGAGACAGCGAAAATAACCCTTCATTCAGAACCTTCTCTTACAGGGTGAATGACACACTCTATTTTTATCCTGCCAGCACAGTTAAATTTCCCGCAGCCCTGATTGCGCTTGAAAAACTGAATGAAGCCGGTATAAACGGGCTGAACAGAAATTCATATTATGTGGTTGATACCCCTTTTTCACCCACAACACCCGTCAAAGGGGACGTAACCAGCAAAAACGGAAAGGCAAGCATTGCGCATTATATCAAAAAGATTCTCCTTGTGAGTGATAATGATGCGTATAACCGGCTGTATGACTTTACCGGGCAGAAAGAGCTGAATGAACGGCTGCATCAGAAGGGTTTTAAGAGTGTCAGACTTAATCACCGGCTGAGCATGGCGCTTGATTATGAAGGGAACAGATTCTCCAACGAAGTTAAATTCTATAATGATTCTGCTCTTGTTTATGTAAGCCCCCCAAAGTATAACAGTGATTCGGTTTACAATGATATGTACGGGCTGTTTATAGGCCTTGCTTATATCGGTGCAGACGGCGTGATCAAAAGACCGCTTGATTTCACGGTTAAAAACTATATCAGTCTCACTGATCTGCAGAAGATGCTGATTTCGGTGATGTTTCCTGCTGCCGTGAATCCCGCAATGCGGTTCAGTTTCAGTGAGTCAGACAGGCAGTTTCTGCTGAAATACATGTCGATGTATCCGCGTGAAAATGATTATCCTGAATACAGGAAACACTCTTGGTATACCGATAATTATGTAAAATTTCTGATGTTCGGAGATAATTATCCTTCAATTCCCGGAAATATCAGGATATTCAACAAGGTGGGCAACGCCTACGGATTTGTTATAGATAACGCATATGTAGCAGATTTTGATGCGGGCATTGAATTCTTTCTCAGCGCAGTTATATACACCAATGAAGATGAGATACTGAATGATGACCGTTATGAATATGAAACGGTTGCATTTCCTTTCATGGCACGGTTAGGCAGAATTATTTACAGGTACGAGCTTGCCAGAGAGAGAAAGAACAAACCTGATCTTAATGAGTTCAGGATTGATTATTCCCGACCAGACTGATAAAATTCTTCATAAAAGTGACCCCATGCTCACCCGAAAGTTCGGGCAGAAACTGAAACGCATAATGATTATCGCACGCAACACCCGTTGAATGACCCTTCTCTTTCAGCTCCATGCATTCAAGCACGTCATTAGGAACTTTATAAATTCTGTCATAATAAAGGCTGCACTCTTCGGGCAGGTTTTCGAGAAGTGATATTCTGTTGGTGATAACTGTCCTGTAGCTGCCGGGTTTCATTTTCACGGGATCAGCCTCAGTAAAACAATACGGAAAATAGCCAAGCCCGTCGGTATTCGTTCTCATGTATTCACACATAAGAAGAAATCCGCTTCCCAGCCCCAGAACAGGTTTATTCATTAACCTGAGCTGAGAAAAGAGATTCATAATCTTCAGCCTTTTGGCTGCCGAAATCGGGTCAGAAATATTAGGCAGTATAATACCGTCAGCCTTGAGAATGTCATATTCATTGATTGTGATTTTATAATCAGTTCCTGCAGCAGTTCTCAGCAGGCTGATCAGTTCAGGGGAGGCGGTACCATAATCGATTACAGCTATCATATAACCAGATTTAATTTTTGTTCATCAAACATAAGCAATAATTATTCAATAGGCAAAATGATATGAAGATTAAGTGGAAATATTCACAAAAGCAGCGCTTAATGCTCAGTTGATGTTGGTCTCCAAGATCCAAAAATATTCTACGGCGGGCCTATTATCAGACTGAGAACGGGAAAAAAATCCCGGAGGAGAAAAAATCCCCTTCCGGGATCCGAAAAATCATTTGCTGAGAAGTTTTTTAAGGAAAGCGACTATCCATAACTGATCTTCACGATCAGCATACTCAAAAAACTTAATCTTTGTTTTGCCGTAAAATACAGCCGGCACTTTCTGGGTCTTTGAAGAGTTGTAAGATTTGTTCCCGAGCTGCCATTCATCCATGCTTATCGCTTTTATATTTTCAAGAGGAATAGTCACATCCTTTGAAACCGCGATTCTGCTTTTTATCACTCTTATTGAATCGGAACTCACAATAAGCCTCTGAACTTCGGTCATAGAATTAATTGAAAAAATGAACATTCCTATACCTACAAACCAGAAAGGAATTGAGAACAAGGCGAAGAATCCGGCCTGAGAAGCCATAAGGGTCCAGAATGCAACAAAGGCGAGCCAGAAAATTGAAAATACAAGCGTGGCACAGCCAACTGATTTTACACCTCCTTTGGGAAGGCTGATCTCATAAGACGAATCTGAAAGCTTATTGAGCTGCAGCCTTGATGCGGCAGGCATCTTATCAGGCGTCACGTTATCCGGAGTGCCTTCAAAAACTTCGGAGATCCTGAAAACATGACCGCAGTTCTGACATTTGCCAAGGTCAGTACGGATATTCAGATCTTCGGGATTAATTTCCCGGCTGCATTTAGGACAATAAATGTTCATTTGTTCAATCTTTGCAAGTTGTTAATATCTGAATGGGCTGCTTTCAAGAAAGAGTCCTTTTATCTGATCAGCCGGTATGGTGAAAGTGATAACGCCGGCAGAATAGGGCGCAATTTCATAGTGATTATATGCAATATTCATTCCGTTCATATCAAAAGTATAATTTTCTCCGAGATGAAACTGATCATCCGCAAACCAGTAACCTGATTCTGAAAGGGGAACCTCGGGATCCAGCCCTTCATGCTCCCTGAATAATTTTTCACCGATCTCAAGCAGTTGAGCCAGACCCTCTTCACCGAAGAATGACTCGAGTGTGTACTGTTCACCCGTCTGCGGATTAAGGTGACAGGTTACAGAGGTATAGTTTCCGTGAGCCCCGCCCATATAACCCCCTTCAGAAAACATGAGGGTCAGGTAACTGTCGTTATTAAAGTAACCTGTGGCAGAGTAGAAGTAATCCCAGAATTCACCTCCGAACATTTCACCGCTTTGTCTCATTTCCAGATTCATCTGTTCCATTTCCATGAACATTGTGTCATAGCGCCCGATATCCGTCATGTTTAATCTGATGAACTCATTAAGCCAGGCACCATTTAAGTCCGGATTATCGACATTGAATACAGGATATTCGTAATCAAGCTGAACATAAGGATAACCATCAGGCGACCTTTCCGACCTCAGGGAGTCAGAAATTATAATGGCAACATTTCTGTCATGCATAGTGAGATTCTGGGCAGATAACGCTGCGCAAAAGATAATCAGGGAAAAAACGAAAGAAATAATTCTGGTCATGTTAACTCATAATAATTGAAAAATAATAATTTATACTGCAGGGATTGTAAAAAGTGCCCGAAAGGATTCTGCAATTTAATATTTTAAGTTTAAACCGGGAGTGATTTTAATCCGTTTAATTGAATTTGCGGAGTTCCGGGGCAGCAAGGTCAATATGGTTAATTAACAAATATTCCTTATTTTTCGGGATAATGTAAATTTAAAGAGAAAACAAAATGCATGATTCAGATAAAAAAGGATTTGACACCAAGTGCGTGCATGCCGGAATAGGTGAGTATGAGTTTGGCTCAGTTGTTCCGCCTATATTCCAGACATCCACTTTCAAGTTCAAATCTGCCAGACACGGGGCAAACCTTTTCACAGGAGAGGAAAAGGGACATATTTATACAAGGATGAGCAACCCGACAGTTGAAGCAATGGAAAATGCCGTTGCAGAGCTTGAAGGGGGCTATAAGGCGCTCGGCTGTGCAAGCGGGATGGCTGCGATTGACCTCATATTCAGTGCACTTCTTCAGTATGGCGATCACGTTGTCTGTTCAACTTCGGTATACGGACCCACAAGAACCCTTCTTGAAACAGTTTTCAGCAAGTTCGGGGTATCAACCACGTTTGTAAATTCTTCAGATCATCTTAAAGTGCTTCATGCAATCAGACCTGAAACCAAAGTTGTTTATATTGAAACACCCGGCAACCCCACCCTTGCAATTTCAGATCTCTCAGAGATTTCAAAGATAGCCAGGGCACACAGTTGTCACATGGTTGTTGATAACACTTTTATGAGCCCTGCCCTGCAGAGACCCCTCATGCTGGGTGCTGATATTGTTCTGCACAGTATGACCAAGTTCCTCAACGGTCATGCGGATGTTGTTGCGGGCATTGTTGTTGTCAACACCGAAGAGCTTTATATAAAAATGAAAAAAGTGCTCAACCAGACAGGCGGCGTTATAGATCCGTTTAATTCGTTTCTGGTGCACAGAGGGCTTAAAACCCTGGCAATTAGAATGCAGAGACACTGTGAAAGCGCTACAAAAATTGCGAGATACCTTGAAGCTCACCCGATGGTGAAATCAGTTTCATTTCCCGGATTACCTTCACACCCCCAGCATGAAATTGCCAAAAAGCAGCATCTGGGTCATGGCGGAATGATAGCTTTTGAACTTCAGGGCGGTTTCCAGGCTGGTGAGATCATGATGAACACTGTAAAGCTTTGTCAGCTTGCCGTATCACTCGGCGGTGTTGAATCATTAATACAGCATCCTGCAAGCATGACGCACTTCTCAATGGGAGAGGCGGGACGTGCTGCAGCGGGCATTACCGAAGGGCTTGTCAGGTTCTCAGTGGGCATTGAAGATGCCGATGATCTTATTGCAGATCTTGAGCAGTCATTTGAAGAGATTAAATACCGGATGGGTGAAAAAGAATTCAGAAACTCAATCTGATTATCTTTCCGGCTTTTATTATGGCCTCCGCAGAATTAAATGCAGGGGCTTTTTCATTTTAAATTACGGCTTGGGTGCTGAAAGTCTGAATACCGGCGGAGTTGCATCAAAGGTCAGAACGTGGATCCCAGTCGAGTCCGTCACACGGGACGTAAGTTTCGGTGGGGTTCTCATCATACTTAATGCATACAGGAGCAGAGGGATCATAATTTTTGCATGAGCCGCAGATAGAATTAGTGAGAATGGCCTTGTTCTTTTTAACATAATCCTGATAAGCAGACCACGCCGGCTGGATCACAAATCCCAGTAATGAAAAGAATGCTATGATAAACCACAGGGTGTCATCAATGTAGTATTTTAACACCCAAAGACCGCTTATCACGAAAACAAGACTAATTAATACACGATAAACCACTAAACCCAATTTTTCAGCTCTCCCGTATCCGGATTAATAATTTTGTGAGACTCAAATTTGTTATATTTGCAGCGAAAAATCAAAAAAAAGAGGACTTAATGATTAGACTGTTTTCGAAGATTATTGTTTTAGCGTTTCTGATGATTTTGACTCTAGGCGATGCAAAAGCCCAGGTGGGGATCAACCTCCTCGGAGGATTTCCTCAGGGTGATTTCAGAGCCAACACCGGCAGAACCGGGTTCGGTATCGGCGGCGAGTTTCTGTTTCAGCCCAATCCGCTCGCTCCCTTTGCGCTTGGCGTTAATGTTAATTATATTAATTACGGAAGTGAAAGCAGGAGAGTGCCCCTTTCAAATTTCATTCAGGATATCACAGTTGATGTTGACAGATCAAACAACATTGTTCAGGGTATGCTGATGCTGAGATTATGGGCGCCCACACCGTTTGTTAAACCATATGTGGATATTCTGGGAGGCGGTTCCTACATCTATACCCAGACCACCCTTAAAGAAAGATACTCAAATCAGGAAAAACTCAGTGATGTGAATTTCAGCGACTGGGCATGGAGCTACGGCGCCGGCGGCGGTCTTATGCTGAAAATTTACAGCGAAGTGGGAACCAGTATCTGGCTGGATCTCGGAGCCCGTTACATCTACACTACTGAAGCAGAATATTTAACAGAGGGCGATATTAATGTAAATATAAACCCTCCTTACGGAATTACATATAATTCCAGAAGATCAAAAATGGACCTGCTTGTTGCTCATATTGGTGCGTTTCTTGAGTTTTCATTGATCCCCCGTTAATTTTTACGGTTTATCAGGCGGAGCAAATCCGCCTGATTTTCAGTCAATTTTCAAATCTTATTTCATCTTAATTTATTTCCTTAAAAATCCGATCTCAGTTCCTTGGTTCATAACCGGATGAGCTGTTTTTATTTATCAGTGATGCATTTCCTGAAGCTTCACACAAACCTTTTAGTTGAAAATTAATTTGTTATTTGAACTGTTCACCCCTTAAAACAGTTAATTTTGTAACCGGGAAACAGAAATATCCTCATAATTTAATCTTCAGCGGGTGGATAACAACAATAACCGGAATCTTAAAATAAACAAACCGCTCTCCGGAGCAATTACACAATAATGGCAATATTTTTTTTAGTTTTTCTTACCGTTTACGGTTCTGCTAACTTTTACGTTTATTACCGTGGTCTCCAGGCAATAGAGAGTCTGCCTCTCTGGGTTAAAATTGTCTATACTGTCATATTCTGGTCGGCTGCGGCCTTTTATATAATGTCCAGAACATTCCTTGATCTTGATAACATCGTGTTCGATATTATTTTATGGATAGGTGCAATCTGGTTTGCGGTGCTGCTCTATTCATTTATTTATGTGCTCTCTGTTGACCTTGTAAGGCTCGGATTCAAAATTTTTTCATTCACTCCCCCTGTTCTTTTTCAGAACATCACGGCAACAAAACTCGGGCTGTTTCTCGGAGCACTCGGGTATCTGGTTCTGGTTGTGGGTTACGGTGTGTGGAATGCAAATAACATCCAGATAAGAACAATCAATCTCACACTTCCCAAGAAGGATTCAAAGCTTGATTCTCTTAATATTGCCTTCTTCTCCGATTCCCATTTCTCGCCTATACTCGGCACAAAAAAAGTACACGATATTCTCAGGGGAATTGAAGAAATCAAACCCGATCTCATTCTTACGGGCGGCGATATTGTTGATGATAAATCAAAGCATCTTTACCGTCATAAAATTGATCAGGAACTTAAGAAACTTAAAGCCCCCATGGGGGTTATTGCCATAAACGGGAATCATGAGTATATAGTTGGGATCAGGAGCGCTATGGCTTTTATAAAAAACAGCGGAATGACCCTCCTCAGAGATGAGCATATAATAATTGACAGTTCGCTTGTTATTGTCGGGCGTGATGATAAAACTGCCGACAGGTTTGCGGCCGGCAAAAGGAAACCGATTGAGGAAGTGATGAAAGATGTTCCCCGCAATCTCCCGGTAATTATGCTTGATCATCAGCCTTATGACCTTCATCTTGTTGAAAAGGCAGGTGTTGATCTGCAGCTTTCGGGACATACGCATCAGGGGCAGATGTTTCCCATCAACCTGATTGTAAGCAGAATTTATGAACTCAGCTGGGGGTATCTGCAGAAGGGTAAAACACAGTTTTATGTCTCTTCAGGTGTTGGCACCTGGGGGCCTCCTGTAAGAACCGGTTCTGTTTCTGAACTGATAAATCTAAAGATCACCTTTAAGGATGAAAAATAGTCTGTCGTAAGGAATTCGTACTCCCCTTTCCGCAATAAGCTGAACCTGAGGAATGAGTAAATTCTGAAGCAGTTATGTTATGACTGCCCGCTGTTCCGTTCTCATAATCACCATTTTTGATAAAAATGCACGGCGGAAAGACACGGGGATTTTATTCGGATACAATCTGTCTGATAAAAAATCCTGAATCACAGGGCGCAGAATGGCCTCAGATATCGGATGCAAACTCAAATGAGCTTTACAGTATTAATGATTAACTGATCGATTGATCAGACTGCCGGGAATCAGCACCCCGGCAGTTTTTTTTATGAAAAGACTGCCATAAAGCATTGATCAGCTTTATTCTCTCTGAAACGTTTAACCCCCGAAGTCTTAATATCAGACATTAAATTTGTCAACTGATGGCAATTCTTATTTCAGTATATTTGTAATTCACAAAAATTAAAGTTATTAAATGGATTTCCTCGAAAAACTAAAGAAGATTAAAGAAAAATTTGACCGTATAAATGATCAGTTATCTGACAGTGCCAATCTGAATGACACCGAAAAACTGGTAAACCTGAGCAGGGAGAGAAGTGAGCTGGTTGATTTTGTGGAAGCCTATGAGAAATATGCAAAAGTTCTTGCCGACCTGAAGGAAAACAAAGAGATACTTGAATTATCTGATGACAAAGACCTTGTTGCCATGGCGCAGGAAGAGCATGACGGACTGAAAGAACTGCGTGATAAACTTGAAGACGAGATCAAAGTTCTGCTGCTCCCCAAAGATCCAAATGATAACAAAAATGCGATCCTTGAAATAAGACAGGGTACCGGTGGTGAAGAAGCCGCCCTTTTTGCGGGTGATCTCTTCAGAATGTACTCCCGTTATGCAGAGGTGAGAGGATGGAAAACTGAGCTGATAGACCTGAATGAAACCGGCGGCAAGGGGGGGGTCAAGGAGGTTGTGGTCGGGATTTCGGGAGATAATGTTTACGGTGAGCTCAAATTTGAGAGCGGTGTTCACAGGGTGCAGCGTGTGCCTTTAACCGAAGCAAGCGGCAGGGTGCATACTTCAGCCGCATCGGTTGCAGTGCTGCCCGAAGTTGAGGAAGTCTCGGTTGATATTAATCCTGCCGATCTCAAAATAGACGTATACAGATCCGGCGGAGCCGGAGGTCAGAACGTCAACAAAGTTGAAACTGCCATACGAATCACACACGTCCCGACCGGTATAGTTGTTCAGTGTCAGGATGAGCGCTCACAGCTTAAGAACAGGCAAAAAGCAATGAAGGTGCTTGCCGCAAGACTTTATGATCTTGAAATGAGCAAGCAGAACTCAGAGATTGCCCAGCAGCGCAAGCTCATGGTAAGAAGCGGTGACCGCAGCGATAAAATACGCACCTATAATTTCCCTCAGAACAGAGTTACAGATCACAGGATCGGGTTCACAATGTACAACCTCACCGGATTCATGAACGGTGATCTGACCGATATGATAGAGGCTCTTAAAGTTGCAGATACTGCAGATAAGCTGCAGGCAGAAGTCTGATTTTAATCCGGGCTGTTCAGCCCGGGTGAATTTTATTGAGGGCCCGGTAAAAAGGCCCTGAAAATTAAATGAGTCCGCAGAATTGATCTTTCCTGAAACGGGAGAAGAAACCCTGCGGTGCAGAAATATAAAAGGCAGAAAGATATGGATCTGAAGAGTGCTGCTGCCGTGCTGGCAGAAGATATTTCCTCTCTTAAAGATGAAGTCAGATACAAAAATGAACTTGCCCGCCTTGCTGCGGCATTTGCCGGTAATATCTCTGCCGCTTTCTCTGCAGGGCACCCCGGATCTGTGATGCAGTTTCTGCAGAATGCAAAACATACACTAAATGAAGCCGGGGCTTTAATACAGGAAAAAAGTACAGCGGATCCGGCTGAGAATGATGATCTGGCCAGGATTGAGGAGTTGCTCTCAATCTGCAGAAAGAGTCTTTACTCAGAAATTAAACGCACCGCTTTGCACATTTGCTGATTTACTACAGAAGAAAACAGACACAGATTATAAATATTTTATACTTTCTTTAACTTACTGGATAAAGATCTCATTCATGAAAAAACTTTTCGGTATTTTACTGCTCCTTAACTTTACGTTATTTTCTCAACCCAATTATACAATTCTGATTTCTTTTGACGGCTTCAGGCATGATTACATGGAGAGGGGTCTTACCCCCACTCTTAAAGAGATTGAAAAAAACGGAGTGAGAGCTGCCTCTCTGCGGCCTGTTTATCCTTCCAAAACTTTTCCTAATCATTACTCCATTATCACCGGTTTGTATCCTGAGAATCATGGCATTATAGCTAACACCTTTTACGATCCCCAGACCGATGAAACCTACACCATAGGGGATTCAACCAAGGTAACAAATGCAAAATGGTATACGGGAGAAGCATTCTGGGAAACAGCTCAGCGCAACGGTATCATAGCTGCAAGCTATTTCTGGCCGGGCTCGGAAGTTAAACTGGATTACAGACGCCCCAGATATTATATGAAGTACGATCATGACAGACCATATAAAACCCGCGTTGACGGCGTGATTGACTGGCTCAAACTGCCGTATAGTGAGCGGCCAAGGTTTATCACACTTTATTTTGACGCTGCCGATAGTTACGGCCATAATTACGGACCAGATTCAGACAGCCTGAACCATGCCATCGGTATTCTTGACCGGATCACCTCATATCTTCTGAGCAGGCTCCCGGAAACCGGTATTGAAGACTCGGTAAACCTGATATTTGTCTCAGATCACGGAATGACACAGGTTGATACCAGCAAATATATTGATGTGGAACAGATTATCGGGAATGAATATAAAGTTAAATTCTGGAACTGGGGGACTTTCGTATTAATTCAGCCCGAAAAAGACCAGACCGAGGCTGTTTATAAGAAACTTAAACAAAACGAAAAGCACTTCAAATCATACAGAAAAGATGAGATACCCGATTTTTACCATTTCTCATCAAGTCCGCTGCTTTCTGATATAATCCTTGTCAGTGATCTCGGCTGGGAAATAGGGACCACCGCACACCGCAAGCGGTATATAAAGTGGAATGCCCACGGTAACCACGGTTTTGAAAAAGACCAGCTTGATATGCATGGTTTCTTCCTGGCCGCAGGCCCTGATTTCCGCAAAGGATACAAAACGGGAACCCTCTGGAACATTGACATCTATCCCCTCCTCTGTGAAATCTTCGGCATCCCCGTCAGATCAAATATAGACGGCCGGGCAGAGAGGATAAGGTTTTTACTCACTAAAAATGCTTTTTAGGGGTTTAGGATTTAGGGTTTAGGTTTTAGAGCAGCATAAACGTTGTGATAATAATCAGTTATTCCAGGTAAACATCAATAATTTATATCAGGGTATTCAGTTTTTCAACTGTATATTTATAGATTAAAGCAGCTAAATTGGGGCGAATGGTTGAGTTTCTTGTAACTTTTCACCATCTTTAAAATTGTGATTTTATAATAGTAACTTTTGAAATGAAAGATTTTACTGAACTTGAAGTATGGATAAAATCCAGAAAACTTGCAAACATTATATACAGTCTTAGTAAAGGGTTCCCCGGATCAGAGATACATGGATTAACTCTTCAGATCAGAAGAGCGGCAATTTCTGTTCCCTCGAATATAGCTGAGGGGGTTGGAAGGAACACGAAAAAAGATACACTCCAGTTTCTTTATATCGCGAGAGGATCTTTGTTTGAGCTGGAGACTCAGATCTATCTTGCGTTCGATCAGAACTTCATTAAAGATGAACACCTTAAATCATCTCTTGAGGAAGTAAGACACTGCAAAAGGCTATTGAACGGATTTATAAATTATTATCAGGACTGATCATCGTTAATGCAACCCGTAATGATGAAGAGATTTTTTTGTTATTTTCAAGATCATGAAAACTGAAACTATTATAATTCTCGATAAGTTATTAATCTGAATATCAGATAACTATTGTTCAATAATCATATTTTCGGATATTCATCACAAGACAAAAATTATACACAATCAGGACATAAAAATTATTATTCATAGCATGGCGGGATTATTCTCGGCAATAAATTGACTATTTCGGACTAAACCCTAAATCCTAAACCCTAAACCCTATTTTCCCGGAGCAGCCTTGAAACTACTAAAATACCTGACGATATCACTATTGCTGATGAGCAGTGCAGTAATGCCTCAGAAAATTAAAGATCTGATAAAGCCGCTTAATGTTCAGACCGGCAAGGAAACAAAGTTCATCATAAGCGATGTGTTTTACATTAAAGGCGGGTACAGCAGCCTTGCAATCAAAGAAAATCCGAGAGTGAAGGCTCAGTTTTCATTGAAGGATTCTGTGCTGAGTGTTACTCCTTCTCAGGATGCACGCGCCTATGAACTCCTTAATTTTAATCTGAACGGAGAAGAATATGTGATTCCGCTTCAGGTTAAAAAGCCCGATTATTACAGATTTGAATTCCATGCAGAAAAAGAGTATAAAGATGTTTTTATAATCGGGAGTTTTAACGGCTGGAACAGAAGCGGTGACCGCATGACCGACCCTGAGGGTGACGGAATCTTTACCGCTGACATTGCACTCGATCCCGGAAGATATGAATATAAGTTTTATGCTGACGGTCAGGAAATTGTTGACAAAAGAAATGACTATCAGGTACCGAACGGAATGGGCGACTTCAACTCGGTTATTGTTATTACTAAAGAAGGCGTGCCCGAGCTTTTCCTCCAGATAATGGAAATGAAAGACCTGGGGGATGAGATCGCAGTTGAATATTACTATAAGGCGAACTTCCCAGCAGATATTGACACACTTGCAAAAATTGTTGCCCTCCTTGATAACAAACAGCTCGGAATGGAGAGACTTCAGTGGGGTGAGTATTTCGGGTTTAAGGTGCTGCTCAAAAAATCTGAACTTAAGGGAGAAAAGCATCTCCGGGTTTCAGCGCTTTTTAATGATTTCAGAATGGTATCGAATACCCAGCAGACACTGTTTATTGACGGCCAACCAGCAGGTGCTCCCGGCGTTAAGCAAACATGGTATGACGGTATAATTTATTCGCTGATGATTGACCGCTTCAATGATGGTGACAAGTCTCTCAATAACCCTATTAAGCATGACTCCCTTTTCCTCCCGGCAAATTACAACGGCGGAGATTTCCAGGGAATTATCGACAAACTGAACGAAGGGTATTTCAGCGATCTCGGAATTAACACTATATGGGTATCCCCGGTTTATGATAATCCGAATGAGGCTTTCAGAGAGTTCCCCCCGCCGTATCACTATTACTCAGGGTACCATGGCTACTGGCCGATCGATTTTACAAAGACCGAAGAAAAGTTCGGTTCAATGGAAAAGCTTAAGGAACTGGTTCAGACAGCTCACTCCAAAGGGATAAAAGTGCTGCTTGATTTTGTATCTCATCATACTCATGAACAGCACCCTAAGTTTAAGGAACACAGAGAATGGTTTGGAGTGCTTGATCTCCCTGATGGCCGAAAAAATCTCAGACTCTGGGATGAGTACCGACTCTCAACATGGTTTGAACCTTATCTCCCGTCATTTGATTTCACAAAGGCTCCCGCTGCAATAGAATATGTTTCAGAGAATGCTCTCTGGTGGCTTGAGCAGACAGGCGCAGACGGATTCAGGCATGATGCAGTTAAGCACGTACCAAATGAATTCTGGAGAACCCTTACTGCCAAACTGAAAGACAAATACCAGGATGAAGGCAAAGAAGTTTATCAGATAGGGGAAACCTTTGGCGGTTATGACCTTATAAGTTCTTATGTGACGAATGGTCAGCTTGAATCACAGTTCAACTTCAATCTTTTTGACGTTGCCATTCAGGTGTTTATTGACAGCACCCAGTCGTTTGAGATTCTGGCCAGCGAGTTTGACCGCACTTATCATTATTACGGACCCATGCATCTTATGGGTAACATTATGGACAGCCATGACAAGATCAGATATATGGCATATGCTGACGGTGATCTTGTGATTAATCAGGGTGATGCAAACATGATTGCCTGGAATAATCCCCCTAAAGTTGACAATCTTTCAAGCTATGCAAAAGCACAGTTGTACCTGGCTTACATGTTCACGATTCCCGGTCTCCCCGTTATTTACTACGGATCTGAATTCGGAATGACAGGAGCGGCAGATCCTGATAACAGAAGGATGATGCGTTTCGGTAAAGATCTCAACGATACTGAAAAAGGGATGATGGAAAATGTGAAGAAGCTGGTAAAACTGAGGAATGAGGCTTCGGCATTAAGATACGGTGACCTGATGCCTGTGCATATTGAAAAAGATATCCTCGGGTATATCCGTTCCGATCTTAACGGAAGATATCTTGTTGTTCTCAACAAAGGCAGCCGGCCGGCTGAGAAAAAAATATATGTCCCCTCCGTTTACGGGTACACTCTCACTGATGTATTTACAGATAAAAGAGTATCAGTGTATGATCCTGTAAAGCTTGATGCTTACGGCTACAGAATCTTTAAGATCACAGCTAATTAGATTCTCTTAATGAGGGGCTGATCCGGTTTAGGAATCAGCATAACCATTGTGATTTTGTATAAAGGCTGTCTGACCACACCGGTCGGGCAGCCTTTTTTGCTTCAGTGCCATCAGGTAACTCCGGTGACCTCCTTGTGTTGTTTAATTGTAAGAAGTGCATATCAGACGTAACTGAATTTTGAAGACAGTTTTGATATTTGTATATTAGTATAATCACAATTATACTAATCATGAGTTTACAAATGTTCGTCAACCGGAAAAGAGAGCTGAAATTATTAGGCGATGCCTATCATGACCAGGGTGCCGGATTCTATATTATTTACGGCAGGAGGCGTGTCGGGAAAACGGAACTGGTACTTAATTTTTTAAAGGATAAGCCCCATTTGTATTATATGGGTGATCAGCGTTCTGAGCAGGAGCAAACAGAAACGGTTAAACTTCTTCTGGCAGAATATTTTCATGATGAGTTTATTAAAAGTATCGGGATGCGGTCATGGGATTCGGTATTCAGCTATCTGGCCGGAAAAGATTTTGGTGACAGGAAATTTATACTTGCCCTGGATGAATTTCCGTATATAGCAGAAAACTCACCTTCGGTGGCTTCTGTTCTTCAGAAATACTGGGATCTTGGGCTAAAAAATAAAAATCTGTTTATAATTCTCACAGGTTCCTCAGTCTCTTTCATGGAAAAGGAACTGCTCAGTTACAAAAGTCCGCTTTACGGAAGGAGAACCGGACAAATGGAGGTCAGACCATTTACCCTCTTTGAAGCAGCTGAACTTTTTCCCGGAGCAGATCATGAAAAAGTTTTTGATTTTTACAGTGTTGCCGGCGGAATTCCTGCCTATCTGACAAAATTTGACAGCAACAAAAGCCTTAAAGAAAACCTTCTCAAATGTGTGCTTAAAAATGACGCTTTCCTTTATGGTGAAGTTAATTTTCTCTTAATGCAGGAACTGAGAACACCGCGGTACTATATGGCCGCTTTAAGGGCAATTTCACTCGGAGCAACAAAATTAAATGATATAAAAAATTTAACAGGATTTGACAGGCAAATGCTTGGCAAATATCTTGAAACACTTTATGAACTCAGAATTATAAAAAGGATTTTTCCTGCTTTTGAAAATCCCCTCAAAAGCCGGAAGGGGTTATATGTCATTCAAGACAATTACTTCAGGTTCTGGTTCCGTTTTATTAATCCCTGGCTGACCCTTATCGAAGAAAACAGGCCCGGAATGATCTTAAAAGTTATTGAAGAAGGTTTTCAGATATACAGGGGTTTCATCTTTGAGGATGTATGCCGTGATTTTATAAGAATTAATTCCGGCATATCAGGCTTTGAGAATGATTTTATCGGATCCTGGTGGAACGGAAAAGCAGAGATTGATATAGTTTGTACCGGTCTTAACGGTGAAATTGCGGTTGGAGAATGTAAATTTACAAACAGTAAAACAGGTATAAATATACTTGAAGATCTTGAAAAGAGGGCGTCACTTATGACTCAGAAAAAAATAGCAAAATACCTGCTTTTTTCAGGATCCGGTTTCACAGAAGAACTTCTGAATCTGAAAGAGAGACGTGAAGATTTAGAATTAATTTCTTTTAATGAGATGTTCAGCTATTAACTTGCAGAATAAATTTAGTCAGCCCCGCAGGTTTTGATCTCAATTTTTATTCAGCTAAAGGAGATTCTTTATTATTTCACGAACCTTAGTCAGGCTGGTATAAGCAAAAATATGCGGACTGACCTCACGTTGTATAATCATGATTAGTATAATCACGATTATACAAATGTCAGATATGAGCAGCAGAGGGAAAGAAAATAATAGCGGGATATTATGAGAATACCTTTTTCACACACCGTCATCAAAATATAACGGCGAATGAATGTAAATCATATTATGCGGAAAAGGCGCGGAGGAACAGTTCAGGTTACTTTGCTATGGCAGAGTGTATTATTCTGACATCCAGGATATGGTGCATTGTGACAGAGTAAAACTGAACTATAAACTCACTTCTTGTAATTAATGAAGTAAATACCCAGCACAATCATTCCCATCGAGAGAATATGCAGTATCTCAATAAGCTCACCATCTATGAAGCCCCACACAACTGCCACCACCGGAATCAGATACGTCACTGTTGAAGCAAAGACAGGAGTTGTTGTCTGAATCAGTTTATTAAACAGCACCAGAGCAAGGGCAGTGCCCACCACGGAGAGTATTGTAATATATCCGAGGGATGCAAGGGCAAGTTCGTGAGTCTTCACCGCGGTTATAATATCTGTTGAGATAAGCAGAATCACAGAAACGGGCAAAATGGTAAGGAATGATAGCGATGTAAGGGCAGCCGGCGGTATTTCAGAAAACCGCTTTTTCACAATATTACTGCTGAAGCCGTAAAATATAGTGGCAAGGACAACAAACAGAGCATAAAAATTGATATTGCCGAAACCGGTTCCGCTGCTTTTAAGAATCAGAAGCACAGAGCCTGTTATTCCCAGTGAAAGACCTATAAGCTGATTGCGTCTGAAAGGGCTTCCGAAAACCAGAACACCGATTATAAACGTGAATATGGGGGTCATGCTGTTAAGAATCCCCGCAAGCGAACTTGAAATCTGAGATTCGGCAACCGCAAAAAGGATTGCAGGCATAAGATTGGAGAGAGTGGCAAAAAGGAGAAACCAGGGCCAGTGCGGCTTCAGATATTTTTTAAGGTGCAGCACCGCAAACGGAGCAAGCACCAGCGCCGATATGGTAACCCTGAGCGCCCCGACCTGAACAGGACTAAATGCATCAAGCCCCCGTTTAATCAGAATAAACGAGCTGCCCCATATTACAGCAAGAAAAATCAGTATAAACAGCGGAAAATATCTGTGATCAGATTTAAGCATGAGTCTCTTTAAAATTTGAAGTTCAAAATTACGTAAAGCAACTGAAAAAACATTCCTGAATTCTGTCAATAAATTATTTCTGCAAAAGCCCTGCAATTGAACTGAACCGGACCGTGGGCTGCTTATCTTCTTGAATAATAACCAAAAAATAGTTAGCTTTTTTATTTCCGTTAAAACTAATTATAAAGGCTCCATTGAATACTGCCCGCTACATGCTTTTAATACTTGTTTTTACACTTTCCCTGATTACAGAGACCATGCCACAGCGCGCCGGAGATGCAATACCCGGAGAACTGATAATTCAGCTTAAAAATAAAGAAAACAGATTTCAGCTTGTAAGTGATTTCCGGAATATAGGGCTTCATGAAAAGGAGCTTCTCTCGGATATCATGAATGTTTACCTCTTTGCCTACGATATATCAAAGGGCGAAGCACAGGATGTTCTGTATGCCGTTAAACTTCATCCTCAGGTGAGTCTGGCTCAGTTCAATCACGTTTTCGGAATCCGGGAAGGTAAACAGGAGTATGAGAAAAACCCCTCAAACACAGTTTCTTCCGCAATGCCTGATGATCCTCAGTTCGGAAACCAGTGGGCGCTCAATAATACAGGTCAAAACGGCGGAACACCCGATGCAGATATTGATGCCCCGGAGGCGTGGGACTACACAACGGGCGGCATTACCGCGCTCGGTGATTCTGTTGTTGTTGCCGTAATTGACGGCGGGTTTGATCTTAATCATCAGGACCTGAGATTTTTCAAAAATTATCTTGATATACCCGGCAATAACATTGATGATGACGGCAACGGATACGTTGATGACACCAACGGATGGAATGCCTATAATAATAATGGCAATATAACGTCAGATAATCATGGAACACATGTTGCAGGCATTGCTGCCGCCAGAGGAAATAACGGTGTTGGTGTTTCCGGGGTCAACTGGGGTGCAAAGGTTCTCGCAATTCAGGGGTCATCTTCTTCTGAAGCAACAGTTGTGAAAGCCTATGGTTATGCCCTCAAAATGCGTGCAATGTATAATCAGACAAACGGTGTGAAAGGCGCATTTGTGGTTGTGACCAATTCATCGTTTGGCGTGGATTACGGGCAGCCCTCAAATTATCCGGTATGGTGTGCCCTTTATGACTCCCTTGGCTCATACGGTGTTTTAAGCTGCGGTGCCACAGCCAATCTTAATATTAATATTGACCTGCAGGGGGATATCCCTACGGCATGCCCGAGCAATTATCTTATTTCGGTCACTAATACAACAAGCACCGATCAGAAAAACGGAGGAGCTGCCTATGGCCTCACCACAATTGATCTGGGCGCCCCGGGAACAAGCATTTTCAACACACTGCCAAATAACAGTTACGGCAACCTGACAGGCACCTCAATGGCCACCCCGACTGTTGCAGGCGCTGTTGCACTGCTTATTTCCGGTTCCAATCCCGGACTTCTGCAGCAGTACAGGGAAAATCCCGGGCAGGCAGCACTCATTTTCAAGGATTATATTCTTCAGGGAGTTGATCAGGTTCCGGCACTTAACGGCCTTACTGTCACCGGAGGCAGACTTAACATATTCAAAGCTCTTCAGCTTGTTGCTGTGCCGCCGGATACGATACCACCGACAGTCATCACTGACCTTTCAGCCGGTAACCCAACATCTTCTGCAATCACCCTCACCTGGACCGCACCGTCAGATACAAGCAGGAACGGAGTGGTTTCATACAGAATCAGATATTCAGCTTCACCCATTTTAACAGTCTCCGATTTTAACAATGCCACACCAGTTCAGTTCGCCGGATCACCAAAGCCGGCAGGACAGTCAGAATCGGTTAAAATCAGCGGACTCCAGCCGGGAACATCATACTATTTTGCAATCCGTTCACTTGATACATGGAGCAACATCTCCCCCGTCTCAAACTCGCCTGCAGGAACAACTCTTGCACAGCCGGTTTATTCTGCGAATATGCAGCAATTGTATCACACAATGCTTGTAAATCAGATGATAACCGATTCGGTGATGATCTCGAACATATCTCAGAGCCCCTCAACTCTGGATTTTACCGTATCACTGATAAACAACACTTTCCCGGAGGGTTCTTTAACAATTTTCCCTGTATTGAAACCTGACTCAAATCAGCCTCTTAACCTTAACAGGAGCAAAGAGAACCCGTTTGAGATTAATTCAGGACACTTTGACGGGCAGGGGGGACCGGATCAGTTTGGCTATAAATGGATTGACAGTGATGAAACCGGTGGTCCTGCATATATCTGGCAGGATATTTCTTCAACAGGAACCCCGGCTGCCAACTGGACTCCAACCGGAACATATAATGCAAAAGATGAAGGCTTTGCAGGTCCGTTTGATATCGGATTTCCCTTCAAGTTTTACGGACAGCCCAAAACGCAGGTCAGAATCAGTTCAAACGGATTCCTGACATTCGGCACTCTCACAGCCAACACTTTTACAAATTCTTCAATTCCTTCGGCAGGTGCCCCGAATGATATGATTGCTCCTTTCTGGGATGATCTGGACGGATCAAATCAGGGAACCGTACACTATCAGAGCTTTGCAGATAAATTTGTGGTTCAGTACACTAACTGGCCGAGATACTCGGCAACCGGAGGGCTGACTTTTCAGATTGTACTGCAAAGAAGCGGAAAGATTCTCTTTTACTATAATAACCTGAATTCGGGCACACTGAATTCTGCTACGATCGGGATTGAAAACGCTGACGGTACAATTGCGCTTCAGCCGGCATACAACTCACCATTTGCAGCAAACTCCAAAGCGGTTATGTTTCAGGCTGAACCCGACTGGCTGGCCGCAAATAACATTTCGGGCACGCTCTATAATAATAACAGCGCAGCAGTTAATCTGTCATTTAATTCAAACGGTCTGCCGCTTGGCAACTATTCAATGGATATGGTTGTCACAACAAACGACCCTGCTGCACCCGCAGATACAATTCCGGTTAGGATGACCGTGACGAATGAAATACCTGTAGAACTCGCCTCATTTTCAGCAGTTCAGGAGGGGGGTTCGGTTATTCTGACCTGGATGACTGCCACAGAAACGAATAACGCCGGTTTTGAAGTGCAAAGGAAAAGCGGCGATGAAAGCTGGAAAGCGCTCGGTTTTGTGAACGGAAAAGGCACAACCACAACTCCCTCAGCATATACTTTCAGTGATAATAATGTGCTTACGGGAAAGATTTCCTACAGACTCAAACAGACGGATTTTGACGGGAGCGTGAATTACTCACCTGTGACAGAGCTTGATGTGGTTTCACCTGTGGAGTATTCACTTTCACAGAACTATCCTAATCCGTTCAACCCTGTAACTAATATCAGATATTCAATACCGGAAGAGCAGACGGTTGTTCTGGAAGTCTTTAACCATCTCGGTGAAAAGGTTGCAGAACCGGTGAACGGCCGGCAGAAAGCCGGTTATCATTCAGTTCAGTTTGATGCATCAAAACTTGCCAGCGGAGTGTATATATATTCAATCTCGGCCGGGAGCTTTAAGCAGAGCAGAAAGCTGATTCTGATGAAATAGTATCATATGATACGTAAGTAATGTATCCGGTTGTTTGTGTTTTGAATCAGCTGAATTGCTGAATTAATCCCGAATTAACGGGCTAAAAGATAGAAATTACGCCCTTCTTCGTATCAAAACAGAGAGGGGCGTTTTTGTTTTAAAATAAATCGTTGTTCGTGGAAGCATAAATATAAGACGTTGCTCGTTGTTCGTAAATCGTGTCTCGTCACAGCATAAATAAAAGACGTTGCTCGTTGCTCGTATTTCGTCACAGCATAAATAAAAGACGTTGCTCGTTGCTCGTTGTTTGTGGCTCGTATTTTGTTGCAGCAAAAATGCAGGGCATCCGTAGAGACGCAATGCTTGCGTCTCCCATGGTTAACCCTTTAGGTCTTACTGATTGTCTCAAACAGGGAGAAATTATGAGATTTCGCTCAGAAATATGTATAAAAATCACCTGAATTTATACACAACCATTTTATATGTATAAAAAACCGCAGATTTTATACATATATTGCACCTTAAAACAGAAAATAAAAAGTATGAACTTCAATCCCTCATTACCATATAACGATCTTCCTCATCTCCCATTCCGGTCGGACATTGATACTGTCAGAATTCTGAAAAAACTGGCTTCTGCTCACAGATTTCTCGGAGAACTAAAAGGTGAGGCTAAAACCATACCGGATGAAAATATCCTGATTAACACTCTGGTCTTACAGGAGGCAAAAGACAGCTCGGCTATAGAAAATATTATCACCACTCATGATGAACTTTATAAATCCGGCGTTATTGATAACTCATTCGTTGATCCCGCGGCAAAAGAGGTGCAGAGATATGCGGCGGCTCTTAAAAAAGGACTGATGCTGATCGCAAAAGACAAGTTGCTGACAATGAATAATATAATTGAAATTCAGCAGGAGATTGAAATGAACTCTGCGGGATTCAGAAGGCTGCCCGGCACCACATTAAAAAATCTTAAAAACGGAGAAGTTATATATACTCCGCCTGCGGGTTACGATAATATCATGAGACTGATGGAAAACCTGGTCAGATACATAAATGATCATGAGTTGCATAATGCCGATCCCCTGATAAAAATGGCGCTGATTCATTATCAGTTTGAAAGTATACATCCGTTTTATGACGGGAACGGCAGAACGGGACGTATAATAAATGTACTTTATCTTATACTTAATGATTTGCTGGATTTGCCTGTACTTTATATGAGCAGATATATAATTAAAAATAAGAGCAGATACTACGAGTTGCTTCAGGAGGTAAAAAAAACCGAAAGTTACGAAGAATGGATTTTGTTTATGCTGGAATCAGTGGAAAGCACCGCAAAAGAAACAGTCATTATTATCAGGAAGATTAAAAGGCTCTTTGAGAGTATTTCAGAGAAGATAGAAGCCGAACTGCCCAATATTTACAGCAGAGAATTAGTGAACAATTTATTTTATCATCCTTATACAAAAATTGAGTTTCTTTGCCGTGATCTGAATATCACCAGAATTACAGCTCAGAAATATTTAAGTATGCTTGTAGATGCAGGAATCCTGACAAGAAACAAGCTGGGGAGGAGCTATTATTTTGTGAATAAAGAACTTTTCGGGTTATTTGCAGGAATGGAGTAAAACTGAGCCTGAATACCGGGAATCAGAATTGAGATCGTGATAATAAATAAAATTTCACAAACTCTTTCATGAAGCGGGCTGCTGACACAAAATCAGCCGGATTTTATATATAAATACTATTGCAAATCCTTCAGTACCGCATCATAAACCATATCAACAGAGATGAGATCCATGCAGTTGGGTACAAAATCACAGGTTTGTTTATAACAGACAAGGCAGTCCATGCCGGGATAGATTTTAGTGATCCGGCTGTAATCTTCTATTTCATGGTATGACGTGGGGCCAAAGAGACAGACAACCTTTTTCTGAAGTGCGGCTGCAGCGTGGAGAGCCATGGTATCACCGGTGACCACGACATCGGGCAGGCTCATCAGTGCAAAAAATTCTCTGAGAGTGTTTGAAGATCCGGTATCAATAACTTCCGGATAATCATTCTTTAAGGCGCGGTTTCTTTCCTCTTCTTCACTGCCGCCATAAAGGAGAATTCCCGTTCCTTCAATTTTGAGAAGCCTCTCTATCAGAGCAGAGTAGCCGTCATAACGCCACTGCTTTAACTGCCATCTGCCGGAAGCTCCGGTATTGAGACCAACCAGCCTTTTATATTTTGACAACCCATGATCTTCTCTGAACCTCTGTGCAAAGGCAATCTCATTTGCTGAAAGTTTCAGCTGAATTGCACCCTTTTCATACGGGAGACCGCAGATTTCATGGATCACCTGCTGATAAGACTTTGTATTAACCTTTTTAATATTATCGAAAGCGCCCATTTCAAACCACTCAACCGCGGCTGCATCTGCAGGCTCTATAAATCCGCGGGGGTTCATAAGGTAGCCTTTCTTCACACCTGCCTTAACCAATGAGGCAAGCGGTGCGCTCTGAGGCGAGGCATCGGGATGGATAAGGATGTCATAAGATGAAGAAAGCAAAAGCGTGTGTGTTGATGCTTCATCAAAATCAAGGACTTTCTGAACGTCATTAAGATTGTTAAAGAGCGCCATTGCATTCTTTTTTGTCACCCAGGTGATATGAGATGAAGGCCAGGCTTTTTTAACCGCGGGAATAAGAGAGGTTGTTCTGAGAACATCACCAAGCGCATCAAGCTTTATTATCAGGATGCGGGTTTCATACTTAAAATACTCTGAACAGTTTTCACAGGTTCTGCCGTCAAGCTTATTGAATTTGCAGGGTCTGTCGCCAGGGAAATGTCCGCAGTCCGGTCTGAGAATCATATCAGTTTTCGCTGTCCTTAATTATCCGGTCAAAAATTTCCGGGAGGTTGTTGAAACTGTTCTTTTTAGTTCTTTCGATAATATTACCGGCAAAATTTATCTGATCACGTTCACGGTAAAATCTCAGAACAGATTCTGCTATTGCCTCAGCAGAATCAGGTTTAATAACGTAACCTGTTTTCCCCTCATCAATAAACTCGGCAAGCCCGCCGACATCGGTAACTATTGCCGGTTTAAGGAAACCGTATGCAACATTAAGAATTCCGCTCTGTGTTCCGCTGCGGTAAGGAAGAATCACAACATCGGCAGGGGCAAAATACTTTTCAACCTCTTCATTCGGAATAAATTTATTCAGCATATACACATGCTTTGAAATGCCGAGAGGATCAAGCATTCTCTTATAAAAATCAAACTC
>JABWCA010000171.1 GCA_013359345.1 Ignavibacteriaceae bacterium
TTTTTAGCATCCATCAGAGAGAGCCTTATTATTTCTTTTTCTCTGATTTCTTTCTTCAGCCTTCTTGATACCGAATAAAAGAAATACGCCACGCCTGCCACTGCAAAAGTCAGGAGAGAATATACAGAGATGAGTCCCCAGGGCAGGGGTGTGTCAGTTTTCTGATAATGTGAATATAACATCCTTTCTGTTGAGACATGTTGATTTATTTTCCCAAGTCTTTTATAGATGCTGAGTATTGATTCCCATCTCCCGGGGTTGCTGTAACCTATCTCGATTATTTCAGGAACAATGTATCTGTCAGTTTTGGAGGCTTCGAACTCAAGATGCTCTTTTGAATGCCTTTTTGAATATTTTTCAAGAATGAGATCAATGATTTCGCTCTTATTGCTCAGGGCATATTTCCACCCTTCAAGCGAGGCTTTTCTGAATGATTCAACAAGTTCAGGCTGATTCTCAATCATTCGGGAGGTGGTGAACAGCACATCACCGTAAAAATCTATGCCGCCTGAGAGGGGAGATAAAATCGTGTAACTGAAACCGGATTTTTCAAGGAGATAAGGTTCATCGGTTGCGTAGGCAGAAATGGCATCAGCTGTATTATCAGTCAGCTGTGTTATCCCGAATTCATGGGGAACCGTGGCATATTTATCGGGTGTGATCCCTTCATCGCTCAGATATGCAATGAGATCTGCAGCGTTTGGCTCCATTGCAATAGTTTTGCCGCTAAGGCGGTGAACATTGTTTACCCCCGCCTTCTGTGAAGCAAGAAGAATCTGCGGAGAGTGCTGGAAGATGGCGGCAAGAACGACAGCATTTATTTCACCTTCCTGCAGAAATAGTATATCAGAAGTGGCAATGCCGAACTCAGCATTCCCGTTCATCACTTCAAGTTTGGGGTCTCTGCTGAGCTCTGCCTCTTTCAGTTGCACATCAAGTCCTGCCCTGCGGTAAAAACCCTTTTCAACTGCCGCATAATATCCTGCAAACTGGAACTGATGCTTCCATTTAAGCTGAAGCGTAACCTTCCTGAGTCCGCCCGTTTCTTTCTGAGCAAATAACTGCCCGGAGATGAGAAGCAGAATAAACAATATTATGCTTCCGCATGAAACCCTGCTGTGGTAAAATGTGCTGACTGTATACTCCCGCTGGTTTTCTTAATATTTAATGAACTGTAAGACTATTATTTTTATCTGCTGTTAATTTAATGATTTAGTTAATCAGATGCACAGGATTAGTTAAATTCCTGAATTTTTCTTTTATGCCATCATCAATTTTTATCCGGAATAAGTCTAAATAACAATTTGGCCGGTTTTCTTTCAAAACGGTTGAATGGCATTCTGCACGGTTGTAATTTAAGCCATGAGTATTAATTTTACAACCCGCAGGAATAACTGAATGAGAAAAATAGTATCCTCATTTTTAATCTATATTGCCATGATTCTGGCAGCAATAACCCTTGATTATCTGCTTCATGCTGCAGGATTTAAATCTGTTGGCAGGTATTTCGGATTTCTGGGTACGGCAATAGTTTTATCATCCTTCATTTATTCCATGCGCAAGAGAAAAATGATTAAATCGGGGACACCAAAACGGCTCCTGCAGAATCATGAATTCATGGGCTGGCTTGGAGCGGTTCTGATTATTGTTCACGGGGGCATTCATTTTAATGCCATGATTCCATGGGCGGCTCTGTTTGCGATGATGATTGTTGTGGGGAGCGGCCTCACGGGCAAGTTTCTTCTGGCATCGGCAAAAGAAGAATTAAAAGGTGATGCTCAGGAACTGAGGGAAACGGGCATGAGTGATGAAGAGGTTGAAAAGGAACTCCTTGTGAGATCACTTCTGGTGCGTAAAATGCAGAACTGGAGAAAGGTTCATATGCCTCTTACCATGATCCTTGCAGCTTTTGCTCTGCTGCATATTGTCATGACTCTTATCTTCTGGAGGTGGTAAATGAAAGGGACTTATATCACTTTCCTTATTGCTCTTGCCGCCGGACTGGCGCTGGTTGTTTTCGCTCCGTATAATGCCGTGACTCCGGGAGTGCTTACAGGCGGACATGAAAAGCTGAAAAACGATTGTTATGCCTGCCATGCAGCAATGTCAGGCCCCACAGCAGAAAAATGTATGAACTGCCATAAACCGGGGGATATAGGGATAAAAACCGTTTCCGGAAATGAGCCTGAAAAGAAGAACACCCGCAGTAACCTGCTTCATAAATCGATAAAGCCTGAAAACTGTTTTGACTGCCATACAGAGCATAACGGAGCCTCCAGGGAAAATGCCATTCTTAAATTTTCGCATTCGCTTCTGGCGGTTTCGCTTCAGAAACAGTGTTACACCTGTCATCAGGATCAGAAACCGGATGATAAAATTCATAAACTGGTAAGCAAGAGCTGTTCTGACTGTCACAACACAGACGGCTGGAAAGGAGCGGGCTTTAATCATTCTCTTATCGGGACATCAAAACTTAATTGTACCGACTGCCACGCGGGAGATAAGCCGCAGGATGATCTTCATGCGGGACTTTCAACTGACACTAGCTGCAGTGAATGCCACTCAACCGAGGCCTGGAAGCCCTCAAATTATGATCATTTAAAGTATTTCCTTTTTGACGGGAATCATCCTTCCGACTGCTCGGGGTGCCACACTCCCGGTAAGGGTTTCAAAACGTACACCTGTTATAACTGCCACGAACACACCCCTGACCGCATTGCTTCAAAGCACCGCAAGGAGGGGATCACTGATTTTGAAAACTGTGTGAAATGCCATCGGTCAGGCAATGAACATGATATTAACTATAACGGAGGCGGCAAGCGGGGTGACTCTGAGAAAAAACGCGGCTCGGAAGGGGGAGAAGGTGAGCACGGAGACAGGGAACACGGGGAGGATAATGAACATGATTAAGTCTTATATTTATATTTTGATTTCAATGCAGGTATAAGACAAGTGAAAACAGTTTTATCAATAATCACCGTTATGCTGCTTACCTTTTCGGGGAGCACCCTTAATGCGCAGTACGGGGTGATAAGGGTTAACATAAACGGCTACAGACCCGGCGATGTTAAAACCGCAGTCATGATAGCAGGTGAAAATTTTAACTTCACAAAATTCAGCCTCGTTGATTTTTTCACTGGCAAAGAGGTTTATTTCTCCGATAAAACTGAAAAATTTGATCGTGTATGGGGATTTGAAAACTCCTTCAGACTTGATTTCACTGAGTTCACTGATGCCGGAACGTACAGCATTAAAACACCCGGCGGCCTTTCATCGCCATATTTCCGGATCGGTGAGAATGTGTATGACGGATACGCAGATTTTCTGCTTAAGTATATGCGCCAGCAGAGGTGCGGTTACAACCCTGTTCTTGATGACTCCTGCCACACCCATGACGGCTTCATAATCTATCACGGACCGCTTGATTCGGCACATATTGATGTAACCGGCGGCTGGCACGATGCTTCCGATTATCTTCAGTATGTAACAACTTCGGCAAATGCAGCTTATCAGATGCTTTTTGCATGGGAGAAAAACCCGGGGGCTTTCGGTGATAATTATAATGCAAACGGCAGGCCCGGCAAAAACGGGATACCCGATATCATTGATGAGTTCAAATGGGGTCTTGACTGGCTTCTTAAAATGAACCCATCCGATGATCTTATGTTTAATCAGATTGCGGATGACCGTGATCATCAGAGTTTCAGGCTGCCCACTCTCGATTCGGTAAATTATGGAAAGGGCCTTGAACGTCCGGTTTATTTTGCATCCGGTAAGCCTCAGGGGGTGTTCAGATATCAGAACAGAACAACGGGAATTGCATCAACCGCCGCCAAATATGTAACAGTATATGCATCTGCTGTAAGGCTTCTCGGGGGATTTTTCCCGGAAATGCTGCCTGAACTCAGGCGTAAGGCAGAGGTGAATTATATAAAGGCTGTGAACTCACCCGGAGTTTGTCAGACCGCTCCGTGCCGCGCTCCCTATTTTTATGAGGAAGAAAATTTTTACGATGATCTGGAACTGGCTGCTTATCAGATGTACCGGCTGACAGGGGAGAAAAAGTATCTTGAGGATGCTGTAAGGTTCGGCAAAGAGGAGCCCGTTACACCCTGGATGGGCGCAGATACGGCAAAACATTATGAGTGGTACCCGTTTGTGAATATGGGTCACGCGGGGCTTGCTGCTTCTGAAGATCCCGGAATCAGGGAGCAGTTTATCAGTTTCATGAGGGCCGGACTTGAGAAATTGTATGTGAGAAGTAAAAAAAATCCTTTCAGGATGGGGATCCCTTTTATCTGGTGCAGCAACAACCTGGTTGCTGCCGCAGTGACACAGTGCAGGGTGTACAATGATTTAACAGGTGATACACGCTATCTTGAGATGGAAGCAGCGCTCAGAGACTGGCTTTTCGGGTGCAATCCTTGGGGTACGTCAATGATTGTGGGTCTGCCTGAATGGGGTGATACCCCTGTTGATCCTCACTCCGCATTGATGGCAAAATATGATATCCCCATTCCCGGAGGCCTTGTTGACGGACCCGTTTATAAAACAATTTTCAGCAGGCTTATAGGAATTACACTTTACGGCGGGGATGAATATGCAGGCATACAGCCCGATTTTGTGGTCTATCATGATGACTACGGAGATTATTCCACGAATGAACCCACCATGGACGGCACCTCCAGCCTCACTTATTATCTTTCTTCAATGCAAAAACCCAAAACAGAGAAGAATGAAGAAACTGTTCTCGGGGGAACAGTCAGAATGGATACAACCCGGAAAGAAGTTTACCTGATATTCAGCGGTGATGAATTCGGCGAGGGGGTTGAAACCATTGAAAAAACTCTAAGAGAAAATTCTGTAAAAGGAGCATTCTTTTTCACGGGCGGGTTTGCCGAAAGATATCCGGAAAAAGTCAGGTTGCTTGCAGAAGCAGGTCATTACATCGGGCCCCACTCCGGCAGGCATCTGCTTTACGCTCCATGGGAGAAACGTGATTCTCTTCTTGTAACAAAAGCTGAATTCACTGAGGATCTGGCGCTCAATTACCGGCTTCTTGCTGATGCGGGGGCAGATATCGGTAAGCAAAAAGTTTTCCTTCCGCCTTATGAATGGTACAATGACTCCATATCGGTATGGTCTTCAGAACTCGGGATCAAACTTATTAACTTCACCCCCGGAGTAAGGACAAATGCCGATTATACGATTCCCTCCATAGGTGAGAAATATCACTCCTCAGAGAAACTTGAGGAGCTGCTTTTTCAATATGAAAAGAAAAAAGGGCTCAACGGAGCTTTAATACTTATTCATGCAGGCACACACCCTGAAAGAACTGATAAATTTTACGACAGACTTGGCGGAATTATTGAAAAGCTCCGTCAGCTTGGCTATTCATTCGGCAGTTTCTGAGACCCCCGGATTGCGATAAAAAATCATCAGCAGGGCAGGCTTTGCAACTGCTCTGCACCGTTCCTGCCTGAAATTCTGTTTGAGCCTGCATTCAGATTGCTTTCGGGTATCCTGTAATATCCTCTTTACTTTTACTTTTTCCGAAAAAAGAATTAAATTAATCCGGAAGTTTTTTGTAACAATCATCACTTAAAATAATGTTCAGACAAAATATTTCATCCAACACTCCCTCAGAGGAGCAGGTAGGCTATTCAAGAGCAGTAAGAGTCGATAATTTTGTATTTGTTGCAGGCACAACCGCAACTGATGAGAACGGAAATGTGGTGGGGGTGGGCAACCCTTACATGCAGACCGAGTACATTTTTAATAAGATTGCGAAGGCGCTTGAAAAGGCAGACAGCAGCCTTGAAGATGTTGTGAGGGTGAGAATGTTTGTAACTGATATTGAAGATGCCGATCAGATTGGCGAGGTTCATAAAAAGTACTTCGGGAAGATTAAACCCGTTGCCACGATGGTTGAAGTACAGAGGTTATGGCTGCCTGAGCATCTGATTGAGATCGAAGTGGATGCAGTAATACGATAATATTTAATAACGGAAGATCATGAAAAAATACTGGACCCTTGAGAGAAAAGTAGCGGTTATCACCGGAGGCACAAAAGGTATTGGCAGAGCAGTAGTTGCTCAGTTTGTCAGTCTTGGCGCCACCGTGATCACAATTGCGAGAAGCAGAGAGCACCTTGACAGATTAAAAGCTGAGGTTGGCGGAAGCCTGATTACGTTTGAGGGAGATGTTTCACTGAAGCAGGACAGAACCGATTTCGTAAAGTTTATAAATCTCAACTATCCCGAAATTGATATCTTTGTAAGCAACGTGGGTACAAACATCAGAAAAAAAGCAATTGAATACACTGATGACGAGTATAACTATATCTTCAATACCAATCTGACCCCTGGTTTTGAACTGGCCAAAAATCTCTCGCCAAACCTTGCCCGCGCCAAGCAGTCATCGGTTGTTTTTGTTGTTTCCGTTGCGGGTCTCACACACCTTAAAACCGGCGCCCCTTACGGAATGTCAAAGGCTGCCCTCATTCAGCTTACAAAAAATCTTGCGGTTGAGTGGGCCGATTCAGGTATCAGAGTGAATGCGGTTGCCCCGTGGTACACAAGAACGGAACTTGTTGAAAAGCTGCTTGATGATAAAAAATATCTTAACTCAATCATCTCAAGAACCCCGCTCAGAAGGGTTGCCGAGCCTGAAGAGGTTGCGCTGCCCGTTGCTTTCTTATGCATGCCTGCGGCATCTTACATTACGGGTCAGTGCCTTACGGTTGACGGCGGCTTTACGGTTAACGGATTTTCTGATTAAAAAGGTAAATAAATGAAAATTACTGCTTTCCTGATACTTCTTTTATGTATCAGTGCCTTTCCCCAGGAAAAGACGAAAGTTTTAAGGGGAGCAACAATTCACACAGTTTCCGGAGGTACCTTTGAAAACGGCGATCTCTGGATTAAAGGTGACAAGATTGTTTATGCAGGTCCGCGTAAAGATGCACCCGCTGATGCTGAAATCACAGATGCATCGGGCAAGGTGATAATTCCCGGACTGGTTGACACCCACTCACACATCGGGAACGGCGACGGTGGTGACGGATCATCGCCCACACAACCTGAAGTGAGGATACTGGACAGCATCAATCCGCAGAGCGATACATACATTAAAGCGCGCGCCGGCGGAATAACGACCGTGAACGTGATGCCGGGCTCGGGACATCTGATTTCGGGACAAACCGTTTACCTTAAGCTGCGTGACGGCAAAACCATTAACGATATACTTCTGTGTCCGGATGAGCAGAACGGAATCTGCGGTGGTCTTAAAATGGCCAATGGCACCAACTCGATCAGAGGGGTTCCTTTCCCCGGTACGAGAGGGAAATCAGCAGCGCTGCTGAGAGGCATATACGTTAAGGCTGCAGAATATAAAAAGAAAAAGGAATCTGCTGAATCACCCGATAAAATGCCGGCAACGGATCTTCAGATGGAAGCACTGCTTGAGGTTCTTGCAGGAAAAAGAATTGTGCATTTCCACTCACACAGAAATGATGACCTTCTCACTGCAATAAGGATTCAGAAGGAATTCGGATTCAGGATTGTACTCCACCATGTCTCTGAAGGCTGGCTGGTTGCAGATGAAATAGCAAAAGCAAAAATACCCTGTTCGATAATAATGATAGATGCCCCGGGCGGAAAACTTGAAGCTGTAAATCTATTGCTTAAAAACGGAGGCATACTTGAAAAGGCCGGAGTTAATGTTGCAATTCACACAGATGATTATATAACCGATTCAAGGCTGTTGCTGAGATCGGGGGCGCTGGCATTAAGAGGCGGAATGAGCGAGGCAGGCGCACTGAGAGCCCTCACTCTCTCAGGAGCTGAAATGCTGGATCTGCAGAACAGGATCGGCTCACTCGAAAAGGGGAAAGATGCTGATTTTGTAATACTGAGCGGAGCACCTTTCAGCACTTACACCCGTGTTCTCGAAACCTGGATTGAGGGGAAAAAAGTATTTGATCTTATGAATCCCGAAGACAGGAAATACTCGGAAGGGGGATTTGAAGTTTTCAGAAATCTTTTTTACGATCATGTTCACACAGAGCATACTGAGGAGGAGAAATAATGAAGAAATTACTTTTATCTGCGCTCCTGCTGCTCCTTTCAGGTAATGCATTCTCTCAGTATGCCGTAAAAGGCGGTACCGTTTACACCATGGCGGGAGAGGTGATAAAAAACGGCGTGATACTGGTTGATGGTGGTAAAATTAAGGAGGTCGGTAAAGATACCGATGTTGATATCCCCTCTGATTATAAAGTTTTCAGCTTTAAAGTTGTGACCCCCGGACTGATTGATGCGAGAACCTCGGTGGGGCTTTCCGGAATTCTCAATTATGCGCATGATCAGGATCAGCTTGAGAAATCTGACGCTGTTCAGCCTGAGCTGAGAGCCATTGATGCCTATAATCCCAATGAAGATCTGGTGACCTATCTCAGAAACCTCGGCGTTACGACACTTCATACAGGTCACTCAAGAGGAGCGCTTGCCTCGGGACAGACCATGATTGTCAAAACTCTGAATGAACCGGGATCCGGGTCAATTCTGGACAGTGCATTCGCCGTTTCTTTCAGCCTTGGCTCAATAGTGAGTCAGAATTATAAAACCCCGGGTACTTCGGCAAAAGGAATGGCAATTCTCAGGGATTATTTTAAAAAGGCTGCTGATTATCTTAAGAAAAAAGATAAAAAGGATGACAAAACACCTTCAGTCAATCTGACCCTCGAAGCTCTTGCCTCTGTGCTGAAAGGTGACCTTAAGGCGTTAATATTTGCCAATACTTCTGTTGAGATTGCTGCTGCAATAAGACTTGCTGAGGAATTCGGATTCAGTTTTTATCTCGACGGGGCAAGTGAAAGTTATTTATGGCTTAAGGAATTAAAATCCCGTGCTGCTTCACCCCACTATGGAGCGTGCATACGGCAGTAATCAAAACATCTCATTTACAACAGCCGCAAAACTTGATTCTGCCGGCATAAGATTTGCGATTCAGGGCGGCTTTGAGGGATATGTTCCCAAGGCAAGAGTAGTTCTTTTTGAGGCAGGTGTTGCAGCAGCATATGGTCTTACGCCTTTGAAAGCTCTTGAATCTGTCACAATAGGTGCGGCAAAACTGCTTGGCATCGAAAACCGTGTGGGCTCACTTGAAGAAGGCAAAGACGCCGATATTGTCGGTTATGACGGAGATCCTCTCGAGTACACTTCTCATGTCTGCTTTGTCATGATTAATGGTAAAGTCGTCTCCACAGAGTGTAACTGAAAAACGCATCCCATCACAATTTGAAATAATCTGAACCCCGCGGAGGTATTTCCTCCGGGGGGATTCAGGTAAAAATTTATTCCCCCCTGTTTGAAACCGTTTGTAAGCGATGCAAAGATTGTTTCATATTAAGCAGTTAACATCATATCGTCTTCCGGCAGGGGATGATGTCTTTTTAATAAATGCAGTGCGTTTCAATGAATGTAACGCCGTCCCGATTTTTCGGGATTGGTACATTTATGCTGCTTCCTTTTTCCGTCGGTTAAAACCAACGGCAAGAGAGGATCGGCAATTGTGCTTTTATTTGAAGTTAGTGCTTACACGGGATTTTTTGGTACATGGAGATGATTAGTACCGCCACCTTTCCAGGTGGTGACTGTCATGCTGCAAATACCCTCACAACCAGCACAA
>JABWCA010000172.1 GCA_013359345.1 Ignavibacteriaceae bacterium
GAAAGGCTCAAAGTTCATCAGGCAAATTTTGTTAAAGCATCGGGCGGTGAAAACGTCTCCTATATTGAAGATCTTGGTAACAGGCAGTATATTTTCAGCATTATACCCGTCCGGAACACTCCCGGTAACGCAGGATATTATGTATTTCTCCTTCAGAATGTTACTGAACTGCTTGAAATGCAGGAAAAATTAAAAAGAAGTGAAGGCCTTTACAGACTGCTTGCTGAAAATTCAAAAGATGTTATTAGTCTGCATGAAATAGACGGAACTTACATATTTGTAAGTCCTTCGGCAGAAGGTGTGACCGGTTTCAGGCCCGAAGAGCTCACAGGAAAAAATATAAGAGATCTTATACTGCCTGAAAACCTCAGAAAAGCAGAAGCAATTTTTGACAACATGCATGAAATGATCAGGCTGCCCCAGTTTACAATTGAATATCAGATTAAGGTGAAATCAGGAGCAGTGAAATGGATTGAATCGGTTATTTCATTTCTTAAAGAGGAGGGTAATCCGCCCCGCTATCTTGCGGTATCAAGAAATATCACTGAAAGAAAGTATGTTGAAGAGAAACTGAGAGAAAGCGAATCCAGATACAGGTACCTTGTAGAGACAATGTCCGAAATTATTGTAAGGCTGGATCTCAAAGGCAATATTCTTTTCCTGAATCAGGCCTGGAGAGAACTGACGGGGCACGAGGTGAAGACATCGGAAGGGCGGCATTTTTCTGAATATACGATTCACGAGGATTACGGAAAAATAGCTGACTTCATAAATAAAAGCCGCACAGAGGGAGCGGATACTCAGAATTTTGAGTTAAGACTCAAATCAAAGAGGAAAGGCCTGAGATACTATCACGTTCTGATTACACTTACGAGAAACGAGGCCGAAAGAAACACTGAAATTCTGATGACACTGACCGATATCACTGAACGGAAAAAGACACTGGAACAGCTTAAACAAAGCCAGGAGCAGCTTTCTTCATTCCTTAATTCAATGAATGATGTTGTTTATTCTATTGATCTGGCAGAGAAGCGTTTCCTCCTGCTGAATAAAGCCGCTGAAACTCTTTATGAAAGACCGCTTGAAAAATTGATGATGAACCCCGATTTTTACCGCGACGCCGTATTTGCAAGAGACCATAAAGCAATGCAGGAAAGTGAAGAAAAATTATTTGCCGAAGGGAAAATGACATCGGAATACAGGATCAGGACCGATGAAGGCAATGTGAAATGGATTCAGGACAAAGTTTGGCTTGTAAAAAATGAATATGGTGTGCCGGTCAGGATTGAAGGCATCGCGTCTGATATCACTGAACGCAAAAGGATGGAACAGGGGATTCTGAGATCGCTGGAGAAAGAAAAAGAGCTCAATGAACTCAAGACAAACTTTATTGCAACAGCCTCGCATGAATTCAGAACCCCGCTTGCTACAATCCTTACTTCACTGGGTCTGCTTGAGCATTATATAAAGGCAGAACAGCCTGATAAAATTAGTTCCCATCTCGGGAAAATGAAAAGCTCGGTTAATCTTATCAAACAACTGCTTGATGATCTGATCGTGATTAACAGGAACCAATCGGGATATATCAAGCTGAAACTTGAATATTTTTCTGTAACTGATATTATTGATGATACAATTTCCCTGATCACCGATGATGAGGATGAAAAAAAACTTTTCATTACCGAAAATCATCTCAGCGATTCAAACATCAAATCGGATCTGAAACTTCTTCAGCATATTCTGAGGAATCTGATTGGTAACGCTTACAAGTATTCCGGAAGCAGAAAGCCTGTTCTTATCAGGCTGACAGAAGATGAGGATAACTGGATTTTTGAAATTTCTGACAAGGGAATAGGCATTCCCGAAGAAGATCTGCCCAGAATATTTGATCATTTTGTGAGAGGACGAAACGTGGGAGCAATTCCCGGTACCGGACTAGGGCTGCTGATTGTGAAGCTCTCGGTGAGCGCACTGAAAGGCGAGATCAGCCTTGAAAGCAGAGTGGGTGAAGGCACAAAATTTACAGTGAACATCCCTAAAGTGATATTTGTCTGATTGCCCTGATAATCTGTGCGGGCAGAGAATTTGCCGGATTACTGATTCTGTGAATTGGCCGAACAAAAAATGACAGATGTGAAACAATTAACATATTTATAAAAAAGTTGCGTTTTTGAATGAAAGAAAAGCCGGTCTCAATACTGATTGTGGAAGATGATACTAATCTGCGGGAGAATATTTCAGAATACCTCTCGCTCAAAGGGTATAATGTCTTCACTTCCTCAGAAATTAAGAGCAGTATTAAAATATTAAATGAAAATGATATAGATCTGATTCTCTGCGATATTAATCTCGGGCAGGAATCCGGTTATGATCTTTCCAGGTACGTAAGTGTTTCAAGAGTGAGAAACCAGCCGGGATTTGTGTTCATATCAGCGATGGCTGACAGGAACAGTGTCAGGAAAGGCATGGATATCGGGGCTGATGACTATCTCACCAAGCCTTTCAGCATGGAAGAACTTATTAATCTGGTGAACGGTCAGCTCATAAAAAGATCACGCAGAATGCAGCCGGCCGAAAACGGCACTGCACCTCCCGATTCAGAAAAGCAGTTTGCATCAGGGGATATTATTTTTATAGAGAGCGCCAAAAAGGCAAAGTTTCAGAAGATAGAAGATATTCTGCTTATTAAATCTTCACGGGATTATTCAATTATAAGGACCTGCGACGGCGATGTGATGTCGCTCAGGAAATCACTCTCCTCATGGGAAAACGAGCTCCCTGAAGATACATTTATAAGAATTAACCGCTCACTCATAGTAAATATAAAGCAGATAATCAGTATTGAAAAAGGGAGCAGTTACACATATGTTGTAAAGATGCGTAACTATGACAAGACACTGAGCATCAGCCAGAGGTTCTCAAAACGGCTGAGAGAAATGTACAGAAACCTGCTCAGGTAACATTAAACTGTTACTGACGTCTTAAAAGTAAGGATGCCGGCAGAATGATGAATCTGAGGTTGGCAAAAGGTGAGACAGAGCACAATCAAATACAAAATTTGCGTTTATCTCAAAATATTAATTATCTTGGCAATTAAAATATCTATTAATTTCATATCACCAGTGTAAAAATATGATTAAAATACTATTAATTGAGGATGACAATTCTCTCAGAGAAAATGTAGCCGAGTTTCTTTTAACCTGCGGTTTCAAAGTTTATGAAGCTGAAACAGGTAAAAAGGGACTTGAGCTCTACAAAAAAAATGATTATGACCTTATTCTGTGTGATATCATGCTCCCGGACTATTCAGGCTATGAGTTCCTGAATGTTCTTAAACTTTATGATGAAAAAGTAATGCCTCCCTTTGTATTCACCACGGCGCTTGCAGACAGAGCAAGTGTGAGAAAGGGGATGGAGTATGGAGCTGATGACTATCTGACTAAACCGTTTTCTGAAGAGGAACTTCTGAAGGTCGTGAAAACACAGGTTGAAAAGAGAAAATCACTCACAGGCGGCAAGACTGAGAGCGCATCTGCAGGGAAAGAATCAGAACAGGAGAAAAAGCTCCAGATTGAAGACTCAATTCTTGTTGAAATTGATAATCAGTCCAAGTTTGTAAAAGTCAACGACATCCTGCTCATCAGTGCCTCAGGTGATTACTCAATCATTCAGTTTACAAACGGTCAGAAGGCAACCGTAAGGAAAACACTTCTCAAATGGGAAGAGATGCTGCCTGAGGTTAAATTTTTAAGGATACACAGAACTTATATCGTTAATGCTTCTAAAATAAGGTCGATTGAAAAGCTTCCGAATTACAATTATCTTGCAGAAGTTGAAGGGATTGGCGAAAAACTTGTGATAAGCCAGAGATTCGGAAGAAAACTTAAAGACACAATCAGGATGCTCAAGGCAAAATAAAGAACTTACTCAACCGATTCCTGCCGGAAAATCTTGAAAACAATCTGAATTTTCCATAAATTTGTAATAGCCACTGCTGAAAATCCGGCGGTGGTTATTTTTTTTAAAATTTTCAAAACAATGAGGTTCATCAGATGTCTGATTCAGGAGTAGTTTATCTCTCAAAAGAAAGGCTGATTGAGCTCGAAAAAGAGCTCCTGGAGATGAAAACGAACGGAAGAAAAGAAATTGCACAGAAAATTGCAGATGCCCGTTCACATGGCGATTTATCAGAGAATGCGGAATATGATGCTGCTAAAGAAGAGCAGGGCCACTTTGAAATGAAGCTGAGCAAAATTGAAGGTATTCTTGCGCGCGCAAGGGTTGTCGATCCTGCTCAGCTCCCTAAAGACAAAGTTCATATTCTGGCAAAAGTCACAATGAAAAATCACCGCTCAGGCAAGGTGATTAAATATCAGCTTGTATCTGCTGAGGAAGCAGACCTTGAGCAGGGTAAAGTCTCGATTGTCTCACCGCTCGGGCAGGCATTAATGGGAAAACCACTCGGTGAACTCGTTAAAGTTAAAGCCCCCGCAGGAATAATCGACTACGAAATACTCGGAATTGAATAAAAGTGACTGATGAGGATTATCTCCGTCTCTGTTTTGAATTAGCCGAAAAGGGGAGGGGCAGTGTAAGCCCCAACCCCCTTGTAGGTTGTGTAATTGTAAAAAACGGAAAAATTATCGGAGAGGGATTCCATCAGAAATACGGAAGCAGTCATGCAGAAATTGAGGCTTTCAGATCATGCAGTGAAGATCCTGAAGGTGCCGCCCTTTATGTAAATCTTGAGCCCTGTTCACACCACGGAAAAACACCTCCCTGCGCGGATGAAATAATCAGAAAAAAAATTGCCAGAGTTGTGGTTTCTTTGGTTGACCCCAATCCGCTTGTGAAGGGAAGAGGCTTAAAAAAATTAAATGATCACGGCATTGAAACCGTAAGCGGAATCCTGGAAAAAGAAGGCAGAATGCTTAACGAGCAGTTTATCAAATTTATCTCTGAAAACAAACCTTTTGTTGCCCTAAAAACAGCCCAGACTATTGACGGCAGAATAGCTGATTCATCCGGTTCATCAAAGTGGCTCACCAATGAGGAATCAAGAAAATATGTTCACCGTCTGCGCAGCGGGTACGATGCCGTAATGGTGGGTTCAGGCACTCTGCTGGCAGATGACCCGTCGTTAAATGTGAGACATCATGACGGGAGGGATCCTTACAGAATAGTGCTTGATACTAAACTCAGGATTGACCACAAAAGTAATTTCTGCCGCCTTGCACCCGACGGGAGATCGGTAGTCATGACTTCTGAATCTAACCTCAGCACAGAGAAAGCCCGCAAACTGATTCAAGAGGGGGTTAAGATTTTCGGGTTTGAAACCGATACTGCGGGTCGCCTTCCGCTCGGTCAGATACTCAGTCAGCTTTACACTCTGGATATAGCCTCGGTACTGGTTGAAGGGGGAGCTGAACTTTTCACTTCTTTTATCTCAAATCAACTTGCCGATAAACTTTATATATTTGTATCACCGAAAATTCTTAATAACGGTATAAGCGCATTCAGAGGCAAGGATTTATCAAACCTTGAAAATGCGCCGCAGTTCACACTTGCCGGTACTGAAGTGTTCGGTGATGACGTTTTATTAATATATAACAAGAAATAGCTATGTTTACCGGACTGGTTGAGGAAACAGGAATCCTCATAAACAAATCCCGTAAGGGCAACGGTTTAACCCTTACAATCTCCGCGCACCATATATTTGATGATCTTAAAATTGGTGACAGCGTGAATGTTGACGGCGTTTGTCAGACAGTCACATCAATAAAAGCGAATACATTCACAGTTGACACTGTTGAGGAGACGCTGAAAAAAACGACCCTCGGACATATCAACATGGGTGATAAGGTGAATCTTGAAAGATCATTAACCCCTTCATCAAGGCTTGGCGGGCACTTTGTTGCCGGTCATGTTGACTGCACCGGAAGAATTTCAAAGCTTATAAAGCTATCATCAAGCTACGAGGTTTACGTGGAATACCCCACTGAGTATGATGATAATCTGATACCGGTGGGCTCAATAGCGATAGACGGCATCAGCCTCACGGTTGCTGAGAAGGGAACCGGTTTCTTCAAGGTTGCAGTGATTCCTCATACATGGGAAGTTACCTGCCTTAAAAACAAAAACACGGGTTCTGAGGTGAACCTTGAGTTTGATCTTCTCGGCAAATATGTTCTTAATATCGTTAAAGGGGGAGGCAAACCCGGTATGACCGAAGAATGGCTCAGAAAAATGGGCTATTGATGGAAAAGCTGTTCGGCAGGGTGCATGGTTTTATAAAAGAAAACAGGCTTGCCGTCAGGGGCGATAAAATACTTATTGCATTCAGCGGAGGAGCAGATTCTGTTTTTTTATGCCTTGCCTTAAATGAAATATCTGCGGCAGCAGGATTTGAGACGGCTCTCTGCCATGTGAATCATCAGCTGCGCGGTGCAGAATCTGAAAGCGATGAAGAGTTCTGCCGTAAATTTGCAGCCGGATTAAAAATCCCCTTTTTTGCAGGAAAAGCCGATGTGAAAAATTACTGCTCGGAACACGGATACTCAACAGAAATGGGGGCACGGAAACTCAGATACAGCATTCTTAAGGATTTTGCCGCAGTTGAGGGCTGTAATCTTATTGCAACGGGCCATAATTCTGATGATAATGCAGAAACATTTGTAATGAGTCTTCTGTGGGGGAGCAGAATAGGTGGACTGGCAGGTATTCCTCTCAAAAACAGAAACATTATAAGGCCGCTTCTTAGTATCACCGGTGCTGAAATACGGGAATTCCTTGATACGAACGGAATTGAATACCGTAGTGACAGCACAAATAAAGATCTTTCATTCAGGAGAAATAAAGTAAGGCATGAGGTTCTGCCATACCTCAGATCTGTTAATCCCGGAATCTTAAATAATATTCTTAACCGCACAGAGTATTTTAATGAATTAAGGCGTTTCAGTGAAAAACGGGGCTTAAAGCTGGCTTTAAAGGTTATAAAGCCGCCTGAAAACGGAGTGCTCACAGTTCCTCACAATCTGGTGAAGAGATTCGGGGGCCTCAGTTATGATGAAATAATAAAATATAGCATTAAAAAATATTTTAATGTAAATTTAAGTTTTGTTAATCTGAAATTAATAAAAAACCTCACCCGCCTTGATGCAGGCAAGGAAATTAACCTCACCGGAGGGCTCAGAATCATCAATGACCGTGATAATTTAAGGGTCATGGTTCTGAAACAAAGTCAGGATTTCAGCGTCTCATTTGATTGCGGCAAGACTGCCATTATACCGGGCGGGCAGCTGATTTCTGAACTGACCGGCACCTTCAGGGCTTCAGGATCACGTAATTCTGAAATTATTGCGCTCAAAGAGGAATGCAGATTAACAGTAAGAAATGCAAGGCCGGGTGATTCTTTCAGGCCGCTCGGGATGAGAGGAAAGCAGAAAATATCTGATTTTGCAACAAATCTGAAAATCCCGAAAGATGAAAAGGAAAAATTAAAGGTTTTGCTGGCTGGGGATGAGATCATCTGGCTTGTGGGATACCGCATAAGCGATGATTTTAAAGTCACTGAGAAGAGTAAGATTTTATTAAAAATTGAATTTATACCCGATGGAAAAAATAGTTTACAATGACGAAGTGTTTTCAGAATTTATTTCTGAGGCAAGAATTCAGAGCAGAATTCTGGAAATGGGAGAACAGATCACGAAAGACTATCAGGGCAAATGCCCCATTTTTGTGGGTGTTCTTAACGGAGCCTGTATCTTTTTTGGCGATCTGCTTAAAAGTTATTCAGGTGAGTGTGAAGTTGATTTTGCAAAAGTCTCTTCCTACGGCAGTTCGAAATACTCTTCAGGCTCAATAAAAGTGCTCAAGGATATCGATTCTATCGTGAACGAAAGAGATCTTATAGTTGTTGAAGATATTGTTGATACGGGTTTATCACTGAAGTTCATTCTGAATCTTCTGGGACAGAAGAACCCATCAAGCATAAAGGTTGCAACGCTGCTTTTCAAGCCTGCAGCCCTCAAATATGATATAAAAATAGATTATACCGGATTTGAGATAGAAAATAAATTTGTCATAGGGTACGGAATGGATCTTGCTCAGAAGTACAGAAACCTCCGCGCCATATATGCTCTTGATAAATAAAAATTACAAAATGTTCATTTAATATCAGTAAAGAAAAGATTAGGAATAAAACTGAAAATGGATAACAATAATCCTAAAGGACAGAAGCAGAATAATAATCAGAACAGACCCGATGATAATTTTGACTGGTCGAAAGTGATGAGGATGGTTTTTGCGTGGGGTTTTGTGATCATAGCTGCAGTGGTTGCAATGCAGCTTTTCAGAGGAGACACAGGCAACTTTGTTGAGATCACACTCCCTGAGTACAAACGACTTCTGGATACAAATGCCATTGAATCTGCCACGGTTAAAGTCACCGATGGCAAAAATTACTTTTTTCAGGGCAAAATAAGAGCCGGTGAAAGAGTTTATGTGAATAATGAACCGAAAGATAACATAGAAAATGTATCGGTTTATATTCCCGAGCCTGAAATAACTGAACAGAGCAAGATCTGGGAGTCAAAAGGGCTTAAGTACACTTATGAGCAGCAATCAAACGAATGGCTTAACATTCTGCTGAGCATGATTCCCTGGATTCTTATTATAGCTGTATGGTTCTTCTTTATGAAGCGAATGCAGGGCGGAGCCGGAGGCGGTTCACGGGGTATCTTTAACTTCGGGAAAAGCCGTGCAAAGATGATTAATCAGTCGACCAATAAAGTCACATTCAAGGATGTTGCAGGCGCTGATGAAGCAAAGGTTGAATTACAGGAAATTATAGAATTTTTAAGAGAGCCATCAAAGTTTCACAGACTTGGC
>JABWCA010000173.1 GCA_013359345.1 Ignavibacteriaceae bacterium
CCGCCTGTTCAGGAGCAAGGGAGATGAAGGAAGAAAGTTTATCAGGTACATTTACCTTGGCGGCACTGCCGGAATTCTCCTTTTTCTGGTTATGAGGCTGGCGGGGGTGTGAGGAATGGTAAACAGATGATAAGTCACAATAAAACCATTTACAATAGATCCTGAAATATCCTCAATTCCCGGATTATTTATTTTTAGCAGATATTGCAGAAAGGATTTTTACCCTCGTATTGTTCCAGTGCAATAAAACATCCTCAACTGATAAACCCGAAAGATGATATTTTCCCGCTTTAAGAAATATTCGGGGGTTTACTACGGGCTGAATTATTGTTAAGTTATAATCCGATACTGTACAATATCAGATTTACTGGTCAAGGCTCTCAAACCTCACTTCGATCGCTCCGTTTTTCCAGATATTTTCACCTAATGATGTAAGTTTTTCCCTGTCTTCATCAGCAACACAGGCAAAAATGTTACAGGCATCAAGACCTTTCCCTTCCCCGTAATATATGCCGAAACAACCGGCGGTTTTTGTTCTTTTGGGTCGGGAGGGACCAAGAACCACTTCACCGGGAACCGTAAAGACAGATGCATTCTCCTGAATTATATCAAGTTCCGGGAGATTATCAAACCAGATTTCCTGACCTGAGACTCTTGCATGGTACATAACCCGTGTGAGCGGAAGGGCGGAATTAAATGCATCGCAGCTCCGTGGTGCTTCCTCTGTGTAATAACGGAACCGAATCTCAATGCCAGCATTGGTTATCAACTTAAATCCTTCCATGTAAATCCTTTCCTGAATAATAAATAAAACTGATTTGTGAGAACAGGTGCTTTGGTGCAAAACAACCGAAGAGAACCGCACCGAAAATTAATTATTAATTTCGATTCTGAACTTGTTTCAACGGATAAAACGCCGGATAATGCCTGAAAATAATCTCATGAACATAACTGATGTTGCATTGCCGACCCGATATTGCTGAACCTCTCCAAAGAGTTTGCATCATCTGTAACCTGCCTCCTTAATAGTGTGTAAATAAGCAAAACAGGTACACCGGAAACATCTTTAATATTTTGCCGCCGGGAGGTGAAATCACTTTATTCTGTCAAAAAATCTTTTCAGCGCATCCGGCAGCAATAATTCCCCTGAAATAAATAATGACGGGTTCCCGTTCATTTACCGTTCAAAAGCCGGGTAAACCGGTAAAACAGGATAAATGCGTTTTATTTAAAAATCAGACCCGTGAATGTCCTGAATATTTATAATGGGGTAGTTCATTTTTCACTTCACTGAGCAGTCTCAGAGTATGCCGTGCATCATATATCCGGTTGCCCGGGTCTGAACAGGGCCATAAGATATTTCCGGGGTAATTGCTCAGATTGTGAGGATCGGGGAAAGCTCTGCATTAAAAGCTATCCAGACATTTCTCTGCGCCTCTTTTGAATTGCCGGAGATAAAATTATCGGGGAGATACCGCAGAAAATCCCTCAGAGTGCCGGAACATCAGAATTGTTAAACAGAACAGGTTGTAAAAAGGGTCTGAATCAAAACAAATCACATAACAGGAAAAACAATGAAAAAAACACTTAATCTTCTGCTGGTCGCGCTGATGTGTGCTGCAAATATGCAGTATGCTCAGCATGCCGGGAGCAAATATAAGACAGATGAAAGAATTAAACAGAATCAGAACCACCATCCGATGGTAAAATCAGCCGGATCAGCCGGAACATGGAGTCAGGAGTTTACCGTGCCCGGTGTTGTAAAGGGAGTGATATATACAATGACCTCTGACGGCACGAATCTTTATATCGGCGGAGATTTTTCTGTTGCGGGATCAGAAATTGCCACAAATCTCGCAAAATGGGACGGGGCAAACTGGCATTCAATAGGTGAAGCAACCGAGAACGGAGTGAACGGCCCCGTTTACGGATTAGCCTATATTAACAACAGGCTGTTTGTCGGAGGGTCCTTCACGAAAGCCGGTTCAGTTACTGCAAACGGACTTGCATACTGGGACGGAACCGCATGGCAGACCCTCGGCCAGGATACACTGAACGGGGTAAGAAACCGTCAGGTGACTTTTTCGGGTGATACTATTGTTGGTCCCGGTCAGGTTTATTCAATGGCAACGTACGGTGATTATGTCGTTTTCGGCGGCTTTTTTAATATTGTCGGCACCGAAACGGCTCAGGGAATCGGCGGCTGGAATATCAATACAGGGCAGTGGGAGCTTTTCAGCACCGGTTTATGGAATGAGTATCCCGAAGATCCAGCATATGCTTATGCGATGATACAGAAAGGGAATGAACTTTATGTCGGTGGTAAATTCAGCATGGCAGGAACGGTTCCCGCACGAGGCTTTGCCAGATGGAACGGATCGCAGTGGAGTGAAGTCGGCGGAGGAGTGAATGACTGGATCAGGGATATGGATACCGACCAGCAGGGAAACATTTATATCACCGGTTATTTTGATACTGCAGGCACCATCGGTGCAAAAGGGATCGCAAGATGGGACGGCACCGGCTGGCATCAGCTTGCGGGAGGCATCTCACCCTTTGCGGGTTCATCACAGCCGGATGTCCGCTCAATTGAAATAGTAAATAACGATGTCTATGTTACGGGAGCGTTTACTCTTGCCGGAAACAGTGAGGTATCGAGTGTTGCAAAATGGAACGGTACGTCGTGGAGCACTCTTAGTACAGGAATCGTATATCACAGCTCCGATTTTCCGGGAACAGGAACAGCACTTCAGGCTGTGAATAATCATCTCTATATCGGAGGTTTCCTTACAAAAGCAAATGATCAGCTTGTCTCCAATATAGTTAGCTGGAATATGCAAACAAATGCTTACAGTAAATTATCAGACGGATCTGATGAAAGAGGTGTTTACGACGGTTCTGTTTATGCCACAGCTCAGAGCGGAAACAGGCTCTATGCCGGAGGCAGTTTCAGTATAATTGGAGGTGAACGGGCAAGAAACATCGCTGTTTATGAAAACGGAGCATGGAATGCGCTTAATGAGGGGATCAGCGGTGAGGTTAATACAATCTTTGCTGATGGCAATGATATTTATGTCGGAGGATCATTCGGAGTGGCAGGAACAACCCAGGCTTTCCATATCGCTAAATGGAACGGAAGCGAGTGGTCTTCGATCGGAATAGGAGTGGGCGGCGTTGTAAATCCCTCTGTCAATGTCATTACAAAAAAAGACAACTATCTTTATGTAGGCGGTTATTTCAGAATCGCGGGTGATTCAGTAAACAATGCACTCCCGGTTAACTCGATTGCGCGGTTCAACCTCCTCACAGGAAGATGGGAAAACTTCGGCAACGGAGTTGAATTGTTTGAAGGAACACCGGGAATTGTATATGACATCGAATTCGCCGGAGATACGATGTTAGCGGGCGGTTACTTTCTGACAGCGGGAACTGCTGCCGCAAATTCGCTGGCAAAATATATAAATAATACATGGTTACCGATAGGCAGCCCGTCTGATAACGGGGTAACAGGTGTGGTGTATGCACTGAAATATCAGGATGAAAAGTTGCTGATAGGCGGTGAATTTGACCGGACCGGAACCGGCAACACAACATCACTTGTGATCTGGGACGGCTCAGGCTGGAAAGAAGCTTACGGAGGAATTTACTATCAAAATCTGATTGGTGTTTATCCCCGCGTTTCAGATATCGAATATGTTAACGGCAGACCCGTCATAACCGGCTTGTTTAATAAGGCAGCCGATGTGCCCGTAAGTAATGCGGCGATATTTGAAGGCGGTGCCTGGAATGACATGAACGGCGGAGTCAACGATTTTCCTGTTGATCTTGAGGTTAACGGAGGAAAACTTATTCTTTCAGGTACATTCACTATTGCCGGGAATCATCCTTCAGTGTCAATTGCAACGTATGATATCCCGACGTCTGTTGATGACGATAACGGAATCAGCAAACCCGATTTTCATCTTGCTCAGAATTATCCTAATCCGTTTAATCCGGCTACATCCATTTCATTCAGTCTGCCGGTTCAGTCAGATGTGCAGTTAAAGGTTTACAACGTGATGGGTCAGCAGGTCGCGGAACTTGTAAATGAGAGACTTAATGCAGGAACTCATACCGTAAGATGGAATGCATCAGATTATTCATCGGGTGTGTATTTCTACGAACTCACATCGGGTGATATGAAAATCTCAAAGAAAATGCTGCTAATCAAATAGTTTTCACTTATTCCGGGGAGGGAAACTCTCCCCGGATTCCTTATTCTGCCGCTTAGTTGAGAAACCCACATTTTATCAACTCTTTAATCCGGCGGTTTTAGATTAATCAGAACAAAATCTTACCCGCAGGCACGGATACCACACTATCTGCCGGCTGCATTAAGATTATTATCTTTTATCTCCTCCAGAATGTCCCATGCCTTCATAAGAGGATCCCATTCGCTGCCGCCCATTATAAATCTGAACCACTTTTTATCCCTGTTTTCATATTTCAGATTAAAAAAGAGCCACAGCCCGGCTGCCGCAAATAATAAAGTAAAGGTGATCTGAATAAACCACTGATACCACTCCCAGTTCTCAAAAATCGTATTGTTCCAGTAAAAGGTGGTCCATACCGGAAGCTGAAGGAAAAGCACCCTGGCTGAAAGAAGGGTTGATGTTTTAAGTTCGGAGATTCTCTGTTGTGCCGCAGCTACAGGTTCGGTAATATCAACCTGACTTATAAGGATATGCTGGCGCAGATAAATAAGCAGGGCAATTAATACAAGACCAATCTGAACAGATGCCGAAACAGTAAACATCAGGGGAAACTTCACGGGGTCAAAAACAAAATAATTGCTGATAAGATAGATCCCGCCGGTGACCCAGAAAACAGCGATGATCATGGCAAATATCTTCATGGGGCGCATAGATTCAAGCTCATGACCGGCCTTAAGTTTAGCGGTGTCTTCAATCAGATCGTTTATTTTTTTGGTGATTCCTGAATCCGGTTCAGATTCAGCTCCCCACAGTCTTTTAATATCATTTTCTTTCATCTTATTTCTCACTTTCCAAAAATCTTATTTTTAATTTTTCTTTAATCCTCCCGATTCTGGTGCCGATATTCGATACGGAGAAGCCAAGAATGGCGGACATTTCAGCATGTGTTTTCTCCTCAAGATAGAGAAGCATAATCGCCTTATCCACTTCGCCGAGTTCACTGATAAATTTCATCAGAAGAGAGATTCTTTCCTGCTCACTGTTATCGGGGGGAGTACCGCCATAACCGGATTCACTTTCAACCCTGACATTCGCCTGACTTATCCGGGAGTGTTTCCTGTAGTAAGAGATAGCAGTGTTGATGGATATTCTGTAAAGCCAGGTCGAAAGAGCATAAGAGTCATTATATTTATCGATTGATTTCCAAACCTGAAGCAGAATTTCCTGAATGAGGTCTTCCTGTTCACCGGGGGAGCCGGCACAGTATGTTCTCGCCACTTTATAAAATATCCCTTTGTGGCTGCCGGCAATTTCGCGGAAAAACGATTCTTTGTTAAATTTATTCATTGCAATCCAAATTTAGTGAACCTTCCGGAAAATAATCCCGGAAAACCTTTGCTTAATTATTCGCTGAGGAAATCAGAAAATCACATTTCGCAGAAATAAAAATCACAGCTTAAAGCAAATGAAGGGAAGCAGAAGGAAGGTTCCCGTGAGAATTTCATAATATACACCGGGCTGCAGACTTCCGGGATATTCAGAACTTCAAAAATAATTTATATCTTTCCGGTAAAAATAGTTGTAATCTCCGGAGGCCATCAATGGAAAACAGATATACAGACAAGCTGAAAGAAACACTCAATTCATACCATGAGCTCTCAGATTCTTCTCTGGAGATTCTTCTGCAGAATTGTGAAATCTCATCACATACGGCGGAGACATACATCTCCCGGGAAAACAAGCCTGATTCATCTGAATACTTTCTTCTTGAAGGAATATTGCACAGTTGTCATTATTCAGAATCCGGTGAAAACATCACCACCGGATTTTATCTTCCCGGAACAGTCATTACACCCCACTTTGCGAGGACAATCGGGGGAAACAGCATTTACGGTCTTCAGTTTCTCACGGCAGGTGTTGCGGGGTCAATCCCTGTCACGATTCTTGATGAACTCAGAAACAGGATTGAAGATATAAGGATATTCGGGAAAAAGGTAGTTGAGGAGGAACTCACCAGAAGCGTGAGGCAAAACCTTTCATTCAGAGCCGACAGCGCGAAGGAGAGGCTGATAAATCTGAGGAGTGAATATCCCAATCTTGAAAATATGGTGCCGCACACAGCAATTGCCTCATTCCTCGGAATAACACCTGTGTCATTCAGCAGACTCCGTAACACGCTCGCCAAAAAGCAGCACAATTTCTTATCAAATGATAAGAGAAACCCGCCTCTGAAATAATAATTTTTCATCAGAAAACAAATTAATTACAGACTGATGAACATAAATAGAATTTTATCCGCCGCGGGCATTAGTTTTGCCTTATTCCTCGTATCATGTGCAACCAACAGAGAAAGTATCTATATGAATCCAAACGAAGAAACAGAACGTTTTCTCAGACATATAATAGAAAAAGAGGAAACCCCCGGAGTTCAGTACATCTTCTTTTCATCAGACAGTATACTGTATGAGTTCTCGGGGGGAATTGCAGACATGGAAACCGGGGATACTGTTACGCCCCGACACACTTTCAACGGATTTTCTGTCACCAAGACTTTTACATCTCTGGCAGTCATGCAGCTTCATGAAACAGGAAAGCTGGATATTAACCGGAAGGTTTCAGACTATACCGGTGATTTTCTTCAGGGTAAAGAGATTACAATCAAGCAGCTTATAAACCATACGGCAGGGCTCTCAAATCCGCTCCCCCTCAACTGGGCTCACCTTGCTGAAGAAGATCCGCAATTTAATGAGACAGAGTTTATAAGCAGAATAATGAAGGAAAACTCTGAACCGGATAATGAACCCGGCAGAAAGTTCAGCTATTCTAATCCCGGGTATCTTGTGCTTGGCGAAATTATAAGCAAAGTTTCAGGCTTGAGTTACAGGGATTACATTAAATACAATATCATCCAAAGGCTGGATCATGCAGACGGTGAATATCTTGGCTTCACGATTTCAGACGGCCTGCCGCATTCAACAGGATATATAAGGAAATGGAGCTTCCTGAATCTTGCACTGAACTTTATGTTTGATAAAGATAAATTCATGGGGGAATCGGCCGGTGGCTGGAGTAAATTCAGAAACTTTTATGTTGATGGTTCAGCTTACGGCGGTTTGATAGGTAATGCCCGCGGGTTTGCAACATTTCTTCAGACAGTACTCCGGCAGGACACTCTGCTCAGAAAAGAAACTTTCGGGCTTATATTTGAGGATCAGATGCTCAGCAACGGCAAAAAGAGTGAAATGACACTTGGCTGGTTCAGGGGAGAACTCGCAGGAAATGTATTCTATACTCATGCCGGCGGCGGGGGTGGTTACTACTGCGAAATCAGAATTTATCCCGGATTAAACAAGGGAAGCGTCATCATGTTTAACAGAACGGGGGTAAGCAAAGAAGATTATCTTGATAAGGTTGACAGATTCTTTTTTGAGTGAAGGGAATAAGGAGGGGTAAAGGATAGCATATGTCTGATTTAAAAAACGTTATTGCTTCTCAGATCATAGTCTTAGATACCGGCGGCCAAAAAAATCCGTCCTATTTTCAGAGGAAACATTACCGGATTCAAAGCTTTCAGTCACTGCAACCATCAGAAAAATTCTAAGAGTTGAAAATGTTGTTGACCATTGCGAATATTCTGTCACAACTACAAACAAGCGCGAATCAATTAAATAATATGAAAGCGGACAGGCTAAAAAATGGCATAGTATAAGTAGGGAGAGTTTATTCCCGGAAATTAAATATTTTCGACTTCACTGTCTAACGAGCGTCCTAAGCCTGACGAAAATATGGGTTTTTATATTAAAAATGTACTCATCAGAATAGTTAAGCGGTCAATCAGATATAATATATCCCATTCCCCTATATCTTCTTTTTGACGTTGTATTTTTTATTAGTAATTATTCTGTAGGAAAATTTTGTTTCACCGAAATTAAGAACCAACCCTGTTTCAAAATTTAATGCCTTAATATAGTTATAAACCTGAGCGCAATGCATCTCTTCCAGCGTTCCGATAGCTTTAACTTCCACAGATACTTTATCTGCGACAACAAAATCAACTATTTTTGAACCAATCTGTGATTCTCTGTAATATACAGGTATTTCAAAATCTCTGACAAATAGTATTCCGTCACTCTCCAGCTCCATTGCCAAGGCTCTTTTATAAATAACTTCATCAAAACCGTTAGAAAATTCATTGTGTATCACCAGGGCACATCGGATCACGCTAAGAACTTCTTCGGATATAAGTGGTTGATTAATCGTTTTCTTTGCCATACTCTCAGTCTTTCATTACTGATTATAGTGAATGATGCATCTCAGCATTCTGTCTAAAAGTTCTTTTGTTGAGCTACATAAGATTTCCCGATCACAAAAGCAAAATAATGAAAAATAACTGTCTGCACTATGATTCTCTTGATTTTAGTGATTGATATGATGGAATTCAGATTGAAACTGCGGGCATGATAAATCGCTGATGTGATTCAGGAGATCATCATCCAAATCAGATCAACCAGAAAATCACAGCAGGGACACCCTTTTTCATTACAAATGGTTCCTTAATTATTTAAGCGGGGAGGATTACTTCATTTATCCTTTTTATATTACAT
>JABWCA010000174.1 GCA_013359345.1 Ignavibacteriaceae bacterium
ATTATTTTGCACCAATGATAAGAGTTCTGCTGCAAAGGCAGTCAAGAAGGAGAAATTTATGAATACAAATGTTTCGGGAGATACAGCCACTTTCGGGGCCGGCTGCTTCTGGTGTGTTGAAGCTGTTTTTGAGAGACTTGAGGGAGTTCTGCATGTTGAATCCGGTTACAGCGGCGGACATGTGGTAAACCCCACATACAAAGAGGTCTGCAACGGCACGACCGGCCATGCGGAGGTTACGCGAATTGTTTATGACCCTGCAAAAGTGTCATTCAAAGATCTGCTTGAGGTTTTCTGGAAGACCCACGATCCCACTACCCTCAACCGTCAGGGTAACGATGTCGGGACTCAGTACAGATCAGTGATCTTCTATCATAACGAGGAACAAAAGCAGCTTGCCGGGGAGTATAAAAAGAAGCTGGATGAATCGGGAGCTTTTAACAATCCGATAGTTACCGAAATCAGTCCGCTTATCAATTATTACCCCGCGGAGGATTATCATCAGAATTACTATGAGGAAAACCCGGCGCAGGGATACTGTCAGTTCGTGATAAGACCTAAAGTCGAAAAATTCGAAAAGGTTTTCGGTTCAAAAATGAAAGAAGAATATAAGAAGTGAAAAAGCAGATAATTCTGATCGTTTTCATGCTTACGCTGCCCCTTTTGTTCTGGGCATGCAGTTCATCCTCAGAGAATTCAGGGAAACTGAAACTCACGGGAACCACCAGATATTTTGAAAAGATTTATCTGGGCGATGATGCAGATCTTGTTGTTAAGCTCATTGAGGAAAAGGCCACCGGCGCAGAAAATGTTATCGCCGAGAAACTGTATAAAATGGTGAGCACTCCCCCTATTCCTTTTGAGATTGAGTATCCCGCTGTCACAACTATGGATGTAAAAAAATTGAGAGTCAAAACAATAGTGTTGTGGTACGGCGAACCGAAATTTGAATCAGATGATAATATCTATTTTACTCCGGGCACTAAAGACACACTTAATCTTATCATGCATCATGTGAAAGATTAGATTCTGTAAGCCTGATCCCGGCATCAGATCTGAATCTTTAAGGAGTGATTTTAATCTTACAGTAATTAAAATATTGTGATTTGATTATAACAGGAGGGATTTTAATGAACTATGACATTAATAATTTCGAAACAGAAGTTTTAGAAAAAAGCAAAACCATACCCGTGCTTGTCGATTTCTGGGCTGAATGGTGCGGGCCGTGCCGTATGCTGGGACCCGTGCTTGAAAGACTGGCTTCAGATGCCGGTGACTCATGGGTGCTGGCAAAGGTGAATGTTGATGAGATGCAGGAAGTTGCTGCCAGATATGGCATAAGAAGCATACCTGCCGTAAAATTATTTGTTGACGGTAAGGTAAAAGATGAATTTGTGGGCGCTCTGCCCGAAGGGGCGATTAAAAAGTTTCTCGCAAAAAATATCACTCTTAAAAAAGCGGGTGAAATTGCGGAGGCGGATGAACTGCTCAGAGCAGGTAATTATGACGCCGCGGCAGATCTTTTCAGAAAAGCTTTTGATGCCGATAATAAAAATGAGGCCGCCTTTCTGGGTTATGCGAGGATAAAAGTATTCGAAGATCCGCAATTTGTTGAAGCGGGCTTTGATAATGTGACTATATCTGACGATAACTTTGAGATCGCCGGTGCAATGAAGACTTTTGTGCACCTTGCAAAAACATACCGGAATGCTTCTTCACTCCCGTCTGATCCCGTTAAAGAACTTTATCTCACAGCCATAAGGGAGCTTATGGAGGGGAAATATGAAACTGCACTTCAGTCTTTCATTCAGGTGATCAGGGATAACAAGCCATACGATGAAGAAGGCGCAAGAAAAGCCTGCATTGCAATTTTCAAGTATCTTGGCGAAGAACACGAGATCACACTCAGAAACAGAAGGGATTTTTCTAACGCCCTTTACTGAGATTACCGAAGCAGATATTCAGATATATGAAGTCCGGGTCAGAAATGGTCCGGACTTTTTTATTATATTCCTCCCTTACATTACTCAGATTATCTTCTGTTTTTTAAAGATCACAAAACTGCCAGAAATCATTATGAAGACTGTTCTATTATCATTTGCTCTGATATTCATCACCGGCACACTCATTTTTGGTCAGAGCTTCAGAATGCAGCGCCCTGTTAAAAACAACATTCAGGTTAACGGCTCTTATCTTTACGGTGAGCCTCATATTTCAAACCCCGGCAATGCCCACAAGGGTGCGGATATCCTCGTTAAGTGGGATACGGTTTATGCATACGGTAATGCAACAGTGCACACCGTGGCATATAATCCGAACGATACGGTAGGTGGTTATGAACCGAACGGCGGCGGCAACTATATAGTTCTGAGAAGCACATGGGAGGGAAGGCAGATATATGTTTATTATATGCACCTAAAGCTGCCTCTGGTCACTTCAGGCAGTGCTGTTACTGCCGGGCAGCCGGTGGCAATATCCGGCAACACAGGTTTTTCAACAGGGGCGCATCTTCATTTTGAGATCCGGGAGGGCTCACCATCATCAGGCACATCCCGCAGCAGGCGAAATCCCGAACTGTGGTTTGCAATGCCGGGAATGGGAGCAATATACGGAAAAGTACCCGGTGCATCAAGTTCGACCAGAGTGGACATCTACCCCGACCCCAAACCGCGACCGCCATATACAACTTACGGATACTCACTGACCTATAATTTCAACGATCCGGGAATCGGAATTGATCCTGTCTACAATGAGAATTATGCAATCGGAGATGTTAAACCGGGCACTTACACTATATCCGCGCTTAATGGTGCATACCGCCGCACTGTAACCGTTGCCGCAGGGCAGGTTGTCAATGCGGATGCGTCTACTGATGCAGAAGATGACATTTTACTGAAAACAGCCGATTATCTTATGGCAGGCAATTATCCGAATCCGTTTAATCCGGAGACAACCATCGAGTTCAGGTTAGCTGAGGCAGCAAATGTGCGAATTGATGTTTATTCATCTGAAGGCACTCATATTTCAACACTCGTGAACGGATTTATCAATGCGGGAAAGCATAAAGCAGTCTTCAACGGAAACGGACTTGCTTCCGGAACATATTTTTACAGAATCTCTGCAGGAGATAAGGTTATCAGCGGTAAAATGTTATTATTAAAATAATTTGTGACAGAAATGCCACGGAAGATTAAAAATGCGGTAATCAGTTTATATATTTTTTTATTACGGTATTAAGGTCTTTCCTGCTGAAGGGCTTTGAGAGAAAATCTGAAAAGCCTGCTTCAATAAATTCTTCCCTGTCTCCCTCCATTGCATACGCAGTTATGGCTATTGAGGGAGTCTGTGAGTTAAGGTGAGACATCCTTTGAAACCTAAGGACATCCAGCCCTGTCATTCCTACACCCAGATTAATATCAAGCAGAATCAAATCATATTTGCGTTTACTGATTTTGATGAGAGCTTCTTCTATGTTCTCTTCAACTTCAATATTATAGCTGTCCGTCAGATATGATTTTACAACTTCTCTGCTGACTCTGTCATTATCAAGGAATAATATGGATCTTCTTGATTCGATATTATTCATAAATCACCCTGAAAAGTTTTACCTGACAAAAATAGAAAATTTTGAGCCTTTTCCCAATACTGATTCAACATTTATTTTGTAACCGAGGGCATCGGCAAAAGATTTTGCGAGAAACAAACCCATCCCCAGCCCTTCATAATCCTTATTCAGCCCCCTGTTTATTTCTTTATATCTGAAAAATATATTCTCTCTTGAATCCTCGGATATTCCGTATCCTGTATCGGTCACAGAAATGATAGCCGAGAAACCCGTTACGGGCTGCAGTTTTTTCACTTCAGTTAAAATACTGCCGTATTCAGTGAACTTTATTGCATTTTCCAGTATAAAAAAGATTATTCCTTTCAGCAGATAAATATCTGTTTCAACACTGAGTTTATCTTCATAGGCCACGAAATTAAGGTTGAGATGTTTTTTTACCGCACTTTCCCTGAACTGCCCGGCTGATTCAGAACACAACTCGATCAGATCAACTGTTTCCGGCTTCGGAACATAAACTTTATCCTGGATAGAATTAGCAACCTCGATAATCTTAAGGTTTGATATCAGTTTATCAACACTTTCCGAAAGTATCATTCTTGATATATCGGTGAACTCATCCGAATCCCTCACGCCTATAAGTCCTATAAGGGTTTCACGGAGTTTGAAAGTAATGATCTTAAGAATGCCTGCTCTTACCAGATTGATATCTTTCAGAGTTTCAATATCTTTCAGCCTTTCCTTATGATTCTTTTCTCCCGTGCAGGGAACGATCACTATTGTGAAAAGCCCCGTATCAGAAAAACCGGCATCCTCTTTTCTGAGCACATATATATCAAATTTTTCCATCCCGGCATACTTAAGACCGCCGCCGTGTATCGTAACCGGGAAAAATTCAGAACTAAGTGCTTCACGAAACAAGTCGGAAGTTTCTCCCGGACCAAACAAATCTGCTGCACTGATACTGCCGATATCCCTGTATGAATAATTATTAAACATCTCATAAAAGTGTTTATTCACAACCGTTATCTTACCCGCAGCGTCAACATTAAAAAAAGCAAAAGGTAATGACGCAAAAACTGATTCTGAAACGGGGAGAATATCGCCGGGAGCAGTTCCCGTGGCAAGAATCAGGCATTTCACTATCTCTTCTCCGTACTCACCGTTCACGGGAAGAACAGTAGCGGCAACTTTTTTCCTGTTTCCTTTAAGAGTGGTGATTTCAATCTCTTTGTAAAGCTCGCTTTTCGGCATCTTATCTCCGTAGAGCCCGAGCTTTTCAAACGCCTGATGATTCCGTTCCGTTATTTCATAATAGGGATCATCATCATGCCCGGTGAACCTGCCGGCAATGTTAAAATAGTCAAAAAGCCTCAGAGCAGAGATATTACACTCTATTGTTTCTGAGCCTGTCTTAAACAGTATAATTCCCTGTGGTATACGGTTGAGAAGACTGTTAAGGAGTATATTTCTCTGGCGGAGCCCTGAAATGCTGCTTCCGGGAAACAGCTGATGTGAAAGATTAAGTATCTGTTCCGATTCAACCGGTGCTGTTACGCTAAGAAGCAGTACTCTTTCGTTATTGATATCAAGAAGTTTAAGATTTCCCGCGAAGTGATCAGTACCGCCATCGGGACGTTCAATTCTGATGAATAACTCAGATTTACCTGTGATCTTTCTTCTCAGAAAATCTTTCACTGTTATAAATTCAGCCGAATCTGTGCCTCTGAAACTGCAGTTTTCATTAAGATCAGTGTTGTCAGAATTTTTAAGCACTCTTGTCCTGAAAGCATCATTCGAATATACTGATGCCCCCCCGGCAGTCAGAACCGCCACAGGTTCATTAAGCTCATCAAAAATTGCGTGGCAATCCGGAACGATATTTTTTTCACCCTTCTCGGTAACAACCACTGGAGGTGAAAGAACACCTTTAAGAATGACTTCAAATCCTTCAATCTCACCTGAATTTTTTATCCTCTGATTGATAATACAGTCAAAAACCGGTTTACTGTTTCCGTTATCAACCATGAAATTCCAGGAAAGATTATCGGGCAGAGTTCCGCCGTTAACCGGCCTGCCAGTTTCCCTTATGAAACTCAGAAGGGATTCCCCAATCCGGTTCAGCGAAGCCTCCGAAAGGGTTATCTCATGTGATTCAAAAAACTTATGATTAACAGTGGTGAATTTGCCGGTGATATCAGCTGAGAAGAGCCTTATTATTTTATCAGACTTAGCCTCACTGTAATTCGGAAATGATTTCCCATGCGATTTCTGATCAACAGGTGAAATCCTCAGCAGATATGTTATATTAAAGCGGGTGTGAATAGTATCAAGCCTGACCTTCGCCCTTAAAAGGGTTGAGTCAGACTTAATAAGGGTTAAGGTTTGGATTTCATCAGGTAAGAAATTTATAAGATTACGGACGGACAGCCCTGTTATTAAATCTTCGACATTTTTTTTTATTAAAATCTGTACTGAATAACCCAGAAACCCGGAGAATTCTTCACTACAGTAAATAATTTTACCGTTTGCGGTAAATGTGACTATTCCGTCCGTAAACATTTTGAGAGCCTTTGGTTTGAAATTTCTGAATTCTGTAAATGTAAACCGGCCGGAAAACCGCCGTAAGATTAAAATAAAAGATGATTAAAAAGGTAATTGCTTACCGGAGACAGAATCCAGATTAATCATACTCTCCGGTACAAAATTAACAAAGTCACAAATTCTGTTTTGTAAATGATTTACAGAATTTTTTGTAATAAAAATACTACATAATACAGGGTTAATCCACCAGTTTGTTCTGAATGGCGTAGTAAATGATTTCGGCGTTCGTTTTAAGCCCGAGCTTTTCAAGCACCCTCGTTCTGTAAGTGTTGACAGTGCTGGCACTCAGGTTCAGCTCAGCTCCGATTTCTGTCTGTGATTTACCTGATGCAATGCCCATGAAGACCTGCAGCTCCCGGTCAGAAAGGAGTTCATGCTTTTGTTTGCCGTTGCTGCCGGTAAGATCATTTACTAGAATTTCAGCAAGCTGTGATGATATGAATTTTCCTCCCGCATAAATTTTTCTGATGGCAGTTATGAGCACATCTGATGCTGTTTCTTTAGTGAGATAACCTGAAGCGCCGTCTTTCATTGATCTTACCGCAAACCGTTCTTCCGGATACATGCTCAGTACAAGCACCTTTACATCAAGCTTCATCGACCTGATATCCTTCAGCACATCCATCCCGCTCTTTCCCGGAAAATTAAGATCAAGCAGAAGTATATCAGGATTAGTTTTTTGTATCATATTAATGACTGAAAACGGATCGCCCGTTTCGGCGATAACCTCAATATCCCCTTCACTTTTGAGCACTCTTTTAATTCCCTCTCTGAGCAGGAGATGATCATCAGCCAGCATTACTTTTATCATCATATTATCCGTTTTTCTTTAAGTGAAGAGTTATCTGAGTTCCCGAACCCGGCGAGGATTCAAGCTGCATTCTTGCATCGGCAATTTCGGCGCGCTCAGACATGCTGAGAATGCCGAACGATTTCCTGAAATCAACACTGTTGACATCAAATCCGGCGCCGTTATCCTTAATTATAAACTGATATTCTGCTCCCAGGTCTGACACAGAAAAATGAAGTTCTGAAGCCTCGGCATGTTTCAGAACATTATTAACGGCCTCCTGAACAATTCTGAATACCGCCGTTGCTTTATCGCTTTCAAGATTCACTTCATCAGTATCCATACTGAGATTAAGTTTTATACCGGTTTTTTCGGTGCTGTCTTTTAAAAGCCACTCAAGTGCTGCTGTGAGTCCCAGCGAATCAAGAATCTCAGGTCTGAGCTGTTTTATAAGTTTACGCATCCCGATTACCGATTTATCTATCATGGCGGCAGTGGCAATCAGCTCTTCCTTTATCATTTCGGCAGGCAGATTATCCCCTGATGGGTCAATCTCCTTGCCCAGGCTGATCAGATTAAGTTTTATCGAAGTCAGTATCTGCCCAACTTCATCATGCAGCTCTCTTGAAATGTGAGCCTTTTCTTCCTCCCATAATTTTTCAAGGTGGCTTGAAAACGCCCTGAATTCCTCTTTTCTTCTCATAAGGGTTTCTGCATTCATCCACTTTTCGGTGAAATCAAAGATTGCCACCACCGTGAACAACAGCGCCCCCGATGAATCATGCACACCTGATGCAGAGATCTCCAGGTTCAGCGGCACTCCCCCGTTTTCCTTTTTGATCTCAAGTCCGGTCACACTGCCTGTTCTCTGAATAATCTCTCTGATTCTCCCGATATCTGAATTATCGAGATAATATAAGGGATTAATAACTTCATGCATGCTCATTTTCCCGGTTGCAGTTTCACCGGTTATTTCTTTGACCGTTGTGAAAGTGTTATCATTTCTTAATATCCAGACCGGCACAGGCAACGTATTAAGCAAAGCCGTTAAGGTATTGTTTATTTCTTCATTTTTTTGCTGAAGCTTTTTAAGGTCGGTGATATTGTGCAAAAGCACCACATAAGCAGTCTGATCATTATCGGCATGCACAGCCCTCCCTTTACCTATGTACCAGTTATTCCTGTAAGCCAGTTCAACCGATGCTTCATTATCTTTAACAAGCTTTTCATAAAAAGGTATAACCTGGCCGAGAAGATCCGGGGGATGAGCCTCATAGATATCCTTGCCTTCAATATCGGTATTCTTAACGCCCTGCCGCCTCAGTTCCTCCCCTTCTGCAATAATGAATCTCATGTCTTTATCAAGCACATAGATATTGGAATCGGGAATTGAAACAGAAATTGCCCTGTAATATTTTTCGCGGAGGTTAATGGTTCGTGTAAGTTCACTGAACTCGGAGATGTCCTTTATCATGAAAATGAAGACGGTTTCATCCATCAGCCGCTGCTTCATCACTTTCACTTCGGCTCTGAATTTTTTGCCTTCTTTGTTTTTATGGTCAGAATCAAAAGTGAGGTTCAGGTTCTCTTCAAGATTTTTTTTAAGTATTTCAGGATAAAAAAATTCAGGACGCAGCAGAAGATCGCTGTATGTGTATTCTCCGATATTTTCCGGCTTAATGCCGTAAAGCACTTCAGTCATCCTGTTGCATTCAAGAAACCGGAGATTATGATCCGCCAGCAAAATTCCTTCGCCCGAAATTTCAGTGAGCGCGGGGTAAAATCTGTGCAGGTTTTTTTCAGGAG
>JABWCA010000008.1 GCA_013359345.1 Ignavibacteriaceae bacterium
GTAATTCATAACCGCAATTCTGCAAGAACTGATTCTTCCCCGTCGTTTATGCCGGAAACGATTGCCTGGCTAAAAACTAAACCCTAAATCCTAAAAACTCTTTTTGGTTAAACCAACGGCAATATTATTCCAAAACCGTAAACGGGTTCCAAATGTGGTTAGTAATTCATAACCGCAATTCTGCAAGAACTAATTCTTCAACATCATTTATGCCGGAAACCATTGCCTGGCTAAAAACTAAACCCTAAATCCTAAAAACTCTTTTTGCTTAAAATCAACGGTCTGGAAGAATAAATATACGCTTAAAAGCAAAAATATTTTCGGTCAGTCAACAATAAAAAGGGAGACCGTAATTCTTCACAGCCTCCCGCATTCATTAAAATTATCTTTCCTGCCCTGATTTAAAAGGCAGCCCATTCTCTGAAAATACTGACCCGCCGCGGCGGGCTGATGCTGATCACATTCTCTTTACTTCACTGCCGCCGCTGAGGCTGATATCACCCAGTTTGGGATCGCCTTTATATCTGATAACAGAACCGCCTGATGCTGAAACGCTGAGTCTGTCTGATACATCAACCTTAAATTCACTGCCGCCGCTTGCTCCTATCAGACATGATTTCACAGAGAATCCGGCGAGATCAAGGTAACTGCCGCCGCTTGCATCCGCTTCAAGTTTATCTGCGCCGCCCGAAAGTTTCAGTCTGCTGCCTCCGGAGAGAGCCATGTCTGCATTGTTTCCTTTCAGATGGCCGTAAAGTTCGCTTCCGCCGCTCAGGGCAAGATCAATATTTGAAGCGGTTGTGAACTCACCCTTCAGGTTAACCCTGCTTCCGCCGCTCAATGATAATGATTTAATTTCGGGCATGGTGATTATAGCTTTGAGATTGAGACTGCTGTAGCTTCTCATTCCTTTCATTCTGATAACTATCTCATCACCTTTCTGATATACATCAAGGTACTCTTTCAGGTTTTCGTTTACTACAACCTCAACACTGTAAGAATCACCTTTCTCTATGACGGTTTCACATCCGTAACCTACTGCAACACTTGTGAAATCCTTAAAATCATACTTGGTTGTGACACTGTCGCCGCTGCCGTGTATACCGTCCATTATACAGCCTGTAAGACTTACTGAACTGATAATAACTGCAAGAAGAAAAAGTTTAAGACTTTTCATATTCACTCCGGTTAATAAAATTTTTGTGCTGAAACAGTACTAAAATAACCTGGATGATAAGAGTTGCTTTATAAATTTCAGGAAAGGTGATAATTGATTATGGTCGGGGGAATGATTAATTGAACAGCATTTAAAAGGAGAGTGCCGGAGCGCCCCGGCACCCGTTTAAATTACTTTTTATTCCTGTTCTTCATTTCTTCAAGCATATCCCTGCCCCAGTCAGGATCAAGTTTATGTGCGGGCACAAATTTAGCAAACATCTCTGATGCGGTATCCATCAGGGGTTTTGCCTTTTCATAACCACCGCCAAATGCCTCGGGCATATTTAAGACGGAGAGTGCCCTGAGCGCATGCGCCCTCGGGTTATCGGGATTATATTCAAGTGCAAGTTCAATGTTCCGGCTGAATATGGCACCATATTTTTCCCACCTTGCCATGGGGTTCACCATTAATCTTCCTGTGGCGGCAAAAGCCTTCAGCACATACACTTCCGAATTTTTTGGTGAAAGCTCATCAGCTTTGTCAAGATATTTATCAACCATATCAAGATAGGGATCAATGTTGCTTTTTACCGTATCACGGAAAACAGGCATGAGAGTGAAGAAGGCTGCATAATACTGTGCCTGCCATTTGCCGGTTTCTTTTTCGGCTATTCTCTCAACTCCGTTTTTCGCTTTGATCATATCGTCAAAACTTATTGTATAAAGTGAATCAAGCATTTTAACATACTTGCCGAGTGCCTTTTCAAATTTATCATCCTGGGCATTAACCAGAACTGCGGTTATTAAAAAGAAAAACAGAAATTTTTTCATTAATTGCTCCTTTTATTTATAATCTAATGATACAAAAAATCCGAAGAAAACCGAACGCAGCACAGGCGGAATCACCTCCTGGCTTACACTTCCGTCAGTTGAGTAGCGGTAACTGAATATATTTTCATACCCGAGCAGATTTGATACCGAAAGGTAAACAATCGTGAAGTAACCCCACAAATTGGTCAGATAACTTCCGTTGAAACTGAGGTCGTGGTACTCACGGGTTTTGTCTCCGTTGAAAACGGGATTGTTGGGATTAAAGTATGGCCTTCCCGTGGCAAATCTGTAAGTAAAGCCGAGGTATGTGTTAAGGTCCGGAACATAATGTTTGTAAACCAGTGATGCCGTATGCTCCGCCGCGAACGTGGGGGTTGCGAGGGTCGGGAATTCCCGGTAATCCCTCTTGGTATCAAGCCAGGAGTAAGAGAGCCAGTAATCAACATACTTAAAACTTTCGCTGTCTCTCCAGAACAGATCAATACCCTTTGCGTAACCCGTTCCGCTGTTGTCATAGAAGAAACCGTTCGGAATTTTCTTTACGAGATTATCATACTGCTTATAGTAAAATTCAACTCTGAAAACTCTTTTATCTGCCAGAATCTGGTAATTGGCTATGTAGTGGGTTGCGTTTTCAAACTGATAGTCACGTGAGAAATTAAGATACTGGGCATCGGGGAGCTGGTAAAATCTGCCATAGGCAAAATTAAGAGTTGAGAGGTCGCTCAGTTTCCAGGCAAGCGAAAGCCTGGGTGCAAGGCTCTGTTTATTTATCACGTTTGAATTGTCAAATCTTAATCCCGCGCGTGCCGCAAGGTTGTTCGTTATAAAAAAGTCGGCTTCAACAAATGCTGCCGAGTAATTTTCCTGATATTCGGCACTCAGCCCGCCCAGCGAGTTTTTTATGTTCAGATGCTGATACTCACCACCGAATGTGACAAACAGGTTTGTTGAAATACCCTTCTGGAAAGTGGCTTTAACCTGGTTAAGATCATTATCGCGGTCAACAGGCACGGCATCAATCAGAATGTCATCATTATTGACGGTGAATGAATAGCCAACCGACATGGTAAGGTCATCACCAAGAATATCTGAATAACCCGAATTGAGATAGAAGTTCTTATTTTTTAATCCGAATCTGGTTTTGGTGCCTGGAACATCAAGATTGGACTGCAGAAGTGCCACATCAGAGGCATTGTAAGTGGAATACGCCTTGAGCATACCGGTTTTCGATGTTTTGTGCCTGAAAATAAAAGTGCCCGATGCCGTTTCGGGTGATTTATCCCATTCGGTTCTCTGCGGAAATGCTTTGAAGTAAGGACCAAGGTTAAAATAATCAAGCGAAACGCCAACCGAAGTATTTTCCCACCTTTGCGAATGGAATGCTCCCACTCCTGCTGCAAGCACGCTGATTGAACTTCTTGTATCGGGGGCGAGATCCTGTGATTTCAGTATGAGAGCTGATGAGAGTGCCTGCCCGTACTGAGCCGAGTAGCCGCCTGTGCTGAATATTGTGCCTTTAAAAAGAAACGGGGAGAATCTGCCTCTTGAGGGGAGATCCGGTACTGAGCTGAAATAGGGGTTCTGCACAAGCATATCATCAATAAATGTCTTTGTCTCCGCAGCCGAACCGCCTCTTACAAAAAGCCCTTCCTGCTCACCCACCTGCTGAGTTCCCGGAAGGGTTGTGAGCGCACTGTAAATATCACCGTTTGCTCCGGCAGTGGTCACAATGTCAAGCGGACGCATAACCACGGCCTTTTTTTCATCGCTGGCTTCAAATGCTCCGGCAGAAATCACAACGGTTTTGAGTTCGGTGGCTTCGGGTTCAAGCACTATGTCAACAATAATTTCCTTTTTATCAAGCTTGAGAGGTATTTCCTTCGCTTTGTAACCGATGAACTTAGCCACCAGTATCACGTCACCTGCTTCTTCGGTTTCAAAACTGAAATTACCGTTCAGATCTGAAGAATTGCCGTCATATGTGTCTTTTATAAAAATATTTGCTGAGGGAAGCACTTCACCCGTGCCTGATTTGACCGTTCCCTTTATTAATGTCTGTCCGTTGAGGACTCCTGCTATTAAAATTGTTAAAAACAGTATGGTTTTAGACATCCGATCTCTCTTTTTATTAATAAGGCAAAATTAACTCCGGTACTATTAGGACAAATAACTTTTATGACTCGTTCATTAATGAGAGGACTGACGGTCAAATTGTGATTTCAGCGGCATCTCCGTTCATTTTTTGGCGGCGGGCATTCCTGTTTCCGAACTCCATCCGGTATCATTATCCCTGCAAATAAAAAGGGCGGGTGCGGGGTTTTCAATTAAATGGTGAGTTAGTTTAAAGATGTTCTGATTTAACGGCGGGGATATATATGTTATAAGGAATAATACGGAGACAAAGGTACCCCTCGGGAATCTCTTTCCCCCGGGATACTTATTTGCTCCGTGCAGCGGCTAACCGGACTATATGCCCGGATTCAGTTCTGCGTTATGAGGTTAATCCGGTTTTTACTTAATCAGCATCATTCTTTCTGCCAGACGGACTGATCCCGCCTTCAGGACATAAAGGTAAACTCCCGATGCAAAGTTATTCATGTTTATTGCCACCCTGTGTGTGCCCGCTTCAAAATACCCTTCTGCTGCGGTTAAAAGCTTCTGACCGCTGATGTTGTAAACGGCCAGCTCTGCCCTTTCGGCCTGCGGGAGCGAGAACACGATATTGGTTGAGGGATTAAAAGGATTCGGGTAGTTCTGCATCAGTTGATATCCCGAAACCGGAGCAGGATCATATTCATTCACAGAAACCGGCACATCGGGCAGCAGTCTTGCAAACGGCCCGCCTGTCATTCCCACATCATTTCTGAGTGTTCCCAATGAGGGAAGCATGGGAACCCCCGGTTGTATACCTGCCACATCCATAAATGTCACACCTGAATCGCCCGCATCCACCACAGGGGACCCCGGTGCAGGGTAATAGTTCACAGGGTTAAGCGCAGGATCCATATCAAAATTGCCTCTTCCCGCAAATCCGCCCTGAACATCATTATATGTCACCGATGCTGAAGACGACTGTCTGAGCTGTATCTGAGGATATGCGGGCGCAGTGTTTCCGCGCACTATGTTGTTTTTAATGACCCCCTGCTGATTCCAGAAAAGGATTCCGCCCGGGGCTTTTAAAGATGAATTGCTGATGACAGTGTTATTTATAACCACGGCATTTGTGCCTGCATAAGCCCATATACCTGATCCGCCGTAATCATCACCGCCTGAGTTGTAGGCTATCAGATTATTGTATATTTCGGCTGAAGTATAATTAAGCACTATTCCTGCGCCGTATCTGCCCTTATTATTAACAATAATGTTGTTGAGAATCATAGGATTGCCGCCATCCATTCTCATTCCGCCGCCGCCGGCACTCACACCGCCCGTTCTGTTAAGGGCCTCATTCTCTCTTATTATATTGTACATTATCACAGGGGAAGAATTTTCCATAAGGATGCCGCCCCCCTCCCTGTAATAGCTCCCGATATGATTATCAAGCCAGAGAGTCCCTTTGCCGCCTGTGAGGGTGAATCCGGTTATCATGGTGGTGCGGTCTTCACCCGATATCATCAGAACGCATGATGCAGTATCGGGATGACGGGGCTGAGATCCGTTTATAATCGTGTTTTTGATATCATCAAAATTTCCCGAGATAATAAAGTTGCTTGCAAGGGTGATCTTTTTCCCGAGGAGATTGAGATTTTCAAAATAAGTGCCGGGTGATACAAGAACCGTGTCACCATCAGCGGCTGCCTGAATTGCATCCTGAATTTTTGCATAATCAAGCGGCACCTTTATTAAGGTCTGCGCTCCGGCAACTGCCGGAATCATTATCAGCATTACTGCCAGAAGAATGTGTTTCATATTTTCTCCGTTTTTTTGTGCAAATCTACTGAAACGGGGGTGGGCGGGTCGTCCTGTTTCATGAATCAGAACCATTTTTTTGTATCACCGGAAAAAAGCGGGGTCTGAACGGAATAAAACTTTCTGAATGATTCTTAAATTGCCGTTAATTCAATTAAAGTTTATTTTACACGACAGATCATCTGATACAGAAAGGAGTTTTTCTGAACTGGCAATGCCCTCACTGCGGAAAAGAATATTTTAAGGAGAACCAGTCGCATATGTGCGAAACCGCTGAACCTGAGGAGATTTTCGGGTATGATCCTCTGAAGCTGTATCTGTACGAAACTCTGATCAGCAGCATCTCCGGCTCTCTTGAGTTCAGGGTCTCGACATCAAGGAAGGCGGTGAGTCTTTATAAAAATCATGCGTTTGCACTGATATACCCTTTCAGGAAAGGAATTGATCTGGGGCTGTTCATGCAGGGAGAGGTTCCCGCGGATCTCTTCACAAAAGTTCAGAGAAGATCGGGCACAAAATGGGTCGGATGGATCAGAATAGAAAATGATGATCAGATAAATGACGAACTGATTGAATCATGCACTCTGGCATATAAGATCAGCAGATAAAATCATCGGGCTTTAACCCGCTTTTCTGGTGTTTTTGAAGCCGGAGGGGGTTAGTCCGGTGTATTTTTTAAACGCGGTGTTGAAAGCAGATTTAGAATTAAAGCCGCTTTCATACATAACCTCAAGAACCGTTCTTTTTTCTGCGCCCTCCTCAAGCAGAAGCTCACGCGCATGCATTATTCGGTACTCATTTATCAGCTCAAAAAACGTCTTGCCGAACCCCGTGTTAATTGTATAAGAAAGATATCTCGCATTTATGCCAAGCTGCCCGGCAAAATCCTGAAGCGTGACATCGGGATTCAGATACAGCTGTTCCTTGGTCAGTAAACCCTTCACCTTTTCTTTATACTCCCTGAGCGTGGCCTGATCAAGAATTTCCTGCTGCGGCTTTGTTTTCTCTTCTTCAGGCAGCTCTGCCCCGGGTATGCCCATATTTTTCAGGGTGATGAAAGTAATCAGATTAGCAAAGATGAAATTACAGCTAACCGATATAAACGTAAACCATTCTGCGGTGCTCCGGGTGATAATTTTAAGCTGACCCCCAAGAAGGTAATTGCTGAAATCTGAAAACCACATAAGGGTGAATCCTGAATTCACGATCAGCAGCCAGGTCAGGTTTATGCGGGCGGTGTTTGAATAGTAGTTTTTTATCTCATTTCTGTACCTGATGATCTCTGCTATTGAAAGCACCATGAAAATACCTGAATAAAACAGGTAACCTGCCAGACTTATCAGGTGGCTTTTCTCCGGCATTGCCGATGAAATTATAAGACCGATTGAAAACGGAATCAGACTGAATCTGAATGCGTGATCAGATTTGCTCCTGCCGGTCTGCAGCCGTGTGTAAAAGTAAAGGGTGGGACCAAAAAAGAAGCTGAAAGGCGCAAGGAATATGGTTATATCGGGTATGCCGTACAGGGAGGCAAATTTCATCCGGTTAAAAAGGAATTCAAACATAAAAAGTGCCGAAACACCCAGAAATCCGCTGAGATAATACATTTTCTTCTCCCCCTTTTTTACCTGGGTGAGGAGATAGAGAGAAAACAGGACGAGCTGAACCAGCGTTACAGCACCGGTGATATCGGTTATCTCGTATAAATTCATAATCCGGAAAAATGTTGAATTGAGAAATGAATTTAATGATCAGATTATCAGATTTATAATTTTTTTTGTGAACGGCAAATAAAGGGGGATAAATAAAAAACCCCCGTTGCAGGGGGCGTTAAAATAACCTGTTTGATCAGATTTTTTTATGGGTTCCGTCGCACAGAGGCTTGTTCCCGGAGGCTTTGCATCCGCAGAACCAGAGCTTCTTTGCGTCCTCAACTATATGTTTAACGGGAGTTATTCCGGTTCCTTTGTGTGAACCATCGCAAAAAGGCTGATTTTTTGATCTGCCGCAGGCACACCAGTAATAAGTGCCGGGTTCGCAATCAACCCCGAAAGGGGCTTTCTGAGCAATGACGGGCTCTTCCATTCCTTTTATCCTTCTGCATTTAATGCTAAGCCTGAAAAATTCAGTATGAGTTCCGGCAGCGCATTATTAAACTCTTAAAATCCCGCGGATAAAAAGGTCTTCACCTTGATCTTATTTCAATGATCTCTATTATCGTGCCCCACTGATGAAATGACCCGGTGTTTTTAATTCTGTATGTGAATGAAACCTGAATGCCATCGCGCTTGAACTGATCAGGCAGATTTACAGGGTCATAATTTTTACCATCGGCAATGATGCCCCAGAACCCGCCTTCCAGCGGAATCCAGGCCACTACACCTTTTTCATAATTTTCGGGGCTGTCAGAATCAGTCAGACAGCCCGCAAAAATCAGGGGGAGCAAAAATAACAGAATTAATAATGCTCTCTTCATGACGCTTTCATTACATTTTAGCGTGAATCATCTCTTCCGGCTTTACGTAACTGTCAAACTGCTCTGCTGTGAGAATGCCCAGCTCAATTGCTGCTTCCTTAAGCGTTTTGTTTTCCTTGTGCGCTTTTTTAGCGATCTTTGCCGCATTGTCATACCCGATATAAGGGTTGAGCGATGTTACCAGCATGAGCGAGTTATCAAGATGCTTTTTAATGCTGTTTGTGTTTGCTTCAATGCCAACCACGCAGTGCTCTGTGAATGAATCGCAGGCATCTGATATGAGCCTGATTGACTGAAGCACGTTAAATATTATGACGGGTTTGAAAACGTTAAGTTCAAAGTTTCCTGAAGCACCTCCTATGTTCACTGCAACATCATTGCCGAACACCTGAGCGCACACCATTGTCATTGCTTCAGACTGGGTGGGGTTAACTTTTCCGGGCATGATTGATGAACCGGGTTCGTTTTCAGGCAGGTTAAGTTCGCCGATACCGCTTCTGGGTCCCGAGCCGAGCCATCTGATATCGTTTGCAATTTTCATTAGTGATGCGGCAAGGGTTTTTAACACTCCCGAGAATTCCACGAGCGCATCATGTGTGGCAAGTCCCTCAAATTTATTTCTTCCTGTTACAAATTGCTTGCCTGTAAGTTCGGCAATTTTTGCGGCCGATTTTACTGCAAAATCAGGGTGGGTGTTGAGTCCCGTGCCAACTGCCGTTCCGCCGAGCGCCAGTTCATAGAGCCTTGGGAGTGCAGCATGAATTCTTTCAAGTCCGTTGGTGAGCATCTGAACATATCCTGAAAATTCCTGCCCCAGAGTAAGCGGGGTGGCATCCATAAGATGGGTTCTGCCTATTTTGATCACATCCTTAAATTCTTCTGCCTTTGCCTGAAGAGCATCTCTCAGTTTGGTGACCATGGGGATCAGGTTTCTGTGAATTTCCTCAACAGCGGCAATGTGCATTGCGGTCGGGAAAGTATCGTTTGATGACTGTGCTTTATTGACGTCATCATTCGGGTGAACCGGTTTCTTGCTTCCGATAACTCCGCCTGCAAGTTCAATTGCGCGGTTTGCTATAACTTCATTAACATTCATATTGGTCTGTGTTCCGCTTCCGGTCTGCCATACAACCAGGGGGAAATTATCAGCCAGTTTGCCTTCAATAACTTCATCGGCTGCTTTTACGATCAGATCTGCCTTCTCTTTCGGCAGAATCCCCAGCTCTGTGTTAACAAGTGCCGCGGCTTTTTTAAGGATTCCGAATGCCCTGATCAGTTCGGGCGGCATTTTCTCTCCGCCGATCTTAAAATTCATCAGTGAGCGACCTGTCTGGGCTCCGTAGTATTTATCGGAAGGGACTTTAACTTCGCCCATGGTGTCGGTTTCTATTCTGTATTCCATCACTTTACCTCTGTTTTAACTTTTGATAAATAATTCTGCAAACGTTCTGATCAATTTATTATTTCTTTGATTAAATCAGGTCTGGGCACAACTCCCTCAACCACATCAATTGATGAGAGTATTGATGCCTTAACCTTATCTATGGCTTCTTTCTTATCAGTGTCAAAAACGGCAATGAGGTCGCCCTTTTTAATTTTATCGCCTATCTTGGGATAAAAGACTATTCCCGCCTTGGGATCAATTGAATCTTCTTTTTTGAGTCTGCCGCCGCCGAGCTCAATCACGCATCTGCCGAGGATATAGCTGTCAATCGACGAGATGTAACCATCGGCTCCGGCATAAACATATTCTTTGTATTTTGATTGCGGATAGCTTTCAAGGTCTTTAAGGTGAGTGAGATCTCCCCCCTGCGCTTCAATTATTCTGTAAAAACGGTCAAGCGCTTTGCCTGATTTGATGTAGCTTTCTGAAAGTGCATAACCCTCTTCAAGAGTCTCTGCTTTTTTTGCCATCACAAAGATAGCACCGGTCAGATAATGAGTGATTTCGCAGAGATCGGGCACGTTATCACCCTGCAGCACGCGCACGGTTTCATAAACTTCATGCCAGTTGCCGATATACTGCCCCAGCGGCTGGCTCATCTCAGTGATAAAACAGAAAGTGTCTTTCCCAAATGATTTTGCGGTGTTCATGAGTGAATTTGCAAGTGCTTTTGCCCGCTCATGTGTTTTCATGAATGCGCCGGTACCGGTCTTCACGTCAAAAACGACCCCGTTTGTCCCTTCGGCAAGTTTCTTGCTCATAATGCTTGCCGTGATAAGGGGTATCGATTCAACCGTGCCGGTCACGTCACGCAGGGCATAAATCAGCCTGTCTGCCGGGGCTATTGTCTTTGTCTGCCCGATCATAAGACCGCCGACCGTTGCAAGCCAGTGTTTAAATTCTTCGGGGGTTGGCCCGGCATTAAATCCCGGAATAGCCTCAAGTTTATCAAGAGTGCCGCCGGTGTGTCCCAGGCCCCTGCCTGTAACCTGCGGTATGATTATACCCGCCTCTGCAGCAATGGGTGTAAGGATCAGAGTTGTTTTATCGCCCACTCCGCCTGTGGAGTGTTTACCCGCCCTGTAACCCTGCATACCCGAAAGATCAAAAATCTCACCGCTGTGGAGCATTGTGCCTGTAAGGGCCGAGGTCTCCGCTTTTGTCATTCCCTGTGTGTAAATTGCCATCAGCAAAGCCGACATCTGGTAGTCGGGTATTTCCCCGTTGGTATAACCGTTTATAAAAAAATCGATGGCTTCTTTTGTGAGTTCGTAGCCGTCCCTTTTATTTATTATTATTTCAACTGCATTCATTCCATTTTCCGAAAAAATTACATCTACAAACTTAATAAATTAAGGATTAAGAGGGGATATAAAATTACATCTACAAACTTAATAAATTAAGGATTAAGAGGGGATATTATTGTTTGAGGCGCCGGTTCTCATTTTCAGGATAATGCTCTTACACGGCACCGAAGGGTTCAGAAAGGGTAATCACAACCATTTATATTTTCGGGGACGGGGCATCACCGGGATTGTTTGGCAGAACAAAAAGATTTATTTTAGCTTATCATTTGTAATTATATTATTGAGAGGAAACAGATGTTTGACCCGAACTATAAATTCACTTATTTAGACCGTTTTCTGGATTATGTTAAAATAGATACCCAGTCGGATGATGACGCTCCCGGTTTTCCGACCACGCTGAAACAGCTTGACCTGTCAAGGAAACTGGTTGAAGAATTAAAGGAAATTGGTCTGAGCGATGCCGTAATGGATGAAAACGGCTATGTAATGGCAACACTGCCTTCAAACACAACAAAAAAAGTGCCTGTGGTTGCTTTTATTGCGCACGTTGACACCTCACCTGCAGTAACCGGCGCAAACGTTAACCCGGTGATACATAAAAATTATCAGGGCGGAGATATTGTGCTCCCCAATGACAAGACAAAAGTCATTGAGGCAGCGCTCAATCCTGAACTCAAAGACATGACAGGCCATGATATCATCACCACCGACGGCACAACCCTTCTGGGTGCGGATGACAAGGCGGGAATAGCCGAAATCATGGATGCAATGAACTATCTCGTTAAACATCCCGAAATCAAACACGGCACAATTAAAGTATGCTTCACACCCGATGAAGAGGTGGGAAGAGGAACCGAGAAAATTAATCTTAAAGCGCTTGGCGCAGAGTACGGATACACAATTGACGGTTCAACCCGCGGTGAAGTGGAAACTGAGACATTCAGCGCCGATGCGGTTGTTATCACGTTCAACGGTAAAAACGTCCACCCCGGTTATGCAAAGGGAAAGATGGTTAACTCTCTTAAAGTTGCATCAAGACTGATGGAACTGCTCCCGAAAGACCACCTTTCACCTGAAACCACTGAAGGACGCGAAGGTTATGTTCACTGCGTTTCATTCAACGGCACAGAGGAAAAGACTGTTCTGAAGTTCATCATCAGGGATTTTATTGATTCAAAACTTAAAGAATATGAAGCACTGCTTAAAGATCTCTGTGATCAGGCAGTTGCAGCTTTCCCCGGTTCTTCAGTTGATTTCAACGTGATTGAACAGTACAGAAACATGAAAAATGTTCTTGATAATCATCCTCACGTTGAAGCTTATGCGGTTGAAGCTCTTAACAGACTGAATGTTAAAGTGATCAACTCTGCCATACGCGGCGGCACAGACGGCTCAAGACTCAGTTTCATGGGTCTGCCAACCCCGAATCTTTTTGCCGGCGGACATAATTTCCACTCAATACTTGAATGGGTGTCATCGCAGGATATGGAAATGGCTGTTAAGATGATAGTTACCCTTGCACAGGTATGGGAAGAGAAAAGCTGATAATTCTTAATCAGTCTCATGGTTATTAACTGATGGCTGCCCCCCTGAAGGCAGCCATTCTTTTTTAAGGCCGATATTCTCACCAAATGGGAAAAATATCTTTTTATCGCTTAAATTTTTACAAAAACTGCCCCGTTAAAGTAATCCCGGACCTTATAAACCCCCCTTATCTTTAAATTAATAACCTAATAATTCTTATCTTTAAATTCTTAATTTAAAAGAGATTCTATTGAAAAAAGCGCTGCTTCATGAATGGTTTGTAGATTATGCGGGTTCGGAGAAGTGTGTTGAGTCATTTACAAACGTGTACAATGATTTTGATATCTACTCTCTCGTTGATTTCCTTGACCAGGAACAGCGCAGAATAATCCTTAAAGGAAAAAAATCAGAGACCTCTTTTATTCAGAATCTCCCCTTTTCAAGAAAGAGCTTCAGAAATTATCTTTTCTTATTTCCCTATGCAATTGAACAGTTTGATTTCTCCGGTTATGATTTCATCCTGACAAATTCACATCTGGTCACAAAGGGCGCCCTTACAACATCAGAACAGCTTCATGTAACCTACTGCCACAGCCCTATGCGTTACGCATGGGATCTGTATCATCAGTACCTTGATGAATCAGGTCTGAAAAAAGGGATTAAAGGCACTGCTGCAAAGGCTACTCTTCACTATCTCAGGAACTGGGATCAGGGAACCGCAAACCGCCCCGATTATATTCTTGCCAACTCTTTTTACACCGCGCGCAGAATCAAAAAGATTTACTTGCGTGATGCCGATGTTATTTATCCCCCTGTTGATACAGATAAGTTCACGCTCACAGAACAGAAGGATAATTATTACATTACCTGTTCAAGGCTTGTTCCCTATAAAAAGATAAGGCTGATTGTTGAGGCGTTCAATAAAATGCCCGATAAAAAACTTGTCGTGGTGGGCGACGGACCTGATTTTAACAAGATCAGAAAAATTGCGGCACAGAATATCGAAATGATGGGATACCTTCCCTTTGCAGAGATGAAAATCCTGATGGAAAAGGCAAAAGCCTTCCTGTTTGCAGCTATTGAAGATTTCGGAATTGTTGTTCTTGAATCGATGGCCTGCGGCACACCCGTGATTGCACTTAACAAGGGGGGAACTGCCGAGACTGTTAAAGACGGCTTTAACGGAATCCATTTCCAGGAGCAGAGTGCTGCGGCAATTATTGATGCGGTAAACCGCTTTGAAAAAAGTTCTGATAAATTTAATCCCGCTGAGATTGCTGCCTGGGCAGAAAAGTTTAACCGTAAAGAATTTGAAACCGGCATCAAAAAATATATCGAAGATAAATCCAATATCTTTTTTAACAGATAATGTTCTCCAAAAAACAATCCTATTCCAAACTCCTTGTCTTAATAGATATTTTAATTCTTACTGCGGCTTTTTTTGCTGCTGCGCTTATTGCCCAGCCGGCTCACGTGCTGCTTGAAAGAAATTATATGTTTATCCTGGTTCTCCTGCTCTGGCTTCTGTGGGGATTCAGCACAAACAACAATTCATTTTACACTGATTTTTACTCCAAGAGATTCTCATACCAGTACATAAAGATCATAAGAAGTGTTTTTGTTCAGATTGTTGGTATTCTTTTTTTCATATTTATGGTTAAGGAAGATCTTTACTCAAGGAATTTTATAACGCTTTACGGTCTGCTCACCACGTTTCTTATCAGCCTGAGGGTCATCCTCTTTAAGGAATTTTTCTTTTCCAGGCTTAAAAAAGAAGCCAACCTGAGAAAACTTATTATTGTGGGCACCGGCCACACAGCAGCATCTTTTATGGAGATACTGAAAGACGACCCTTCGCTCGGTTATAAGTTTGAGGGTTTTGTGGTTCCGGGCAGAGAGCCATATGATATGGGAAAAGACTTTAAGATCTTCTGCTCAGTTTCTGAGCTTGAACCGATGGTTAAAAAACATGATATTGATGAAATTGTGATTGCTCTTGACGGCGAGGAGAAGGAACTGACTGAAGAGATTCTGAAAATCTCAAACCGGAATGCGGTGCGCGCACACCTTATACCTGATTTCTTCAAGTACCTTTCAAAGAAGTTTCAGGTCAGCATGTTCGGTAATTACCCGATCGTGACCGTAAGGAATGAACCTCTTGAGGAGATTCACTGGAGAATTGTGAAAAGGGCATTTGATATTGCCGTTTCTTTTCTTTCTCTTACTCTCATCTGCTCATGGCTCTTTACTTTTATAGCAGTTATACACTGGCTCACCGCCAAGGGCTCCCCTTTCTTCATTCAGGACAGAATCGGGAAAGACGGCAGGCTGTTCAGATGCTTCAAGTTCAGAACAATGAAACCGGGCATCTCAAATGTCTTTGTTTCGGCCGAAGAGCGTGAGAAAATGATTACCCCGTTCGGGAAATTTCTGCGTAAGTCAAACCTTGACGAGCTCCCGCAGATGATCAATGTTTTTCTGGGTGATATGTCGGTTGTGGGCCCCCGTCCTCATGCGGTTGCCTTCAATAATGACTACAGGGAGTTTGTGGAAGAGATTGAACTGAGAAATCTTGTAAAGCCCGGTATAACAGGCTGGGCACAGGTGCACGGTCTAAGAGGTGATGCGGGCGATAAGGAAGAGAACAAGGCCCTTATCAAAAAAAGAATTGAATATGATATCTGGTATCTTGAAAACTGGAGCTTCTGGCTTGATATTCAGATAATTTTACTAACATTCTGGCAGATAGTTGCCGGTAAACTGACGGGTAAATAAATGGAAGATCTGAAAAAACAGGCTGCTATGGCTGCAGTTGATTATGTTAAATCGGGAATGAAACTGGGGCTGGGCACAGGAACCACAGTGAAATATGCAATTGAAGAGATAGGACGGTTACTTAAAACAGGTGAGCTCACTGATATATCAGCAGTTCCCAGTTCCGAATCAACCCGCTTTCTGGCCCTTGAATCGGGAATTCCCCTCACTGAACTTGACGGTAACGTACCGCTTGATCTTTATATAGACGGTGCGGATGAGGTTGATTTTTCACTCAACCTGATTAAAGGCGGCGGAGGCGCTCTCACAAGAGAGAAGATATTGGCCGCTTCTTCCGAATATTCAATCATTGTTGTTGACGAGTCAAAAATCTCTGAGAGCCTCGGAGATAAATGGAGTGTGCCGGTTGAGGTAATGCCTTTCGGCGCAGGGCTTGTTAAGTCATTCATCACCGAGATGGGATTCACTTTTACACAGAGGCAGAATAAAATGAATAATTCTGCATTTATCACCGATAACGGCAATTATATATTTGATGTTAAAACCGGCCCGATAGAAAATCCCGGAGAGCTTGATTCATACCTCAATTACTGCCCCGGTATCATAGAGCATGGTGTTTTTCCGGATATGACAGATTTGCTGATAATCGGAACCGAGGAAGGCGTTAAGCAGATCGTTCCCGAACAGGAAGACCTTCAGGAGGAATAAGCGCACAACAAAGGTTTGTCAGGCCGGGTTAATGCCCGGCTTTTTTATTTTAAACCTGAATCGTCCTGAAATACGTATACAGGAAGAACGGTAAGTAATGAGAAACAGAGTACATGAGCCGGGACCGGGAAGGAGCGCAAAAGACTGTAGTATGGCGTTCAAATTACAAGTAGTTGGAAAACTAGAAAAAGGGGAAATGACGGATGAATCGTCCTGAAATACGTATACAGGAATGACGGATAGCTGCAGGGTACCCCGGGTTAATAAAACGGGATCATTTACCCGGCCGGCTTTTAAGAAGCTGATCATCAGGATCTTAATTAAGAAGAAAAAACCTGCTGCGCAACAGCCTGTGCATAATTCATCTTTCAGGATTTCTTCCCGGGTGTGATCAGGGTACTGCTCACCGGTTTTACGGGCGCCAGAATCTTTCGGGCTGTTTTCTGCTGAGACTTAAGGCCTGCAGATTTATGAACAGTTTAAGAATAAATGCGGGAATGATTACATAACCGGCCAGTATGACATCATTGATAGTTATGAAAGCATCTGAGCTTCTGCCTGTGAGCTCACCGGCAAGTTTAAACATCAGTATTATGGTAAATGTAAAGGCGAATCCGATAAATCCCCACATAACGGGGGATATGATCATTTTTTTCAGGGTCTGTTTATATTCTTTCATGGCATAGTAAAAATAAATTACACCCGAAAGAAAACAATAAGTATGTTAATGCAATGTTAAATTGCCCTCATCTGCAGATAAAATACACAGACGGCCGAAAGTTCGTTTGAAAGGAAGACCGGTCAGGATCTTATGGCGATTATACTCACATCATCTTCAAATTTATCGCCGGTGAACCGGATCAGTTCATCCTTTATATAATCGGAAGGGTGAATGCCATCGGGCATGAAGTTAAGAAGCCTTTCAAGACCTTTTTCACCCAGCGGAATTCCTTCACTGTTACGTGATTCAATCACGCCGTCGGTAATCAGGATAAATGCATCCCCGGGCATCGCGTTAAGAGTGTGCTCGCTGAAATTCCCCTCGGGGGCAAATCCGAGCAGAAGCCCGTTAGATACAATCTCGGTGGTCACTCCCGTTGCGCCGCTTCTGTAAAACAGGGGGAGATCACCCGCCCCTGAATACTTCAGGACTTTATTTTCGTGATCAATCAGGATTATTGAAAGGGTTGCAAAAACCTCAGAGATCTTTGCATCGTTATAAATAGAAAGATTAATTCCTTCAAGCAGCTCTTTTGAAGAAAAAACATTTGAGTTCTGCAGGTGCACCCTTATAGCGCTTCTTATGTACCCTGCATAGGCAACTGCAAAATACCATGCTCCCCATTTTTTACCCATCACATCACCAAGTATCAGGGCGGTGGTGTTTGCATTAAGCTGAAAATAATCAATAAAATCGCCGCCGGGCGCTCCGCCGAAATCACGGTGGAACTGTTTAATCTCAAATCCCGGAATCACCGGGGTTGTTTCGGGCACAACTTTCACTTTAAGCTGATCAGCGGCCTGATGAAGCTCAGACATCGCTTTTTCCCGCTCTTTATCAAGCGAGGCAATAAGCGCATTAACTTTTGCCACAACCACGCGGGGACCAGCAGTTTTAATCACATAATCGGCAATGCCGAGATCATAACCCTCAAGAATATCATCTTCCGCTGATTTTGAAGTCAGAAATATGAAGGGTATCTTTTTAAGATCAGCATCTTCAAGCACCATCTTTCTGAACTCAAAGCCGCTGATAAAAGGCATCATGATATCCGAAATGATTACATCGGGTCTGAACTCCTTTGCAGTCAGGAATCCGTCTTTGGCATTTGGCGCCGTAAGACAGTTGTATCCCTCCTTTGTCAGCGAGTACTGGAATAGCCTTGATAATGCGGGGTCATCATCAACAAGAAGTATTTTTGCTTTGTAAGTGCCGTTTTCTGCCATGTTATAATATTATTTTGTAAAACTGTTTACTGCGAGCTGCTTATCACCGAATGCCTCAAAAATACGATACATTCTTGTAAGTTCAAACATTGACTGCACAGCCGGCTGAAATCCCACAAGTTTAAGATCGCCGCCAAGCACGGTCACTTTTTTAAGTGTGACAACCAGCGAACCAAGAAATGTTGAATCTATAAATTCACACTGTGAAAGATCAACAACAAACTGAAAATGCTTCTGGTCAATATGACCCAGGAGCAGCTGTTTGAATTCATCAGATTCTGAAAGGGTTGCTCTGGTTAAATTAACGGTTACAACAATAATACCGGAAATGTTTTCTGCAGTAAAATTCATAATATGCTCCAATTATCAGTTATTCGTTATTTTTCTGGCCTGAATCAGCAACAGCGATGTTATATTTCTCCATCAGCCTGTAAATTGTGGCTCTCCCGAGCTCAAGTCTTTTTGCCGCTTCAAGTATATTCCCCTCAGTAACCTTCAGGGCGTGTCTTATAGCTTCTTCCTTGATTTTCTCAAACGGAAGAATTCTGTTAAAAGTGACTTCTTCACTGCTCTCAACCCCTTCTGCAACAATGGTCTGGATGTGGAGAGGAAAATCTTCGACATCAATTTTCTTTCCCTCAGAGATGATCACACATCTTTCAATTGTGTTTTCCATCTCTCTGACATTACCCGGCCAGGGGTAATCATACATCATCTTGAGCGCTCTGTTTGTAAAACCCTGAAAATTCTTGCTGAGCTTTTTATTGAAGCTGTTCAGAAAATGCTCCGCCAGCACAAGAATATCACTTTTTCTCTCCCTGAGCGGGGGAATGTAGATAGGGAAAGAATTGAGCCTGTAAAACAGATCCTCCCTGAAAAGCTTTTCTTCAACCATCTTCTGGAGATCGCGGTTGGTAGCAGAAAGAATCCTCACATCGGTCCTGATCAGTTCGGTTCCGCCAACCCTTTCAAATTCTCTCTCCTGTATTACCCTGAGGAGTTTTGACTGGAGGGGTATTTCAAGCTCGCCAACCTCATCAAGAAAAATGGTGCCTTTATTTGCAAGTTCAAATTTACCCAGTTTTCTCTGATGCGCACCGGTGAAAGATCCCTTCTCATGCCCGAAAAGCTCACTTTCAAGCAGCTCACGGGGAATGGATGCACAGTTAACAACTATAAACGGGTTGTTTTTTCTGCTTCCGTTAAAATGTATGGCTTTGGCAATGAGTTCTTTACCGGTTCCGCTTTCTCCGTGGATCAGCACGGTAATATCATTATTAAGAACCTTGCTCACAAACTTGAAAACATCCTGCATCTTGCCGTCTGATGAGATTATGTTATCAAAGCTGTATTTGATTGATACACTCTCTTTTACAGACTCAAGTTCTCTTATAAGATCAAAGTTCTTGATGGCATTCCGCACTGCAGGCTCAAGCCTCTGAACCTCAATCGGTTTCGGGAAATAATCATACGCACCCAGTTTCATGGCTTCAAGCGCCACTTCAACTCTTCCCTGAGCCGAAAGCATGATCACCGGGAGATCTTTATTAAACTTTTTGGCTTCCTTCAGAACTTCAATACCGTCCATTCCCGGAAGCATTATATCGAGCAGAATCAGATCGGGTTTAAGGTGAAGGTTTTTAACAACATCTTCGCCGTTATGAAATATTTCGCAACGGTAACCCCACTTTTCTTCCACCCAGTAAGTTAACAGCCTTGTTATTGGCAGCTGGTCATCAACAATGAATATTAATTTTTCCAAACCGCACCTTTATCTTTGTGAAAGTGGCAACTGAACAATAACCGAAGTGCCCTGATTTTCTTCACTTCTTATTGAAACGTATCCCTTGTGCAGATCTATTATCTGCTTTACAAGCGAAAGCCCGAGTCCGCTTCCCGGTATTGTGATATCCGGTCTGTTTACCCGGTAAAATTTCTGGAACACAAAGGCAAGATCCTTTTTGGGGATGCCTATTCCTGTATCTGAAATAATAATTTCAACCTCTTTATGAAGAATTCTTGTATAGACAGTAATTCTGCCGCCGTCATTTGTAAATTTCACTGAATTATTCAGAATGTTAGCCAGAACCTGACTAATCCTCTCTTTATCAGCATATATTGATATCTTTTCAGGAGAGTATTCTGATAAAAATATCAGATTCTTTTTCTTACCCGCGGCTTTAACTTTCTGAAGCACTTCTTCAACCAGCTCGGGCAGATCAAAACCGGTTTTGTTGAGTGCCATGTTACCCCCCTCAAGTCTTGAGATATCAAGCACGTCATTAATGAGGGCAGCAAGCCTTTTAGCTTCATTCAGTATAATGCCGTTAAACTCATTTCTCATTTCCTGCGGCATCTCAGGATCAGAATCAATAGTCTCAGAAAATCCGATAATTGATGCAAGCGGCGTTCTGAGTTCGTGTGAAATATTGGAAACAAACTCGCTTTTCAGGCGGTTAAGCTCTTCAAGAACTGAGATTCTCTGCTTCACCCTCTCTTTTTCAATTGAGATAATCCTGTTTGCCTCAATAAGCTTGTTATTCAGGTCGTTAACTTTTTCACGGTCCCTTTTTCTGTTTGTAACATCTCTGCCAATGCCCACAACGCCGTCAAATTTAACACCCGATTCATAAAGCGATTTTGCATTAACCTCAAAAATCATCTCCTTGCTGAACTTTGAAATGAAAGTTGCTTCAAAAGTTACAAGCTTTGAGGTCTTAAGCATCTCTGAAAATGATTTCTGCACAACTGCCTGCTCATCTTCCTTAACAAAATCAAGTATGTGCCTGCCGGTCAGTTCATTTGGCAGATATTCAAGCCCTATTGCACCATTGCTGTTAACAGTTACAAAATTTCCGGCAGAATCAAGCACAAATATCAGATCTTCGGCCGTTTCAAAAAGTATTCTGAGCCGCTCCTCAGATTTTTTCAGTTCCTGAAGCTTCTGCCTTTCGGTGGTAATATCCTGAACAATCACATCAATGCGCTCTATTTTCCCCTCTTTGATCACCGGGATTCCGGTATGGCGCAGATACAGATTCTCACCCTTGTGATTTTTGATTCTGTATTCAAATGATCCGGTTTTGCCTGCATTGATTGATTTTAAATAGGCTCTTAACCCGGGAATAAACTCTCTGTCAAGCAGTCTGAACAACGCTTTGGGATTAGTCAGGATTTCGTTTTTTGAATATCCCGATATTTTTTCATAGCCGCCGCTGAGAAAATAAACCTGCCTGCCATCTGGCGATATCGAGAAAAAAGTTGTACCGATATTTGCGGCAGATTCAAAAAAAGTAACCGGCTGCTCCGTATTGTTTACGGCACCTGCATTCTTTATTTTATTACCACTCAATATCAAGCCTCAGCAGAGTAATTATCCGGAACTTTCAAAAAGTAAATTAAGGGAAGTATGTTTTAAGGTTTTAAACCGGCTGTTTCATCATCCGGTGTGTATTCTTTTGATACATAAAACCTGACAGTTACGATATTAAATATATCAAGAAATTAAATTAAATCAGCATAGGACTGAATAAAAAAGATTAAATCACTTTGGGGAAGGCTGAAAAGGAACATTGCTCACATCTGCGTGAACCATGCAGCCGGAAACCGGGAGCTGCGCAAAAGAGAATATGCAGCCCCCTTCCGGTTAAAAAAGCCGGGTTATTTTTTCCCGATGAATGTTTTGCCGTCTTCGCTGAGATTTTTGAGATATTTTTCAGGATCTTTCTGGAATTTTTTATCGCAGCCGGGGCAGCAGAATGCATAGACTTTGCCTTTGTATTCAACTGTGGGGCCTTCGGCGTCAATTTCATCTCCGGCAACAGGGCAAACTGAATTAAAAATCACTTTAGCCTGAGCTTCAGTGTTTTCTTTATCTGTGCAGCATGATTTGCCTTCACCGCAGCAGCCTTTATCAGATTTATTTGTGCAGCATGATTTATCCTCGCAGCAGGGTTTCTTTTCCTCGCAGCATTTTTTGCCTTCGCCGCAGCAATTTTCTTTATCAGCGCAGCATGCGTTTTTCATGCCTTCATGGTTTTCTTTTTTGTTTTTATCCTCAGAGTGGTGCTGAGCATAAGATACCGTGCTTCCTGCAATGAAAAGGAATAAAAACACGGACGCGATTTTGATTAAGTTAAGCATTTAATGCCTCCTTTGGGTTTTGTTGGTTTGTGAAGTTTTCAGATAATTTTTTTACTTCTTTTTGTTTCATAAGATAATAGACTGCGGGCCAGACCAGCAGTTCAAGCAGAAGGCTTGAAAAAATTCCGCCGGCCATTGGCGCAGCAATTCTTTTCATTACATCGGAGCCGGTGCCCATTCCCACAAGAATCGGGAAAAGGCCGAGAAAAGTTGTCATAACCGTCATAATTTTGGGTCTGATCCTCTTTACGGCTCCCTCATAAATCACTTCTTTAAGGGCTTCAAGACTGATAAGCCTTCCCTGCTTTTTATACTTTTCATAGGCTATATCGAGATAAAGGAACATTATCACGCCGGTTTCGGCATCGACGCCGAGCAGGGCAATGATTCCCACCCATACAGCCACGCTCATGTTAAAACCCGCAAAATAGAGATACCAGATTGCCCCCACCACCGAAAACGGGAGAGCTGCAAGAATCACCGCAGATCTGGTCATTGATTTTGTGTTCATATAAAGCAGGAACATTATGATCAGGATCGTGAGCGGCAGAATAAGGATAAGCTTCTCATTTGCGCGCTGAATGTACTCATACTGCCCGCTCCAGACTATGGAATAGCCTGCAGGTAGTTTAAGCTCCTCTCTTATTTTATTCTGAGCCATTTTAAGGTATGTGCCGAGATCGGTTCCTTCAATGTCAACATAAACCCAGACGTTGGGTTTTGCGTTTTCGCTTTTGATCATATCCGGGCCCTTCTCAAAAAAGATATCAGCAACCTCCGATACGGGTATATTGCCGCCTGAAGGGAGCGGTATAATAACTCTTTCAAGCTGTTCAACATCAGAACGGTAATCTCTCTGATATCTCACATTCACAGGGTATCTTTCAAGACCCTCAATTGTCTGGGTGATATTCATTCCGCCAAGAGCCGACATCATGACATCCTGAACATCCTCAACACTGAGGCCATATCTTGCGAGCTTGTCTCTCTTTATGGCATAGTTGATATAATTGCCGCCGAGGTTTCTTTCTGCAATCACAGATCTCGTGCCCGGTATCTTTCTTATTATTGCCTCTATTTCGGCGCCGGTCTTATCAAGCTGTGCGAGATCGGGACCCGCAATCTTAATGCCCACGGGTGTTTTTATACCGGTTGAGAGCATATCTATTCTTGTTTTAATCGGCATTGTCCAGGCGTTGGTCAGTCCCGGAATCTGAACCGCGTTGTTGAGCTCTTCAACAAGCTTATCGGGGGTCATGCCTGCCCGCCACTGATCCATCGGCTTAAGCATGATGGTTGTCTCAATCATGGTGAGCGGGGCGGGGTCGGTGGCTGTTTCAGCCCTCCCGATCTTGCCGAAAACCGATTCGACTTCAGGGAATGATTTGATAATTTTATCGGTCTGCTGCAGGAGCTCGCCCGCCTTCGATGCAGAAATGCCCGGGAGTGTGGTCGGCATGTAAAGCAGATCTCCTTCATATAAGGGAGGCATGAATTCACTGCCAAGCTTCATGAAAGGGAGAATTGTGAGAACCGAAATAAACACTGCCCCCAGGATAACATACCATCTCTTTTCAACGACAAACCTTACAACGGGGCCGTAAACTTTCATGAGCACTTTTGTGATCGGGTGATCCTCTTCATGACGCAGTCTGCCTCTCACAAAATAATTGATCAGCACCGGCACAATGGTCACCGCAAGAATAGCCGCGCCTGCCATTGCATAGGTTTTTGTGAATGCGAGGGGCTTAAACAGTTTGCCTTCCTGCATCTCAAGAGTGAAAACAGGCATGAATGACACAGTGATAACCAGCAGAGAGTAAAAAATTGAGGGTCCCACTTCCTTTGATGATTCAAGAATCACGGCAAGACGCGGTCTCTTTTCATTCTCAGGCTTCTCCTGCTCCTCCTGCAGTTTGGTATGCGCATTCTCAACCATCACAATTGATGCATCAACCATGGCTCCAATTGCAATTGCAATGCCGCCCAGCGACATTATATTGGCGTTTATACCCTGCAGCTTCATTATAATAAATGAGATCAGCACGGCAGTGGGGAGTGTGAAAATTGCCACAAGCGAACTGCGCACATGGAGAAGAAATGCAATTATAACAAGAGCCACTATCAGGGTTTCTTCAAACAGCTTGTCTTTAAGGTTATCAATTGCACTCTGGATCAGTTCCGCACGGTCATACGCCGGGAGAATCTGAACTCCCTCAGGGAGTGATTTTTTAAGCTCCTCAAGCCTGTTTTTCACCCGCTCAATCACTGCCGGTGCATTTTCACCGAATCGCATAACAATGATTCCGCCCACGGTTTCACCTTCACCGTTCCAGTCAGCTATACCTCTTCTTAACTCCGGGCCTTCTTCAATGTTCGCAATGTCTTTCAGATAAACAGGAGTGCCGGCTGATGACATGCCGCCACCCATTGATCCTTTGCCTGATGCCGGCATTATGGCAATCTGCTCAATATCATTTTTTGACTGCAGATAGCCGGTTGCCCTGATCATATACTCTGTTTCGGCAAATTCAACCAGCCTGCCATCGGCGTCATTATTGTTCATCTTAAGCGCACCGGCAACATCTTTAAGGGTGATGCCGTATGACGCAAGTTTCACGGGATCAACATTAACCTGATACTGTTTTACAGAGCCGCCCACCGAGGCAACCTCAGAAACTCCTTCAAGCGCAGAGAGTTCATAGCGCAGAAACCAGTCCTGAATTGATCTGAGTTCTTCAATTGAGTGACGGTCTGACTGCAGAACGTACTGATAGACCCAGCCGAGTCCCGTGGCATCAGGTCCGAGCGTGGGGCTCACACCGGGCGGCAACTGACCTCTTATGGAGCTGAGATACTCAAGAACTCTGCTCCGCGCCCAGTATATATCCGTTCCCTCCTCAAAGATGATATAGATCATAGAGTAGCCGAATGAAGAGTATCCTCTCACATCTTTGGCGTAAGGAACCGAGAGCATTTTGGTGGTCAGAGGGTATGTAACCTGATCTTCAACCACTTTGGGGCTTTGTCCCGGATAATCAGTATAAATGATCACCTGAACATCGCTCAGATCGGGAATTGCGTCAATGGATGTATTCTGAACAGCCCAGATACCCGCACCAATGAGCCCCAGGGTGAACAGGATCACAATGACCCTGTTGCTCAGGCACCATTCTATCACCGCATTTATAACTTTATTTTCTTTTACTGATTCCATGATATCACCGTCACTTAACTTTATAACCGTGTTCTCTCAGGTTACTTTTAGCCTGGTCAACGGTGTATTCTTTCAGTTTCATTTCGCATATATGGCAGCGTCCTTTTTCATCAGCAAGCACATCCCAGTCCATCGGGCACTGGAACACCGTGCCGTCCTTGTTTTTATCAAACGAAGCAACATCAACTCCCTCTTTTTCAGGCACTTTATTTTCGGGAGCATCTGCTGAGTGCTGATGTGTGTCAGAACCTGCGGCTTTTCCTGTGCCCCCTTCTTTTGAAGGGGTTGCAGGCATACTGCCGTGATTGTGTTCACCACCCGACATAAACTTATTGAGCGATGCTCTCAGATTACTTTCTGAATCAATAAGGAACTGAGCCGAGTTAACAACAACATCGTTTTCTTCAAGCCCCGAAAGAATCTGATAATAACCGTCGGAATATTCACCCAGCACAACCTCAGCAGGCCTGAACTTGCCGTTACCCATGGAGCGGATAACAACATTTCTTTTACCGCTTCTTATTATTGCATTACTTTCAAGGGTGAGCACATTGTTTAATCCGTTATGAACTATCTCAACCTCAGCAAGCATGTTGGGTTTAATCTGCAGCCCTGCATTTACCAGTTCAACCCTCACCTTTGCGGTTCTGGATGATTCAGTGAGCAGCGGATCAATAAAAGTGACTGTTCCGGCAAATTCACTGTTTTTTATCCCGTTGATTTTAACTTTTGCCGCATTTCCAACCCTTATCTTGCTCAGTTCATTTTCATAAATATCGGCTATAACCCACACCTGAGAAATATCAGAGAGCCTTAGAACGGGCATTCCTGCATTAATCATCTGTCCCTCAACGGCATCTTTCATGGTCACTATCCCGTTATAAGGGGAGTAATACGGAACTGTGTTGAGAATCTCCCCTGATTTTTCGAGCTTTTTAAGTTCCTCATCAGGAAACTGAAGAAGTTCAAGTTTTCTGACCGCCGCTTTGAGCAGATCCTGATTCTGTGAATTTTTGTAATGCTTAAGCGCCGTGAGATATTCCTGCTGGGCGGTTATGAGCATCGGCGAATAGATCTCAAAAAGCTTTTCACCCTTTGAGACTGATTTGCCCGTATAGTCAGCATATAATTTCTCTATCCATCCTTCATAACGGGTTGAGATAACATATTCTTTTCTCTCATCGGTTTTCACAACGCCGTTAGTGGTTATTGAAGGGGCAAGACTTCTTCTCTGTACTTTGGTTGTCTTCAGATTCATCATCTGCTGAACCTCAGGCATTATTTCGACCACATCCCCGTCCTGACTTCCGCTTTTCATCGGGGTCAGCTTCATCTCACATATAGGGCAGTTTCCCGGTTTATCAGAAATGATCTGAGGATGCATACCACAGGTGTAGAGAGTTTTTTCGCCTGAATCTGATGATTTTTCGGGCATACCGTAAATCAGCAGATAGGTTATCGTAAATATCACTGCCGCAATCAGCACTGCCGCTGCGGGATAAATATACTTTTTCATTTTAATACCATTATTTACCATGGGAAATATCCTGCCATATATTTTACCATCAGATATTCCCTGATTATCGATTTATAAATTTTAAGTTTTGCAGTTTTAATTTCAGTGAGCGAATTAAGAGCATCAAGCACCTGGTCAAAGCTTCCCGTACCCGACCCGAAAGCCCCCATTGCCGATTCAACGGCAAGCTCAGCTTTGGCCGTGACACCTTTGCCGTACTGATTGTATGCTTTTATCATTTTCTGCAAACCGGCAACAGATGAGTTTATCTGAGAGGCAATCATGAGTGAATCTGCCCTGTACTGATTAAAGGCCATATCTTCCATGATTTTAGTCTCCTCAATTTTTGCATCAGTCTTGCCGCCGTAATTAAGGGGGAGCATTACACTCACCATCACCGATACCATATCGGGGTTACTGCCTCCGTCCATTCCCATACCCGATCTGAACATATATTCGGCACCGGCCATGAATTCAGGCAGATAGTCGTATTTCATGACCTCACGCATTTTAACTGCCTTTGCAGCAGAGAGCATTGAAGCAGAAAGGACAGGATTGGTGTCTGATATGGCTACTGCATTAAGGTCAATTTCATTCACGGGGGGAAGTGAGGCGCTGCCGAAGCCGCTTATCTGACTGAGTGAATCCACTTTTATCAGCGTTCTCAGTTTTTCAGCAGCCATGTATTTCTCTCCCTCGGCCTCGGTGATCATTGCCCCGGTGCGCTCAATTTCGGTCTCTGTTCTGATCAGATTGTACTGACTCGATTCGGAGACGGTCACCATCGCCTTGCCGGTTTCTGCCATCTTTTCCATGATTGCCAGCATCTCTGAGTAGAGCTTTACATTCTCAGCCGCTATAAGGTAATCATAATAAAGCTGTGCTGCGTCATAGGCATATTTAAGCTTGAATGCGAGTTTTTCACGGTCAATTATTCCGATATCTGCCCTTATGTACTCTTCTTCAGCCTTCAGTTTACCGGGAAACGGGAATGCCTGACTCAGGCCCACCATTTTTGAGGTCATGGGGTCGGCAGAAAGTGAAAAACTGCCCATGGGTACATTATTAAGCCCGAGACTGAGCACGGGATCGGGCAGATTGGTGCCCGAGGTGATTCTGCTCAGAATAAGCTGTGATTTGTTTTCAAACATTTTTAATTCCGGACTGACTTCAATTGCCCTCATGACCACAGATTTCAGCGGTTCCTGTGCATATAACGGGCTGATGAAAGTCAGTACAGTAAGAATTATTAAAACTCTTACCGGATACATATAGACTCCGTTAAAGATTAATTAATCAGTTATGAGTTAAGAATGTACCGGCGGATTTTAAATAAGAAGGGTGCAGTTGGAGATGCAGAGATCAGGGTGGTAATCAGATTTTAATCTGAAGTCATTGAATTTTATGTTTCTGTTAAATAATGCATCATCAGCAGAATTGTATTTCAGTTCAGCCGGATATTGCTGCACTGTGTTATCCTGGCTGAGATTAGTCTGTAAAAAACTGTAATCGGTATCAAAAAGGTGTATGCAGTCGCACTGTGTGAGGGTCTGTTCAGCGGGGATCATGATATTAAACTGTTCACAGCATTCATCTTCAGCATTAACGGGCAATGCTTCCGTGGTTTCACAGCATTCATCTTCAGTGTTAGTCTGAACGGGTTCTTCAGTTTCGCAGCAAGAAGAATGTGCATTTTTTGCAGCCATCTCCTTTTTGCAGCATTCAGGGTGAATGCCTGCGGCAACCACATATCCTGTGTAAAAAAGGAGGTGCAGAAATACGGTAAATATGAAAATTGTCTTTAATTTTTTCATCGCTTACTCAAAATAAAATGATTTTTTTTAAATTAGCAATGCAAAAAGCAGTATGCGGTTGCAAATTTACTTTTTTTTATGAAAATTGAATCCGTGATTGCAAATATTTGACAATCACCTTTGTCACTTTAAGCTGTGGAGCAACGTGGAATGCGCAATACATTGAGGAAAAATTTTACCATCATTATCTACACGGTTTCCGGACTTTTACTGGTTTCCTTTTTCCTTTATAATTTTGCGATGATGCGTTATGAGTATCACAAATCTGAAACAGAAAGGGTGCTCTCACAGAATTCTGCGGTCAAGATAAGAATAATAGAAAATCAGATAAATGAAAAACTGGGGGATATTACTCTCACCGGTGGTGATTCACGTCTTCTCAATGCAGTAAATGAGGTGAATTCAGGGAAAATGCTCAGTAATGCATCTGTGAAAATTCTCACTGAAATTGCTGAAACAGAAAAAATTGAAAACATTACATATGTCTCTGCTGATATGAGCAGGATTGTAACCCTTGCAGGCAAAACAGAAAAAACTGACACCGCACTTCTCAGAAACCTTTTAAATGAAATTCCTCCCCACATTCAAAGCATTTGTGCAGATCCCGATTTACATTCAGAATCAAGCTTCAGGCATCTTCATTTTGTCAGGAAACTGATAAGTGAAAACGGGGTTAATTCCGGATATATCATTTTCCATTTTGAGATAAACTCAGTGTTTCCTGAAATATTTGAATTTTATTCAAATGAATATCACGCAAATGAAATGTTCCTGGTTATCGGTGATCAGAACATGGTGCATTATTCGGGCAAAAATCATTTTTACTTCAGCATAAACACCACGCCCGGCAAAAAGTTTGCGGGCATACTTGCAGCCGAGGGTAAAACCGGATTTTATGAAACGACTGATTTCAGGGGGGAAGAGGTTTTTGCCATGATCTCAGATATACCCTCGCTGAAGGCTAATCTTCTTGTGCTGCTTAAAAAATCGGAGGCTGCGGCCGCATACAAAAGCGAACTGATAAGTTTTGCCATACTGCTTTCAGGCGTTTTACTCGCCTCATTCTTCGGATATATGTATCTCTCAGCCAGAAACAGAAGAAAACTGAATGAGACTGAAAAGGAAAAAAAATTCATTCTCCAGCAGTTTGAGTTTGTATCAAACTTCTCAAATGAAGCCATTCTTTTGTTTGACGGCAACTTTAAGCTGCTTTATTCCAATCATAAGATATCTTCTTTTTTCAATATTACTCATACTGCTCTCAGAACTCACCTGCTTGGAGCGCTTTATCAGAAAATCTCAGGTATCCCGCTTGATTTCAGCACACTCGAAAGCAAAAAAATAGTCTCATCCGAAACTGAAGTGACATCAGCAGCAGGTGAACCCCTGTTTCTTGAGATTACCTGCAGAAAGATCAGCAATAACATCAACACCATTTTTCACCTGAACATAAAGGATATCACCGAAAAGAAAAAATCATTAAAAGACCTTGAGAATTCTGAAAAGCGTTACAGAGAACTGACAGAAACTATGTCAGATTTTGCATTCTCGCTGAGGATAGATGCTTCAGGCAAAATAAAGCTGGAGTGGATAACCGAATCTTTTGACAGAATTTCAGGATACACCCGTGATGAACGTATCCGGAATGAGGGCTATCTGTACCCTGTTGAAAGCGATGATCTTGAGCTGTTCACATCAAGGATGACTACAGCTGCCGGCGGCAGATCTAATCTTGAAACAGAAGTGAGACTGACAACTAAATCGGCTGAAACCAAATGGGTAAAGCTTTCCGTCAAGCCTGTCTCAGAGATTACTCCGGGGGGTGAAGTAAGGATTCTCGGACTGGGCAGGGATATCACGGGTGAGAAGAGACTCCTTCTTGAAGTTGAAGAGAATTCAAAAAAGATTGAGCTTATCTTTGAAAATTCATTTGAAGCCACTTTGCTTGTTAAGGATCAGCAGATTGAACTCGTGAACAGGTCTCTCCTTAAATTATTCGGATACAGTGATCCCGCCGAAATATTAAACAAACCGGTCACAACTATCGTTGCCGAAAAACACCGGAAGCTTATCACTGCTTACCTGCTGAAACGGGCTTATGCCGATTCGCCTCATACCACATATTTTGCGCTCGGGCTGAAAAAAGACGGCTCGCAGTTTGAGGCTGAACTGTCAATTTCCCATTATTCTGTGGGGGTGGAGAAATATCTGATCGTGATGATCCGTGATATCTCAGTGAAGCTTGCAACCGAAAAAAGAATAAGGGAGAGCGAGGAAAAATACCGCACGCTGGCTAATCAGGTGCCTGTGGGCATTTACAGAATTAATACTGCAGGTGAGCTGCTCTATTTTAACAAAACTTTTGGTGAGCTCTTTAAGTTGGGGTCGCAGACCACTGCCATCCGGACCCTCAATCTGGCTGATATGTATGATGACAGCTTCATACTTGAAATAAAACTGAAAAAAATTGCCTCAACGCGTGATGTTTATTCAGGCGAAACCGTCATGAAGAAATCAACCGGTGAAAACATTTATGTGAAAGAAAAAGCGTCCGGCATTTTTGATGATGCCGGCAATCTGCTCTATATTGACGGAATTATTGAAGATATCACTGAATTCAAAAAGACTATTGATAAGACCATAGCAAATTATCAGCTTTTCAGAACGGTCTGGGATAACACCCGTGAAGGATTCAGGCTAACTGACGAAGACGGTAAAATAGTTATGGTCAATAAGTCATTCTGTGAATTGTTTTCGATGAAACAGAATGAACTTACCGGGCAGCTCTTTAATATCTGCTACAAAAACACTGAAGAAAAAACAATTTCAAAGTATAAAGAAAGATTCATGAAACGGGAAATCCTGCCCGAATTTGAAGTTGAAGTGCAAATCAGGAACGGTGATGTGAAATGGATGGAAATCTCAACTTCATTTATTGATCTTGAGAGCAGCAGGCCTCTTCTTCTTACAATTTTCAAAGATTCAACTGAAAGGCAGAAGGCGCTGGAGCTCCTTAAACAGAATGAACTCCGATTTAAAAATCTGGCTGTCACACTGCCGGTAGGCATACTTATTTACAATAAGGAGAAAAAAGTTATCTTCTGCAATGATACTGCCACACACATATTCAGACTTTCTCAGGATCAGATTAACGGCACCTCTTATACAGAGCGGTATTCTGCGGTTTATGACTCAAAAGGGAATAAAGTTTCTTATGATGAATTCCCCACCGCATTGGCATTCAAAACGAAAAGCAGCGTGATTAACAATGAAATTGGCATTATAGTAAAAGGGCAGGATGAACTCAAATGGCTGAAGGTAAATGCGATTCCGCAATTTGATTCTGATGAGAACATTGAGGAAGTGGTTGTTGCCATTGATGATATAACAAAAGAGAAAAACACGATAGATGAGATCCGTAAACTGAAAATGGGTATAGAGCAAAGCCCTGTGTCTGTTGTTATCACTGATACCACCGGTTCAATTGAGTATGTAAACCCGTTCTTTTCAGAGGTTACCGGCTATTCACTGAGTGAAGCCATCGGGAAAAATCCGTCCATTCTGAAATCAGGCTTTCAGAGTGAGGAAATTTACAGACACCTCTGGACAGAAATATCCTCCGGAAAAGTATGGCGCGGAGAACTGCAGAACAGGAAAAAGAACGGGGAGATTTACTGGGAAAGCGTCTCAATATCCCCCATACGCGATGAGGATAACATAATAACCCATTACGTTGCTGTAAAAGATGACATAACCGAACAGAAGAAATCTGCTGAGGAACTCCTTCTTTCTAAAAACAACCTGCTTGATAAGCTTAAGAAACTGGAGCTCATACAAAGGATTTACTCCAAGTTCTCTCTTAATACTGATGTCAGGGAGATTTTCACCGGGATTAACGAGCTTCTGCCTGATTATTACTCGTGTGATTTTGCAGTTATAAAACTGGAGGATCCCGAGACCAGGAAGTTATACGGGGTTGAAAGATTCGGATTAAGCGGCGATGCCCGCTTCAATAAAGTTTCAGCCATTCTTGGTGAATTTGAAAAAGAGTGTTTAAACAGTGATAAGCCGGTTATTATTGATGACCCTGCATCAGGGGATTTCCTTCCGGGAGAATATGTTACGGGGCTCGAGCTCAAAGCCCTTGTTCTTCTGAAGATCAGATATAAAAATGATCCCATAGGTGTGCTTGAAGTATTTTATACTGAAAGAGAATTTGTCCTGAGAGCCGATGACATCGAATTTCTTAATATGGTGGCAAATCTTCTCGGAATTCTTCTTGCCAATGCCCTCTCATTTGAAAATCTGAAGGATATTCAGAATAACCTGATTCTTGCAAAAGAGAGAGCAGAGGAGATGAACAGGATTAAATCAACCTTCCTTGCAAACCTGAGCCATGAGCTCAGAACTCCGCTGATCAACATCATCGGGTATGCTGAAATAATCATGGATTCGATTGAAGAGGATGAAGAACTTAAGATGATGGCCGATTCGATCCTTAAAGGAGGAACAAGGCTCAAAGACACACTTAACTCCCTGCTTGAGCTCTCTAAACTTGAAGCCAATGCCTTTAATCTTAATCTTGTTGAGGTTAATGTTGAGAAGCTGATTGATGAAGCCGTTTCAAAAAATGCCCACAAAGCGGAAGAAAAGGGTCTTTATATCAATAAAGACTGTGTGGTCTCAAATCCGCTTGCCCATTCTGATGTCGTGATGCTTGAGAGCATTATTGAACACCTGATTTCAAATGCTATCAAATACACTGAAGAGGGGGGAGTGAGTCTTGAATTGTATGAAAAAGTCGTGCGGGGTGAAGAATGCTTCATTCTCAGGGTGAGTGATACGGGAATAGGCATATCACCCGAAAATCAGACAAAGATATTTGAAGATTTCAGGCAGGCAAGCGAAGGGTATGCACGTCAGTATGAAGGCGCCGGCATCGGACTTACCATTGTAAGCAAATACTGCAAAATACTCAGAGGCACAATTGAAGTTGAAAGTGAATCCGGGGTTGGCAGCGCTTTTACCGTGACAATTCCCAGAACACCTAAAAGTTACTGAGTATTTGCTATGTAATTTTTATTCTTTTTTCATAAATTGGAGTCTTTATTAACTTTCTTACAGGCTCCCCGATGTTTTCTTCCCGGAATGATCATTCACCCGGAAAAAGATTTTATTTCGGCATCTCGGTGATTATACTCACCGCCGTCATTTCCGCTTCGGCACTGCTGATATTAACAGGCGGCACCACTGCAGATGACACCACTGCTGCCGCTAAAAAGCCATCAGCAGCTCTTTACGGTTTACCCGCCTTTCCCTCAGAGATTTCCATATTCGGTGAAAAAGTGCCCCTTGACCAGTTCGGGATAAGGGAGAGATTTGAGAGTGAACTTCTTGGCGTGGTGTATTCTCATTCATCAACAATCAGATATATGCTCAGAAGCGGCCGCTTCTTCCCCGATATTTCTGCCATCCTGAAAGAGCAGGGAATGCCTGATGATTTCAAGTATCTCTGTGTGACCGAAAGCGGACTCGCAAATGCTATCTCACCCAAAAACGCTGTCGGTTTCTGGCAGTTTCTCAGCGCAACCGGGGTTCAGTACGGTCTGGAGATAACCAATGAAGTTGATGAAAGATATGATTTCAGAAAATCAACTGTGGCTGCTTCAAAATATCTTAAAGAAGCATACGGACGATATAAAAACTGGACACTTGCCGCGGCAAGTTACAATATGGGGATGGGTGGCGTTTCAAACTCACTTAATGAACAGCTTGCAAACAACTATTATGATCTTTTCCTGAATGAGGAAACCTCAAGGTATATTCTGAGAATAGCGGCGGTGAAACTGGTGTTTGAAAATCCTGAGGCATACGGCTTCGGGGTTAAAGATGAGCAAAAGTATCAGGACTATAAAACCAAAGACGTCACCGTTTCTGCAACCATTGATAATCTTGTCACTTTTGCGCGTCAGAACGGCACAACTTATTATGTGCTTAAATCGCTTAATCCGTGGCTGAGATCAGAAAGGCTCTCTGTAAGGCCCGGAAAATCATATATACTGAAGCTTCCGGCTTAGTCTTTTACATAGGGGCAGTGACGGCAGCCGCTTTTGCAGCAGCTCCCCCTCTGAAGATGGAATCCTGCCGTGAAGACCGAATATCCTGAAGAGGGATCGGTGTAGGTTTTCTTCCCTTCAAGGCATGCCTTTTCATGCAGCTTTATTATGAGCTGATAATCAGGATGACTCTCAGAAAGTCTTGATTTATGCGGTAATGGTATTTTTAAAGGTTTTGCGGATGTCATATTCAGAACAACAACATCCGCAAATAATATGTTTCAATTTATTTTGATGAAAGTATAAAGTCGGCAATTTTTCCGAGATCTTTGGGATCACGGTTTCCGTAAGAGGGCATAAGACCTCCCGGGAAATCCTTTTTATACTGATCAAACCGGTCGCCCGACATATTGGCTTCGGGGTTCCTGAGATATGCTATAAGTTTTTCACGATTGTAATATTTTGCAACACCCGCAAGAGACGGACCCATTTTAGTGCCCTGCATTTCAGCGCCATGGCAGTTAACGCAGCCAAAATTAGCAAACAGCTGAGCTCCGCTTAGTTCCTCGCCGCCGCCCGCTTGAGTTGTGTTTTCTGATGCTCCGCCGCCCATGCCGCCGTATCCTGCCTCACCGCCGCCCGAATATTCATCGGATGTGAAATGCTGAAGTAAAAGGAGACCTGCAAACGCAGCCACAAAAATACCAACCCAGATAATTGATTTAGACATGTAACCTCAAAAAAATGATGAATCTAAAGATACCATATCACGGCTTTTTTTCAAACACACTTTCATAGTACTCTTTATAAGCCTTGATTGAATTATAAATTGACATTGCAAGATCACTCTTACCCCTTTCGCTCGCAAGATATTTCTCGTCTGAAGGATTGGAGAGAAAACCCAGTTCAATAAGAACTCCGGGCATTGAAGCGCCCACCAGAACATAAAAGCCGGCCTGCTTAATACCCCTTGATTTAAGTTTTGTATCAACACTCATGTTTTCATTAAGGATTCCGGCAAACTTTTCTGAATATTTCATATAACTTGCATGCGCCATGGTAACCAGAATGAAATTTTCTTCATTGAGCTCCTGATACTGCGAGGGGTTTGATTCGTACTGGATAACGCTGTTCTCAAATTCTGCAATTGCAATGGCATCCTTTGTTTTTCCCGGCCTGAGGAGATAAACCTCATAACCCGTTGCTGTTGAAGGTTTCTCAGGGGTCGAATTGCAGTGAATGGAAACAAAAAGCTTGCCGTCGGCTTTATTTGCCTTTTTTCCCCTGTCAACAAGCTCAATGAATTCATCCTTCTCACGTGTGTAAACTACCTTAACCCCTTTCATGTTCTGTTTAATAAGTTCACCCACCCTCAGTGTAACCGCGAGATTGACATCTTTCTCTTTGGTTTTATTAGTGCCTATTGCTCCGTGATCTTTTCCGCCGTGGCCCGCATCAAGCACCACAACATCAAATTTCCAGTTTTCTTTTCCCGGTTCTTTGCTCTGAGAAACTTTGCCGTTGATTATATACCTGATGAATTTTTTGTTTTCGTTGCAGTCTTCATCATATGACAGTATTCCGTCTTTAAGGCCAATTTTCATAATTGTGTTTTTACCGTCGGCTTCACCATCAATATATGAAACAAGACCTTTGCCATATTTGGGCGCAAAAAGCTCCTTGTTATAGCCGGTGCCCTTTAAGTTAACCTCTATTCTCTTTTTATCATCCTCTTCAACTATCTTGTGCGTTGTTGCAGGAAGTTTATCTGTCGTGAAATAAATGTATACAAGGGTGCCGTTGGCGCGTTCTTCAACTTCAATTTTTTTTATATCGCCGTCAAATGACTGCTTATCGTTTTTTTCAGGCTCCTTTTTTTCATCATCCTTTTTTACAGGCTTTTCCTCTTCCTTGTTACCGGTATCTTTAACGGGCTTATCCTCTTTTACTGCCGGCTTTTCCTCTTCCGGATCTTTGGCGGGTTTGTCATTTCCGAATCTTGTGCCTGCTTCAGGAACCTTAAAAGAAATCTTATCACCGTATACTTTTTCAAAAGGCCCGGTCACTGATGTCACGGGTACATAGACATCATTTTTAAGGAGCACTGCCGGCTGTACCATCTGGAATGATTTCCGCATTGTGTCTTTGAGCGTTACAACAAGCGCAAAAGTTGAGCCGGGGCTGAATCTTAACCGGTGCTTTTTAGTGGTGATATCATACATCCCCGTTTTGCTGCTGTATTTACCATCCTGCCCGAACTGTTTGCTGAAATCATTAAGAGAGAAGTAATACGTCTTCCCCTTTCTGATTGTCTGAACAGTTTTTTCCTTACCGTCAAGCTTTATTTTTACTGCTGACGTATCGGCCGGTTTGAGCGCTGCGCTGCCGAAAAGCATTATTATCAGGAGGAGTATCGTTTTTTTCATTTAAGTGTTTTAGCCGGATATAATTATTTATAATTAAGACAATAAATTTAATCATCTCAGACAAATATTTAAAGAAAAGCTGTAAGTTAATATATTCATGTGAGTTAAGTGTGACATTCGATCGCAGATCACAGCGGGTACAGATTTTTACACCCCTTATGAGCAGTTACTCAGGCAAGGGGCCTGCTTTTGAGAAGAGAAATCTGCCGATGAAAAATGACGATTCACCGGCAGATCATCTCAGGGAAATGATATTTCAGTATGAGAAAATATGGGAGCGGTAGGCTCCGAGGTCAACATTTAACCCCTGTTCATAAATTTCCTTAACCGATCTCACATAGATTTTATCATTCAGCAGATCATTGAAAAGGAGAAACTGCTCGGTTGTTTCCGGGTTAAACTGAACCCTGCACTGCGCGTTCTGACCCGAATAATTAACAACCACGAGCCTTTTTTCATCTCCTGATTTCCACTGCCAGCAGATAATATTTACGTTGGTATAGTTGTAATCCCATACTTTTGAAGACTCAAGAAGCTCCCATTCACCTGTTCTGAACACATCATGCCTCAAAATCTTGTATAATCTGTCGTAAAAATCATTAAGGCGCTCATTAAGGGGTTCATTGGGTTCTCTTCCGAGCTGCACGGGCAGCTTTACTTTTTTTCCTTCAGGCTGTCCGTTATGAAAGAGTTTGAGTCCGGGAGTTGTGTATGCTGCCACGGCCGCCGCCATTGATTTTTCAATGCCAAGGGCATGAACGGCTCTGTCCTCATCATGATTTTCCGTGAATCTCACGAGCTTTTCCTGATAGACAAGATCGGCAGTCAGGTGGGCTTTTACATCAAATGCACCGGCCGATTTCAGCCTGTCATAAAGCACCTTGTCATAAGTGAAATCAAATCCCAGCTGCTGCAGGGTGTATTCAAGATTCCAGTATGTTTCCGCAATCATTGTAAAGCCGGGAGATGCATTTTTCACTGTTTCAATGGCATACTTCCAGAACTCCTGCTTCATAAAATCGTCATCAGACTTTGAGGCAGTTCCCTGCCAGGTGTTCCCGAATATATTGTTGAGCGCCAGCATCGCCATATCGCATCTTACGCCGTCGCACACTTCTGTAAGCATAAGGAGAATACCTGCCATATATTCCCGCGCTTCTTTTGAATAGTAGTTAACCTGTGCAGTGTCAGTCCATGCTGGAAAAAACGGATCCCTGCCATGCGCAAATATCTTATCTCCGTGCCTGAAAAATGTGTACGGATCATTGATCAGATCTTCTTCCCTGCCCTGAAGAAATATTCCGGGGTTCGTATCAAGAAGAGACGAAGCGGCGCTGAAGTGATTCGGAATAAAATCAAGTATAAGTGAAAGCCCCTTGTCATTAAGCATCTTTTTGAATTTAAGGAGATCCCCTTTTTTGCACACAGAAGGATCGGGTTCATAAATATCAATAGCGTAAGGCGAACCTATCACATCCTCTTTTTTCCAGTCGGGCAAAGCCTTTGAGTAACTCTCAACCAGTCCGGGTTCAAAACAGCACTTTTCAATAACATCTTTTGAAGTTTTCCAGATACCCATCAGCCACACAGCATCAAAACCGGCAAGCCTCAGCTGATCCCACTTTTCAGCCGGCACATCAGAGAGCCTTGCTTTTCTCGTTGAATCAAACTGCCTTAGCCAGACTCTGGTGTTTATTTCAAACACCCTGGGGTTTTTAAGCATTATTGTATCTCATTTTTTATTTATCTTGACATCAAATATAAATAATTTAATTGTTCCACTTACCGGCAACGGCTTCATGAAGGTTGCAACTCTCTGTTACGTAAAGAATCTTAAAGATAAAACCACTCTGATGCTTCACAGAATAAAAAAGGAAAATGACTATCATCAGGGTAAATGGAACGGGCTCGGGGGGAAATTTGAACCGGGTGAATCTCCTGAAGACTGCGTGATCCGCGAGATTCATGAGGAATCGGGGCTCACCATTAAAGACCCTGTTCTCAAAGGACTTATCACTTTCCCGATGTTTGACGGCACCGATGACTGGTATGTGTTCATATTTGTTGCGCCAGAATTCACGGGTGAACTGATCACTTCTACCGAGGGGGAGCTGAAATGGATTCCTGACGCTGAACTTCTTAATCTTAATCTCTGGGAAGGCGACAGAATTTTCATGAGCTGGCTTGAGGGAGAGAAGTTTTTTTCGGCCAAGTTCAATTATGAAAACGGAAAGTTCAAAGATTATACAGTTTCTTTCTACTAATGATTTTTGACTGTTAAAAAAAGATAATATTACTTAAATTAAACAATATATTTAACTTACCCATGCTGCACCGGCTTCCGCTGTAATCTGCCGGTTATTTATTTACAATTCAATTAAAAGGAAACTGCTTAATGCTAAAACATTTGGTTGCACAGCTGGTTTTAATCGTCATGTTTTTGCCCGGAATGCTTCTCTCCCAGGCGGTCACTCAGAATGTGATGAAATCAGGTGATGATATTCTCTACCTCTCAAATGAAATTATAGTCAAACTCCGCCAGGAGCCTGTGACAGATATGTTCGGCAACCTCAGCATCAATGAAAAAATTATGGAAAGACTCATTGGCACCGGAGTTGTTGAAGCAAAAAAATTATATCCTCATAAAACGGCTGAAGCCTCAAACGGCCTTAACCGCATTGTAAGCATTAAGTATAAAAATGAGGTTGATCCCCTTTACCTCAGCTCCAAAATGAAAAATGACCTTTCTGTTGAGTGGGCTGAACCGAGATATATTTATAAAATTGATCTGGTACCCAATGATCCAAGTATCGGGTCACAATATTATCTTAACACAGTAAAGGCTTATGAGGCGTGGGATCTCTCAACCGGAAGCTCATCAGTTATAATCGGGATTGTGGATACGGGAATTGACTGGAACCATCCCGATCTTTCAGACAATATCTGGCAGAACACAGACGAGATTTCAGGCAACAATATTGATGATGACGGCAACGGTTATGTTGATGATTATATCGGCTGGGATTTCGGCGGATTTACCGGCACCCCTGATAATGACCCGATGGAAGATCAGCCTGATCACGGAACCCACGTTGCGGGATGTGCATCGGCTGTCACCAATAACGGAATCGGCGTTGCATCACTCGGATATAAAGCCAAACTCATGGCAATTAAAACCTCAATCAACAATCAGCGTGATCCCTCTTCAGGTCAGCCCTACATCGTTTACGGATACGAAGGGATTGTTTACGGCGCTGATAACGGTGCTCACATAATCAACTGCAGCTGGGGTGGAGGAGGGTACTCTCTCTACGGCCAGGAAATAATAAACTATGCCCTCACAAAGGGAACAGTTGTTGTTGCTGCAGCAGGAAATTCATCAAGCATTAACCCGCATTATCCCTCAGGTTTCAATCATGTGCTGGCAGTTGCATCAACTAACTCATCAGACTCCCGCTCAAGCTTCTCCAACTACGGATACAAAATAGAAGTTGCGGCTCCCGGCTCAAGCATTTACAACACATGGATGGATAACACTTACGCAACTCTGAGCGGAACCTCTATGGCATCTCCTGTTGCTGCGGGACTCGTGGCGCTCGTTATGGCTCGTTTCCCGAATTACACTCCTTACCAGGCCGCACAGCATGTACGCGTTACCACCGATAATATTAATGCCAATAATCCCTCTTTCCAGGATCTGCTTGGCACGGGCAGAATCAATGCCAAAAAGGCGATGGAAACCGCAAACGCTGTTTCTGCGAGACTCACCTCTTACTCCTTCTCTGATCAGGGAACCGGTGACGGCGACGGAATCTTTGAACCGGGTGAGGTTATTCATCTCAGAATAGACGGCATCAATTATCTTAATGCCACCAGCGCACTCACTGCAGAACTCGTAAGCAAAACGAACTATGCAACGGTTACAGGAAATGCGCTCTATAATGCCGGTGTTGTTCAGCCAAACGGAACATTCAACAACGCATCGGGTGAGTTTATGGTCACCCTGGGTCAGTCGATCCCTGAAAATGCCCAGCTTAATTTCCAGGTAAGGTTCTCAGACGGCTCATATTCTGATTTCCAGTGGGTGAACACTATAGGTAACCCCACTTACGCAACCCAGGCCGGCAATGATGTGGCACTAACCATCACCAGCCGCGGAAACCTCGGTTTTGATGATTACCCGAATAACACCAAGGGAAGCGGCTTTAAATATAACGGCGGCAACAATATGCTTTTTGAAGGCGCATTAATGATTGCCACCACGCCGGTAAGAATTTCCAATTCTGCAAGAAATTCATCAGGCAACAATGCTGATAAGGATTTCCAGACAGAAGTGCCGTTCCTGCTTGAAATTCCCGGAGTAAAAGCAGATGTTGAAGGATTCACCCGGTTTAATGATAATCTTGCCGGAGGCTCGGCAGTTGGTACAAAAACCGAACTGAGATCATACTCTTACGGTACAACCGGTGATGAAAATTATATCATTGTAAGATACACCATTAAAAACACATCAGGCACAAACCTGACCAATCTTTATGCAGGTCTCTTTTTTGACTGGGATCTCATTGACGGATCGGGTGATCTTGTTTCATACAATTCTTCGGCCAATTACGGCAAGATGAGCAACTCATCAGCATCTTTCTCCACTAAAACAGCAGTTGCTCTTATCTCAGGCACCAATTACGGTTTTTATGCAATCAATAATGACGGCACAGGCGGCTCGTTCAGCATTTACGACGGTTATTCAGATTCTGAAAAATGGACATCGCTTTCAAGCGGACTGACCGGCAGATTAAGCGGCGGCCCGGCTGATATTTCCTGCGTGGTTTCTGCCGGACCCTACAGCATAAATCAGGACGACAGCATTGATATCGCTTTTGTGATTGCCGCTTCAGATAATGACCAGGGTCTCACAACAGCAGTTGAAAATGCCCGCAACAAATGGAATGCAATCACATCTGTTAAAGAGGCGGGCGGAGATCTGCCTGTTTCATTCAGACTTGAGCAGAATTATCCTAATCCTTTCAACCCTGAAACAGTTATCAGATATTCAGTTCCCGAAAACGGAGCCGTTTCTCTCAGGATATTTGACATCACCGGAAAGGAAATAAGAACCCTGGTTGATATGGATCAGAATGCCGGCAATTACGAAGCCAGATTTGATGCCCTCAATCTTTCAAGCGGTGTTTATTTCTATGAGCTCAGGGCGGCAGGAAACCTTAAGCGGATGAAAATGCTGCTTCTTAAATAAATTGATTAATTCTCAGGAAAGCTGCTCTTACGGGCAGCTTTTTTTTTGCATCAGAAAATCCTGAATATTATTTTTAAGAGTTCATTTTTCCGCTCATCCCTTACTTTTAATCACCGGAATAAATATCACACTCCGGCCGGATAGCTTAGGTTATCTTTGGCACTGAAAAATTTGTTTTTATCATAAGAGCTACATGAAGAAGACAGCAATAATATTTTTTCTGTTAATCCCTGTATTTTCAATACTGCCTCAGGCTGATTCAGTAATCAGTATGGCAACACACGTTCAGCGTTATATTTCACTGCTTCCTGACAGTGCTGCTGCAAATCAGAACCAGTATCAGACACCATCAGCCGAAGATTCACTCACTTTTTACCAGTGCGTTAAATTGCTTCTTGACGGCAGTTACGCGGCTGCTCTCGATTCCGCAGGCAAAATAGGATATACTGTTTTCCGTGTCACCGATAACAGTTATTCCGCAACCAGAGTGTATTATGTGCTTGAGAGAGTTTCAGGCTCAAGGCACTGGGGTGTCTTTATATACAACCCAACCCCGCAGCGTCCCGGACTTTTCATTCAGGCCCCTCATCCTCTTTATGATTTTAACACAGGAAGGCAGGGTTTTTATGTATTCAAGAAAAGCGGGGCAGAAGCGTTTTATTTTTCCGGAACCCACCGGTGCAATCAGACAAGTTACACAAACTGCGACGGAACAACCACAGCTTGCGTTGGCGGAAATCAGGCATACAGATTATCTGACCAGGCGCATACTACGGTGGGACCTCTTCAGATAGCCACAAAAGCCATGCTTGACAATAACGCCGGCCTTATCGTGATTCAGCTTCACGGATTCTCAAAAACTGACGGTGACCCCCACGTCATTATGGGAAACGGCACAAAATTCACCCCTTCGGGCACCGACCATCTGATTGATCTCAGGGATGCACTTTACACTCTGCGAGATACTCTTACCTTTAAGGTATCACACATAGACACAAGCTGGACCCGCCTGACAGGAAGCGTAAACACACAGGGAAGACTGATAAACGGGAGTTCAGACCCGTGCGATATCAATCCCAACAGCGCCACCGGCAGATTCCTTCATGTTGAGCAGATGAAAGAAGGAATGAGAGATACAGAGACCGGCTGGAAAATTATGGCAGATGCTGTGAGAATGGCTTTCCCGATAGTTACCAAAACCGGCGGAAACTGGGGAACCACAACCAACTGGCCGGGTGACATTCTGCCTGATACCGTTGATAACGTGAAAATCGCGGCCGGACACACAATGACCGTTAACACCGCAACCGATAAATGTTTTAACCTCTCGTTTGAGAACAGCACATCAAAAATTGCATTTTCCGGCTCCGGGACCCTCAGTGTTTACGGAAACGTCTCCCCTTTCAGCAGTTCTCATGATATGATTTCATCATGGGCTAACGGTGGAGTGCTTAAATTCACCGGCGGTGCAAAACAAACAATCTCCGGTTTCGGGGCATCATCAGCCAACTATAAAACCCTCATGGCTGTTGAAATTGATAAATATAAGGACAGTATTAAAACGGACGGTACCGGTATGGTGCTTCCTCTTGGCAGTTCACTGACTGTCACCCGCGGAACATTTTATCTTGCATCAGGAGATGATATTGAGGGAAAATCACTTGACGGCAGTTCATCAGCAACGCCGGTAATAACCAATGCCACTGCCGGTACATTTGCCATGGAAGGTGGCGAAAGCTTCATAAGAAGCGGGAACAGCGGCTCTGCTCAGACAGGGGCTTTTACCGTTAACGGCACCGCATCGCTGGCATCTGCATCATCAACAGGAATTAATCTGGCATCTGTAAGTGTTGAATCGGGCGGAACGCTGAACCTTTCCTCAATGGGAAACGCAAATTTTAATCCCGGTACACTTACCGTGAAAGCGGGAGGAACGGTGAACAACAACTCCGGCGGATCGTTCTGGAACGGATCAGCCTCATTAGTTCTGCAGTCAAAAAGCACCTGTAAAGTAAACACAGCCACAACCGTTTTCCCTTCGTTATTTACAAATAACGGAAACATTGATTACGCCATGAACGGTGATCAGACCATTGCTTCAATATCATATTCCGGGTTGAAGGTATCCGGAACGGGAGATAAATCATTCACCCAGGATCTCTCTGTGGCAGATTCAATAGAACTTGCCGGCGGCAATCTTACAGGGGGAGGATTCACAATAACACTCGGCACATCTGCAGCTTCAACAGGAAAAATGACCAGAACATCCGGCAGGATTATTGGTAATCTTAAAAGATGGATAGCTGCTTCAGTTTCATCAGATATTCTTTTCCCCTTGGGCACTGCAGCTTTTTACCGTTCGGTTGATCTTGATTTCACATCAGCACCCTCAACGGGGGGAACACTCCTTTCGTCATTCACAGCGTCTGATCCCGGCGATAACGGACTCCCGCTCGATGACGGCGGAACCTCAATTACAAATTCTGCCGCAGACGGCTACTGGATCGTTACTGCAGGTGACGGCCTTGCAGGAGGTACTTACACGATGAGACTCACCGCCGAGGGTTTTTCAGGCATCAATGATTACACCACTCTGCGTATCCTGAAAAGATCAAACGGCGGAAGCTGGAGCCTTGACGGTTCTCATCTTACGGGCACCGGTTCCAATTCGGTTCCGGTGATAAGGAGAAGCGGACTTACAGGGTTTTCTGAATTTGGCATTGGCTCCGGTAATGATAACCCGCTGCCTGTAGAATTATCCCTTTTTAATGCTTCCGTAAAGGGAAATAATGTTGTTCTGAACTGGGAAACCCAGATGGAACTGAATTCTTTCAGCTTTCAGATCGAAAGAAAAAGAACCGAAAAGGAAAACTGGGAGAATCTCGGGACTGTAAAAGCATCATTTAACAGCAGTTCTCCTAAAACTTATTCTTTCTCAGATAAATATCTTGCCCGCGGCAATTACTTTTACAGACTTAAGATGATTGATACAGACGGTTCTTTTGAGTATTCTGACGTGATAAAAGCTGACATCTCACTCCCCGCGGGGATAGTGCTGTATCAGAATTATCCCAATCCGTTTAACCCGTCAACCAGCATCAAGTTCATTGTGAACACGGCTTCAGAGATTTCTGTGAATGTTTATGATGTGACCGGGGGGCTTATCAGTGAAATTGCAAAGGGTGAGTACCAGCCCGGAACCTACGATGTCAGGTTCGATGCTTCCGGACTGGCGGGAGGTGTTTATTTCTACTCTGTGGAAACCGGAGATTCAAAAGAGATTAAAGTGATGACTCTTCTCAAATAGAGGCTCCGCGTTCCTTATAATTATTTCATCAACATCAGCTTGCTGACTATTCTTTGAACAGTTCCGTTGTTATTGTTAAGCGTTATCACGGCAAAGTAAACTCCGGCAGCAAAACTTTGCCCTGAGAGGTCAATCCTGATCAGATGTTTACCTTCTTCAAGATAACCGTCATAAAACTCACCCGTTTCCTCACCCGCTGAGCTGAAAAGCTTTACCTTAAGCTGACCCGCACCGGGTAACGTAACAACCATGTTTGCTGAGGGGTTAAAGGGATTCGGGTAAGTTTCAGCGATAATCATGTCCACGGGCAAAGGCTCCTTTTCTGATACATCCGTGAACTGATTGATGGCATTATTCATCCAGAGGAATCTGCCGTTGATCCAGTTCTTAAAGTAATTCAGTTCATCTTCCCAGGTCTGACCCACATAAGGATTGGGCCACACATACTGCCCGAGCACTGGCCACTTCTGGAAATTTCTCTGCCTTGCCTCATTAAGATATGCCGTGAGTGAATCTATCACCCCGAAAATCCTGTCTTTATTAAATGCGGTTGTTTTAAGGAGATTCCACCGTTCTTTCACCGTTGAAAGAAACCTCGGAGAGTTTCTCAGCTTCTTCCACCAGAACGGCACCTGAAACTGATCGGTTGTAAGAAAGTTCTGATCGGTTGTAAGCACATCAAGCTCCCACCAGGTCATTGGTGCACCCGAATAATAATTTGCATTGCCGAACGCTATGTTAAAATCCCAGACAGGCCCCATGACATATTTCGGGTTTCTGCTGTCACGGTCTTTATAAAAGAATGAGCTCAGCCTGTATGCATCCACATTTTTTGCAAATTCATTTATCAGGAAAAAATCAGCGAGGGAGTTCTCATCCGTCCATTTGGGATAACCATACTCCGGATCATCAAAGAGAACCGAATTCATTATGTTTTCAAAATTCGTATAGTGATTTCTGATGTAATCCTTCTGCTGCTGAACAATGGACGAAGGCTTGGGTATATGGTACTGAACCAGAATGGGAAAAGGGGAACCCGGATAAGGCGGATACGGTGATGTCCACCAGAGATTATCTTCACCGTCGGTCTTGTCAAACTTCAGAATGTACCCGCCGGTCAGCGCATCACCTGTGGTGTCTTCAGGATCCATTTTCTTGATATCAACTCTGTTTTTATCGTTTTTGAGCTTCTCCATTATTATGTAAATACCAACATATTCACCGTTGAGCACAAGCTCACAATAGCGCGTTCTTGAGGCGTATCTTCCCGTTGCCCTTGCAATATCATAGGCCATAACATCCCTCATAAGGGTCTTGTCATTATATGTGGCGTTCAGAATCCAGTCGGCTTCAAGAGGCATTCCAAGCAGAGAAACATCCAGATCCTCGCCCGAAGTATCCCTGGTTTCAAATCCGTAAGGTTTCTTGGGAAACATCTGAGATGATGAGCCTCTCAGCTCAATTCCAATCTTACCATCGTAGTGATTAAAGGGATCTGTTAAATTATTGCGCACTCCCGGGCCGTTGTAAATAATCCCCATATCGGCTGTGATTTTGTAATCATCAGGGATTATCTGGCCGTTTGTGTTGATCACCACTATCGGAAGGTTTGATGAGGTGAACTGCTGTGATCTGATCTCTGACAAAGGTGTCAGGAAAATAAGTGTTGCGATACCGCAAATGATAAATCCGGCAATCTTTTTCATTGTTCTGTCTTCTGATTTTTCTGCAGGAATATCCCGCAGATATACAGTTAACTTAATGAAGTATCCCGAAATATCAAACTATTAATTTATGCACACTTATGCAGCGAATTGCATCATAAAAAAAGTTACCGAAGGAAAAAATAAAAAAGCTCGCTGCATCTTAAATTAGGGTTACTGAAAAACTAATTATAGGACAAAGCCAT
>JABWCA010000175.1 GCA_013359345.1 Ignavibacteriaceae bacterium
ATGATAATTGCATCCGGATACTGATCAACTGATCCGAAAAATCAGAACGGAGGGAATTTCTGATCAGAGGCAGTATAGAGAACAGAGTAATACAACTTTCTGTCATAATAGCACAATACCGAAATTATTAAAAATACCCCGATTCATACTTTCCCTTTTTGTCTGAACCATGAATATAACTTAACATTATATTTATAAATATTCAATAGGCATTAACCGAAATTACTTCATTCTGAGCAAAGATTTATCACCTCAACAAGACCTTCGCGACCTGCCGGATCAAAGACGGGAGGAAGAGGCAGCGCAGTTAACCTTAGAGAGGATCAGAAATCACTCTTTTGAAAATAACCGGTCTTCTGCTTTGCCCGCATAATGATTCCATTTTTCTGAAACCATAATATAATGACGTCTCTGCCGGGCAGACAGACCGGACAGGGTCAGTAACCTTATCATTCATCACGGTGAACAGTGCCGGGTGAGAATGCCGGAATACAAACGGCAATGTATTCTGCGCCCTCTTCACCGGGAGTGCTGTAACGGATCCACTCACCTCGCGGAGTCATCACTGCCTCACCCGCATGGATATCAAGAATCCCGTTTTCAGTTTCCACCCTAAGCATGCCTTTAAGAACAACGGTGTATTCATCAAACTCAGGTTTCTGCCCCGGTTCAACCCAGCCACCGGGGCTTTTCATTTTTGCAATACTCACATCATTGCTGCCCGAGTTTACTCTCCCGAAAAATTCCTGAATAATTTTAGGTTTATTTCCAGCGGCTTCAATAACCGATGGTTTTTCAATTCTCACTGCCATAACCGCCTGTAAAACATAGTGTTTTTATAAGGATGAATGCTGCTTGAAATGACTCAAAAGATTTAAATCACAAGCATTTCTAATAATATTTTTTGTAACTTTAATATATTAAAAATAGTAAAATTTTAATCTCTGCCCTTAATTAAAAACGGACCCGCTGATTATGGATTCCACAAAAAAATACCTCCTGATAGTTGAAGACAGCGCAACACAGGCTTATCAGATTCAGGCTATTCTTGAATCAAATAATTTTATCTGTGACATTGCCCCCAATGGTAAAATAGCCCTTGAAAAGATTAAAAACAGAAAACCGGATATCATAGTAAGTGATATAGTTATGCCAGAAATGGATGGATATGAACTGTGCCGCAATGTTAAAAATACTCCTGAATATAAAGATGTACCGGTAATTCTGCTTACTGCCCTTTCAGAACCTAAAGATGTCATTAACGGCCTGCAGGCGGGAGCAGATAATTTTCTCCTTAAACCCTATAATGAAGAGCTGCTTATCTCAAGAATACGCTATATTCTGGCAAACCTTGAGCTGCGCCGTAACTTTATGACCGGCATGGGTATAGATATCGTTTTCGGGGGGAAGAAGTATTTCATTAACTCAGATAAAATTCAGATCATAGATCTTCTCTTATCAACCTATGAAAATGCAATTGAACGGAGCATTGAGCTCGAAAAAGCATACAGGGATCTCAAGGAAACAAAAGGTGAACTTGAAGAGAAAAATGAAGAACTTGCAAAGCTCAACCTTGAAAAAAATAAGTTTCTCGGCATGGCAGCACATGATATCAGAAACCCGATAGGGATTATTCTGAACTGCGCTGATATCCTTGACAAAGAGATTTCGCAGACATTAAATTCTGATCAGAAAGAATTCCTTTCACTTATCAACACTTCAGGAGTTGTCATCATGAAACTTATAAATGAGCTTCTTGATGTTTCGGTCATTGAATCCGGTGAACTGAAAGTAAATTATTTTCAGTTTGATCTCAAAGATGCAATCCGCAAAAATATAAGCCTGATGAAAACCCATCTTTTTGATAAAAATATATCAGTTACGTTTAAGGCACCAGATGAAAATGTGCTTATTGAGGCTGATCAGAACAAGTTTGATCAGATCATGAATAATCTGCTGAGCAATGCCATCAAATTTTCTCACAGTGATACCAGCGTGAAAGTTGAACTAGTCAAAGAATCCAAATTTGCTCTTATCAGTGTGCAGGATGAAGGACAGGGCATTCCGGCAAATGAAATTAATAACCTGTTCAAACCTTTCGGCAAAACCACTGTTCGCGCAACAGGCAATGAAGCGAGCACAGGGCTCGGGTTAATGATAGCGAAGAAAATTGTTGAGGCTCACGATGGCAAGATCTGGGTGGAGAGTGAAGAGGGAAAAGGTTCAACTTTCTATTTCATTCTTCCTCTTAAAGCAAAACATGTGAGCCTGTACTGATCTCTGCCGCTGAAAATCAGCTGTCAGCTCATTTAAGGTCAGCCGGGCGTCTGTAATAGTTCACTGCTTTTGTAAGCCGGTCCATGATGGCTTTGCCCAGTCCGGCAGGCTCAATTTTATCAGCAACAATGATCTCAATATCCTCATTTTCAAGTTCATGCAGGTAGCGGAACAGATTTGAGGAGGCCTCCCTGAGATCTCCGGTCACAGAAAGATTTCTGACTAACCTGAAATCTTTATCATCACTCTCCCCTGTTTTACCAAACCTGAGAGCTGCTGCTCTTGAAAAATTAATTCTGTCAAAATCGGTCTCGTCTCTGAAAGCGATCCGGATGGCCGGTGCATAATGATACTTCAGCTGACCCGGAGAATCAGGTCTTGCCGAATCTGTAGTTTCGGATACCCTGTAACCCAGAAATTCTTCAATCTCCTCCTTAGGAACCCCTCCGTGCCTCAGAATGACAATTTTTCCCATGCGTTCAGTGACAATGGTTGATTCAACACCTATTGTGGTCATACCGCCGTCAAGTATCATATCAACTTCACCGTGTAGCTGCTTTGCCACATGTTTTGCATCGGTGGGGCTGAGTTTGTTGAATTTGTTTGCGCTGGGGGCAGCAACAGGAACTCCCGCAAGTTCAATCAGCCTGAGTGCAACCGGGTGAGCAGGTATTCTGACGCCCACCGTGGGGTTCCCTGATGTCACAATGTCGGGCACCGTCTCTGATTTTGGCAGAACATATGTAAGCGGGCCGGGTGAAAAACGGGACATGAGCTTCAGAACAGATTCAGGTATCTGAGAGCAGATTTGTGCCATCATCTCCGCACCCGTTACGTGAAGAATGAGCGGATTGAAAGAAGGCCTTGCCTTTGCCGCAAATATTGAGGCTGCAGCAATGGGGTCAAGCCCGTTGGCACCGAGTCCGTATACTGTTTCAGTAGGAAAAGCTATCAGCTTTCCTTTTCTGATTAGTTCAACTGCATTTCTGATATTTTCTTCTGTTGCAGGGAATATTTTCATCCGGAATTAAAATTGATTTACTGATTGACAAAAATAAAGAACAGCTTAAACATTCTCAATCACCAAGAATGATAACCGGGAATCTGGCGACAAAAACGGATCCGGAAGGTTTATTATCTTCAATAGTGATTGTTCCTCCTGCCAGAGTCACAATCGTTTTAACAAGGCTCAGGCCAAGTCCAAATCCTCTTATTCCCATTTTTTCAGCATCTTTTGACCTGTAAAACCTTTCAAAAATGTGCTCTTTATCTGAGTCGGGTATTCCCATGCCGTTATCTGCTACAGAGAGTTCGGCAAATAATCCTTTTTTAATCAGAGTTACTTTAACACCCCCGCTGTCATTATGAGAATACTTTATTGCATTTTCAATTAAATTTTCGGCCACTATTCTTACATATTCTTCTGTGCCTTTAATGTATATATCATTTTCAACCGCAAATTTTAATCCGGGATAACTTGTCTTGATGTAATCATTCAGCACTTTTGAAAAACTCACAACAGCTTTTGAAGTTATCAGGTTTTTATGAGAACGGGAAATTATCAGCAATGACCTGATGATCTCAATCATTTTATCTGTCTGGGCTGCCACCATCGCAATGGTTTCCAACTGCTGCGGGGGCAGTTCTCTTTTTTTAAGAATATATTCAAGCTCAGACTTTACGGCAGTAAGCGGATTCATAAGCTGATGCGATGCATTATCAGTGAACTGGGATATCTGATTAATCTGAAGATCGAGTCTTTCGAAAAGATCATTAATTGTATCCCGAAGCCTGCCGAGTATATCTTCCGGCTCAGCATCATAACTTACTCTGTTTTTAATATTGCTTGCTGAAATTGAAGCGGCAACCAGAATAATCTGCTCAAGCGGCCTGTATGTCCTCTTGGCAAGGAAAATGCTCAGAATGAAGATAAGCAGGATGAAAAATGGAAGAACCAGAAGATTCATTCTTAAAAATTCTTCCCTGGTCTCGTCTATATCTGATTCAAACACAGCAAGCTGCAAAACCGCTCTTACATTACCGTTCCGGTCATTTATCGTGTCAAGCATAAGCCTGTATGTTGACCCTTCCGATTCAGTAGATAGTAAAATGCTTTTACTCAGGCTGTCAGGAATTTCTGTTTCCAGTCTGGAGAAATAATTGTGGTTAAGACTTTCGTAAATGAGGTCTGAACGGGTGTTATAAATCCGCAGAAGAAAAGGATGCTCCGTTGAATCCTTAAAATCAGGCTCCATAATTTCTGTGGCACTTATGAAGACAAGACTGTCGCCCGAGATTTCGATTGTGCTTTTAAGCCTGTCAGATTCATGCACAAGACGCCTGTCAATTTTATCCCCGATGATTATTGCAAGGAGCCAGAGCGCAAATAAATTAAATATTATGAGGAAGAGTAAAAAAATTGTGCTGTTCACTAATACAGCGTGTCGCAATGATCTTGTGAAAAAGTTTTTCTTAATCCGGTGTATAAACGTATCCTTCGCCATAGACGGTTCTGATAAGGTTCCTGTTAGAAATTTCCTCAAGTTTTTTTCTCAGATTTTTAATAGTGGCCTCAACAATGTTGGTTGACAGATTGAATTTTATCTTCCAGACATTTTCAGCTATCTGATCCTTACTGAGAATAAACCCGCGGTTGGTGATAAAGTATCTTAATAATTCAAACTCTTTATCACTTAATTTAATACTTTTAGAACCATTTTTAAGCAAATGATCACTCAGAACGAGATCAAAATGGGCACATTCGATAACATCGCTGCTTTTTTCATATCTTCTCATAACGGCCTTCACCCTTGCGCTGAGCTCCTCAAATGAAAATGGCTTAGTGACATAATCATCAGCACCTGAATTCAGGGCATCAACCTTGTTAGCGATGTCAGAGAGAGCAGTAAGCAGAATAATAGGCACTTTATGCCCCTTTTCCCTGAGGTGACGGCACACTTCAAGCCCGGTAAGGCGGGGCATGCGCCAGTCAAGTATCACCAGATCAAACCTGATTTGCGAAGCAAGTTCAAGAGCCTTCTGGCCATCTTCAGCTATGATTGAATGATTTTTCTCTTCTTCGAAATTTTTTTTCAGTGAAAGAGCTATCTGAAGATCGTCTTCAGCAATAAGAATTTCCATGTGTCCTCAAAAACACTTTTTTTACCGCTACGAATAAATAATAAGTATTAATATCAAACAAGATTCCGGGCAAATTATGAAAAACTTTTCATAATTGTTAACTTTTAACTTTTTCAGGGTTGGCTTAGTTTATCAGTGTAATTTTATTAATGCTTTATACAGTTATGAAACTGAGGTCAAAAATGAAAAAAATGATACTAATTGCTATATTATTTGTCAGCGCAATGACATTTGCACAGAATTATCAGGGCGTGCAGAATTGTCAGATGTGCCACAGTGTTCCGCTCCGTGATTTCCCGGGCCTTCCAGCATGGCAGTCAACTCTTCACGCCAAGATTCACGAAGTTCCAACCACCAGTAACGTAAAAGGCGACCTTACACAAACCGTTTCAATGGGTTCAGCTTATGGTAATGCCACAGCCACATTCAGAAGCGATGCCAACGGCTTTTACGTTATCCTTAATCCTGTGGGCGGCACTCCCGTGGAGCATAAAATTGTTTATACTTACGGCGGCGGCTGGAAACAGCGTTTTCTCGTAAAAATTGAAAACAGCTATTACATGCCTCCGGTTCAGTGGAATCTTAAGGGATATCTTGATAATTCAACAGGGTCATGGGCTGCATATAATCCCCAGAACTGGTTTACAAGCACAGGAGCGCTTAAACCGCTTGATAATGCATTCAGAAAAAAATCATGGGATAAAAATTGCGCCGGTTGTCACGTTGTTCCCGGAAACAAAACAAATACTGTTCAGACCGTCGTTACAGGATCAGATACTGCATGGGTTTACGGATGGGCAAACAGCAGCAGCACAGCTAACATTGTTGTTGGCTGCGAATCATGCCACGGTCATCCCTCAGCAATGGCCGGTGCCGGACATGTTAACAATCTTAAAGCCTTAACTTATGACAGAAAACTTGAAGTTTGCGGTCAGTGCCATTTCAGAGGATTTTCAAGCAACAGGACTTACGAGTACCCGATGAAAGAAAGCACAATGGAAACCTATCAGCCTGGTAATGATCTTTCTGAATATATTCAGATTCAGCCTGGTCTCTGGCCTGACGGTGTCACTTCAAAACAGCATCATCAGCAGTGGAATGATTACAAATATTCAAAACATTTCAACCCTTCAATGGGCATGACATGCGTTACCTGCCATGATCCTCATCAGAATACTGCCAACAAACATCAGCTTAAAGAAGATTTCAATGCTCTTACAGCAGGTGTAGGCTGTGCAAAATGCCATGGTGATAAAATTGCAGCAACAAATGGCATTAACAACCATACAAAACACCCGCAGGCAATCAGCGCGTGCGCAAACTGCCATATGACTCAGAATGCGGTTACATCAAGAGCTTATGATATCTCAAATCACTCATTCAACGTTATAAGACCCAATGCAACCCTTAACTTCTCTGCTTCAACAGGCGGTATGATCAATACCTGCGCAGTTGCATGCCACAGAAATGGTCAGGGTACAAGAGGTGCAGGCCCTTCATTTGGTGTCACGGATGCAAGTCTTACGACATGGAATGAAACAACCGACCTTGCCCTGGCTGATACTCTCTGGAGATATTATCAGGTTATGTATGGTGTGGTGGGTATAGAAGAAACCGGTAATGAAATGCCTTCATCTTTTGCACTTGAGCAGAATTATCCTAACCCCTTTAACCCGTCAACAACAATTCAGTTCTCAGTTGCTGCACGTGGTGATATAAGAGTTGAAATTTACGCTATTGACGGAACTCTGGTTGAAATTCTTGTAAATAAAGAACTTGAAGCCGGTGTTTATAAAGCACAATGGAACGGCAGAACTGCTTACGGTTCTGATGTTTCAAGCGGTATTTATATTTACAGACTTGTAAACAACAATAATCCGATCGTTTCAAAGAAGATGGTTCTGATGAGATAATGTCATTTGTTTTGGTTCGATATTTCTCCGGAACTTCAGAAGCTGCCCCAAAAGGGCAGCTTTCTTTTTTTAAGTCAGTCTTCATCTCACTCCTGAATCTTTAACTAAACCTCACTGCCAAAATTGACGCTTTCACTCCACCGGAGAATTATGATCCGGCAGCATTGTCTTTCAAAGCTTTCCGGGCATTACCGGTATATCATTAACTCTGAAATCCTTACATGGCAGAACTTACGGAACCGGATTTTTCACAGAGTCATTGCAACCCCGAACCGGATTTTTCTTTTCAGTATAATCTCAATGTCGCCAGGTAAATGCGGGGTTATCATTTTTGAATTGTTACAATATGATCAGTCAATCAGAAGGAGAGAGGCAGACTAAAACTCAGGCTGATAACGGAATTCTGAATCTGCTGAATACTTCGGCAAAAAAAATGGTGATTTTCAGGGATTATCCTGCATAAAGGATCTTTTCTGCTTTACTGCAGATCTGGTTATCTTGTCAGTAATAATCAGGCTGCCTTTCAGCAGGTATTAATGCCCTCCATAGCAACCTCCCTATCGCTGTGCGGAAGCGGGATATCATCAGTATGTAAATTTCTTCGTCTTAAATTGATCCTGTCATGTTTCTTCAGCCGGAATAACTTTTTCATGAGGCAGCAGGAGTTTACTGTCTCCCGGCTTTCTGTGCAACATCCGCCGCGCGGACAATAATTCAATCTCCCGATCTCAACCTCCTTTCCGGAAGCGGCTCAGTAAAACTGATTTATTTAAAACAGAAAACCGCCTCATAAGAGACGGCTTCTGTAACTAACTACCAAATATTAAACCAACTAAAGGAATCTCCTGTCATTTTAACAGTGCCTGATGATGCTCAACTCATTAAACAGGCTCACTTAACAGGAAATCAATCTTCTTTGTTACTTCTGATAAATCAATAGGTTTATAAAAAATTGCTTCAACTTTTGATCTGATCTTATTTTCAATCATCTTTACATCATTCGTGAATACATAGGTCAGTATCACAGACACACGTCTCTCTGCAGAGTCAAATTCATTAATCAGCTCTTCAAGCCGGATATTGGGTTCGGCATCAAACACAACCATGTCAAAATCATTTGACGAAAGAATATTTTTTATATTCTCAAATTTAGTTGTTGTTGTAACAGCATATCTGTCATATAGCAGCATTACCCAACTGGCACACATACTAAGATCAGGACTGTAAAAAAGTATATTCTTCATCTTTCCATAAATCTATTACAAAATTATATTATCCAAAATCGTGCCAAAGGGAACTATTCAGAAAGGCTTATAAAATCAGACGATTTTTCCGATAAACGCTTAATTGCTTCTCAAAAATGAAAAATGACTTTTTGATGATTATCAAAATTTAGATTATATC
>JABWCA010000176.1 GCA_013359345.1 Ignavibacteriaceae bacterium
CATGATCAAAGATTGGATATTATTTTTTCTTTGGGAATCTTTAATTTTTCGGCTCCGTCATTAAGGATACTGTTGAGTGTCCCGATTTTAACAGGGGAGTTATTTGGAATGGTGATATGATGTTCTGATGAATCAAGAAGTTTAGTCATTCTGATGTGGCTTCCCTTTTGTCTGGTAATCGTTTAACCCAGTGATTCACGCCATTTGATAAGCCCGGAAGCATCAACATCTCTTGGCACTTTCATGCTGCAAGCACTTCTTCTTTTATAAATACAATCCTGATTATTTTGGGCATCTCTTCATCATTAAAATGACAATGAACTGCCTCTCTGATAGCCATTTTAATATCATCGATTGTTTCACCCTGGGTATAAATAGAGTAACCAATTGCTTTGGCTTCAAAACCGCCGTCAAGGGACTCTTCTACAACAAAATTAATCTCAAAGTTGGACATAGTTCATATAATAATTTATTGAATTTACTAAAGTTAGTGAATTTAATATTGAAATGAAATAGTATCAATCAGCACTATACGAGAAATAATACTTCTGCTTCTGTTAAAAAGATTTAATCGTATCCGGTAACCAAATGATTTGGGAATGGCCACCAAAATCTTTCTGTGTGCCATATAAGAATTTTAATCATAAAGGACAATAAGACTTTAATTGTTTTTCTGTTGATTGAATCCCTTGTTCATTAACCGACGGATCAGACTTTGCATTCCTGAGGCAGAATTACTCTGTGGTATGACATTGGATTATTGAGAATACAGATTACCGGGGTAAAAACAACATATATGCTTAGTTGTGTATAAAACAATTGTTGCAGAAAAGGTTGCAGGGAAATGAAAAAACCCTGTAACTTATTATTACTTAATAAATTACAGGGTTTTAATTGTGACCCCAAGGGGATTCGAACCCCTATTACCGCCGTGAAAGGGCGATGTCCTAACCATTAGACGATGGGGCCGGACATTTATTTTTTTAATTTGCTGAGTGAGCCCGAGTGGGGTCGAACCACTAACCCTCAGCTTAGAAGGCTGATGCTCTATCCATTGAGCTACGGGCCCAGCCAAAACCTGATAACCAAACTCTTTGTCGTTTTTGTCGGGGCGGCAGGATTCGAACCTGCGACCTCCTGGTCCCAAACCAGGCGCGCTAGCCGGGCTACGCTACGCCCCGTAATTTTTATTACGAGGTTAATCAGGGCTCTGCTGCGCTCTGACAAATATCTTCAACATTTTACGGAACACTGGTCAGCTTTGTTAATGTGCTGACATCATTTTTTCAAAAAGAGAAAACAAATTTAAGGGTTTTCCGTCAAAATGTCAAATACAAAATCAGAAAAAAGAATAAAATATTTATTTTACCGGCTTTGATTTCCTTTCTAAATGTTTCCAACAGCACAGTTAAAGAAATGGTTTCAAAATTGGCAATAAAATATTTAATTGCATATCTGTTTATTCAAGCTTAAAAAAAGAGTTGTTGCAGCCGTAATGAAGTTCCTGATTTTTCTCACCACCCGTTTTATCCGGTCATCGGGTAACAGCCGGGATTTTTCCGTTTTTTCTGTTATCAGCGCCACAGGAATTGCCCTGGGTGTTGCAACTCTTATCATAGCGCTTTCTGTGCTGCAGGGGTTTGAAAACACCCTTGAAGAAAAAATGACAGGATTTGAGGCGCACCTTCAGATCACGGGATTCAGCAACAGGGTGCTCAGCGATTACGAACTTACCGCAAGCGAAATTTATAATATTGCCGGAGACAGGATTAAATTTATCAATCCCGTTGCAGGCAATCTGGCGGTTGCAGGGAGGAAAAAGCTTTATGAGGGGATTTATGTAAAGGGAGTGGAGGAGAAATATTTTTCATTAAGCAGCGGCATAAGGCTATCCGAAGGCAGGTTTTTCATGGGAGATGAGAAAAACGAAATTGTACTCGGTAAATCTCTTGCCACAAAGCTGCTGTTAAAAACGGGCGATAAAATAAATCTCTTTGCAATTGATAACACAACCGAGCCTGATCTCTCATCGCCTCCTAATATAATGTCGTTTACTGTTGTCGGAATTTATGAAAGCGGCATGGCGCGTTATGATAACAGTTATGCCTTTATGAGTAAAAAGATTGCTCAGGAACTGTTTTCGCTCGGAAATGCTGTTAACTCCATTGAAATAAAACTCAACAGCCTTGAAGGGCTTGATTCGCTCAAAAATCTTCTACAGGATAAACTTCCGTATCCTAATTATGTCAGATCTTTCAAAGACACTTACAGGCACATCTTCAACTGGATTGAGCTTCAGAAAAAACCTATCCCGATTGTTCTTGCCCTTATTATTCTTGTGGCAACTTTTAACATAATATCAACGCTTCTGACCCTCATTCTCGAAAAATCGAATTCCATAGGAGTGCTAAAGACGCTCGGGGCATCTTCCCGTTCAATCACAGGAATATTTGCTCTCAGGGGAATACTGATTTCAGCCGGCGGTATAATTGCAGGTAATCTGCTGGCACTGCTCCTGATATTCATTCAGATTCAGTTCGACATTATAAAAATTCCGGGGGATGTATATTTTATCACCAAAACGCCCTTTTATCTCGGCTGGGAGATTTTTGCGGGGGTAAGTGCAATAACACTTCCGCTTGCAATGGTGCTCAGCATACTGCCCGGTTACATAGCGTCAAAACTTGATCCCGTAAAAACTCTGAGGTTTGACTGATGAATCAGGTCTGGAAATTTATTGCGGGCAGATACCTCTTTGCCAAACACAGAATCAATTTTATTACAATAATTTCATATATCTCTGTAACAGGTATAACTCTGGGCGTTGCAGCACTCATTATTGTGCTCGGAGTGTTTAACGGATTCGGGAATCTGATCAAATCCTTTCTCATAAACTTTGAACCGCATCTCAAGATTGAAGCTGTGAGTGAAAACGGCGTAAGGAATATTGAAGAGCTGAGGAAAGAGATAAGCGGCGTTACCGGCGGGTATTATTTTTCGCCTTTTGCGGAGGGTAAAGTTCTGGTGTTTAACGGCAGGATGAACAGGGTGGTGAATCTTAAAGGGATTAATCCCGAAGACGGAAGCAGGACATGGGGACTCAAAAATTCGGTGTTCTCCGGGGGGTATATAAATCCGGCGGCAGAAACTCCCGAAGTTCTGATAGGAATTCTGCTGGCAGACCGCCTCTTTGCACGGCCGGGTGATACTCTTACAATTGTTTCGCCCTCGGGGATCGAAGGAGTGGCAGCAGGTGTGGCCCCGCCCAAATACAGAAAATTTGTTGTTGCCGGCTTGTTTAATGCCAACAGCAATGATTATGACGGCGACTATATTTTCGGGCCTATTGATGATGTAAGCAGCCTGCTGGGTTACAGCACAGGGTTTCAGGGATATGAAATGCGTTTTGATGATGTTTCGGAAGCCAATGAATATAAAGCGAAGCTTGAAAGCATTCTCAGCAAGGATGACTACGCAGTTTCCACCTGGTATGATCTGCACAAAGAATTATTCTCGGTGATGCAGATTGAACGCTGGGTGGCCTATGCCTTACTCACAATGATAATACTGGTGGCCACTTTCAATATTCTTGCTTCTCTCACCATGTCAATCACAGAAAAGAAACGCGATATTGGTATCCTGCGTGCCATGGGACTTTCTGATAAGGCAGTGATGAGGATTTTCATGTATCAGGGACTGCTTACCGGGCTGTTCGGCATCGCTGCGGGATTTATTCTTGCAGGAGTTGTCTATTATCTCCAGACAACTTATAAATTATATCCGCTTGATCCCATGAGGTTCAGGATTGATGCCATCCCGATGGAGCTTTCCATGTCCGATTTTATTACCGTTGGTATTGCCGCCATAATATTATCCGTATTCTCTGCTGTGTATCCTGCGCTTCGCGCTGCAAAAATTGATCCATTAAAAGCTATCAGATGGGAGTGATTATCTGATGTCAGATATACTTATCAGTGCCAGACAAATCAGCAAATCTTATAAAACCGAAAAAGACAATGTTCTGCCGGTTGTTAAAAATGTATCGCTTGATATTCCTGCAAATAAGATATCGGTTTTGGTCGGGGCGAGCGGTGCCGGCAAAAGCACGCTTCTGCATATTCTGGGCGGACTTGACAAACCTGAAGCAGGCACGGTTTATTACACCGATAAATCGCTTTACGGTATGAAAGAGAGTGAGATCGAAAAATTCAGGAACAGGAACATGGGCTTTGTGTTTCAGTTTCATCATCTGCTTCCTGAATTCACTGCGGTTGAAAATGTTGCCATACCTATGATGATAGCAGGAACTCCCCTTAAACAGGCTAAAGAGAATGCGACAAAACTGCTTGAGCTTGTCGGGCTGGCAGGAAGACTTAAGCATAAACCGTCGGAACTTTCAGGGGGGGAGCAGCAGAGAGTGGCACTTGCAAGAGCGCTTGCAAATGACCCGCCGGTTATTTTTGCCGATGAGCCCACAGGAAACCTCGATTCTCATAACGGTGAACTTATACACAATCTTTTTGTGAAGCTTCGTGACGAGCTTGGAAAAACTTTTCTTATAGTAACCCATAATAAAGACCTTATGGCACTTGCTGACCATGTTTTCAGTATGAAAGACGGTGAGCTTACGGGGCAGGCATAAACACCGCCTGCTGATTATCTGCGTGAACCTGCATCTTACTTATTATTAATGAAATACAGGGCACATTTCTTAGCAAAACGCTTCCGTGCCGTTATCCCATCAAAATAATCTCAAATTATGAACGTTATACCGGAAGTGTGTAACAGAAGATTTCCTTGAACCCGTTTCCCTCAGGCCGGGCATGGTTCAGGAACCTGTCTTTATGAAGTGAATTTTTGAAGGGTAACAAAAAAAAGAGAGGTTGAATATCCCGGTCGCGGTGCCGGAACATTCAACCTCTCATGGTTGAAGTTTTCATGTGAGGAATTCTGAATTACTTTTTGCTGAGTGACTCTGTGTAAAGAGAGAAAATTTTGCACATTCTTCTTACATACTTGCTGTCATCAAATCTTGACGCCTGTTTAACGGCAAATGTACCGCGGGAGTCACCAATTTTTGTGAGTGCAAGAGCAGCGGCAATTCTTGTCCCTTCAATTTCTGAGCACTTCAGAACGCGCATCAGAGGGATTACCGCACGTGATTCTTTAAGTTCTCCCAGGTAATAGGCTGCTGATGCTGCCAGACCGCAGTTACCTGAACAGATTCCGTCAAGGAGACTTTGTGATACTAATTCGGACTTAGTGGCCTTGTGAACTTTTTCGGGGTTGTTACCGGCGAAAAGTGATGCTGAGAGGAGGACAACAGTTAAGAGTACCGCAGATATTGATGCTAAACCTCTGGTTTTCATCTTGGGCTCCTTCTGAGTTGTTTTAATTTTCTGGTGTAAACATAAACAATCTGTCAAGCCCCTGCACGCTATATGTGAGGCTCGGATTAAAACGGTTTCATACGGAGTTTATCAGTTTTGGACGGGAATCGGGTTTAAGGAGAAAGTTATTATGGGCGAAGCAAAATCATGAAAGAAGAAATATTTTCAGAAATCATCATCGTCATCAGGCAGTTTTTCGGCAATATCATCATCCATTATGAATTTTTTAGAACAGAGATCACCATTGAATTTGCCCGTTTTTCTGCAGTTCTCAAAATTATGATCCACCTCTTCCTCAGATTTGCCTGAGAAGTCAAAGTTTGTGAGATCTTTGCCGCACTCGGTGCAAAATCTTAAATCGTCGTCCAATTTTTTCTTCTTTTTCATAATAAGTAAAATGTTATGTCACAAGATAACAAAATATAAAAATCCGCGAAAATTGTTGAAATGCAAAAATATCGTTATGCGATATTGTGTAAATTGGGTTATCCCCGAAAATTAATTTCTGAAAGTGAAAAATGGCATTAAAACTTAACGAAAGTTGTGCGGTGGTTACCGGCGGTGCAAAAGGTATCGGACTTGCCACCACAAAGCGGCTGCTTGCAGAGGGCTGCAAAGTTACTATCTGGGATATAGACGGGAAGGCGATTGATGATGTGATTGCCGGGCTGAACAGCAAAGGGAAGCTGTTTGGCGATGTTGTTGACGTAACCGATAAGGAGATTGTCTACTCAGCCGCAGCCAGGGCAATTGAGCAGATGGGCAAGGTTGATATACTGGTGAATAATGCCGGTTATGTTATGGGTGGTGATTTTCTTGATCAGCCTGATGAGATCTGGGAAAAAACGATAGACATTAACCTCACTTCATTTATTTACACCACGAGGGCGTTCCTGCCCGGTATGTATGAAAGGAACAGAGGGCATATCATAAATATCTCCTCAGCAGCGGGCGGACTTGGCGTACCCGGATTATCGGTTTATGCAGCAACAAAATGGGCGGTGTGGGGTTTAACCGAATCACTCAGGTTTGAAGCCATTAACGCAGGTAAAAAGGGAGTGAGATATTCAAGCATTCACCCGAGTTATATTAAAACCGGGTTGTTTGAAGGGGCAAGGATTCCGTTCCCGGGAAGTCTGCTGGTGCCTCTTGTTGAGAATCATGACGTGATTGCAAAAGCCATTGTTGAATCCGCCATTAAAAAAGGGAGATATTCACCCAAAAGACCAGTCACCGTGAATCTGACGGCAAGAACGAGGGCTTTGCTTCCCGATTTCCTTTTCCAGAAGGTGCTTATGCTCCTTAAGATTCCGCAGAGCATGAAGACATGGCACGGAAGAAGATAAGCAGGATAAAAGGAATTGACCTTTAACAGCGGACCGGAGATTACCGGAAAAATTCTTTTTTTTGTATTTTTAAGCTTACCATATTTTAGAAAATTTACTCAGACGTGGTTTTGAATATGAATTTAACCGAACTTATAAAAAATGCGGGCGTTGTGGGTGCAGGCGGTGCAGGTTTCCCGACTCATGTGAAATCAGATTCAAGTGTTGAATATGTGCTTGCCAACGGTGCCGAGTGTGAACCCCTGCTGCATAAAGATTATGAAATAATGCTGAATTTTGCCGAACCGATTGTACGCGGTTTTGAGATGATGGTTGATAAAACGGGGGCAAAAAAAGGTTACTTCGGGATCAAGGGGAAAAACGCAAAAGCGATTGATGAAGTTAAGAAGCACCTTCCCTCTAACATTGAAATGACAGAGCTCGGCGATTTTTATCCCTCCGGCGATGAATATGAACTGGTTTATGCTGCCACAAAAAGACTCATACCGGCGGGCGGAATACCACTGCAGGTGGGTTGTGTTGTTAACAATGTTGAAACGCTCTACAATGTATGGCAGGCAGCTCAGGGAATACCAGTCACAGAAAAATTTGTGTGCGTTGCCGGCTGCGTTAAAAATCCTTCTTCATTTTTTGTCCCCATAGGCACACCCATGAAAGAGGTGCTGAAGATGGCAGGCGGAGTAACAGTTCAGGATTACGGTGTATTTGTGAGCGGAATAATGATGGGTCAGCTCAGTTATAACACCGATGAACCCGTCACCAAAACAACTGCAGGATACATAGTTTTACCAAAATCGCACCATCTTATCACAAGAAAAGAAACGCCTGAACCGGCAAGAAACAAAATTGGCAAATCAGCGTGTGATCAGTGCAGTTACTGTACCGAATTCTGCCCCCGTTATCTGCTCGGTTATAATGTTCAGCCGCATAAAGTGATGAGATCGCTCGGCTTTACAAAAACCGGGAATGATATCTGGAACCAGATGGCCGAATTATGCTGTGCTTGCGGATTATGTACATTGTATGCGTGTCCGGAAGATCTCTTCCCTAAAGAGGCGTGCGATAAGTCAAAACGGGAAATGAGAGAGGCCGGAATTAAATATGTTCAGCCGAATCCTCCCAAGGTTCATCCGCTCAAAGAGGGGAGAAGAGTTCCCCTTAAAATGCTGATGAAACGTCTTAAAGTCACAGATTTTGATGCGCCCACACCTTTCATCAAAGCAGATTTCAATCCCGGAGCTGTTAAAATAATGACAAAGCAGCACACCGGTGCGCCTGCTGTGCCGGTAGTTAGAACAGGACAGAGGGTCGCAAAAAATGAAATGATTGCAGCAATTGATGAGGGCAAGCTCGGCGCAAACATACACGCATCAATAAGCGGTATTGTTACCGAAGTTAACTCAGATTTTATCAGAATAGACAACCATTAAAAATCAGGTTTGGAGAATATGATTAAAAAGAACTCTATCGGGCTTCTCGAGCTCAGCAGTATTGCATCAGGAATGCATGCGGCAGATATTATGCTTAAAACGGCAGCCGTTGAAATTCTTGTTTCGAGAACCATATGCTCAGGTAAATATATGACTATAATAGGGGGGGATGTTGCAGCCGTAAGAAGTGCAGTTGAAAGCGCTGCGGAACAGGTATCTTTCGGTGTGATAGATCAGTTTGTCATCCCCAATGTTCACCCGTCAGTATTTCCGGCAATAGCAGGCCATAACAGGGTTGATCTGCTTCAGGCACTCGGAATAATCGAATCATTTTCTGTTGCATCGCTCATTGAAGCTGCAGATGCAGCCGCAAAAGCCGCAAAGGTTGAACTTATTGAAGTCAGACTGGCAATGGCACTCGGCGGTAAGGCATTTGTAACGATGACCGGTGAAGTTGCAGCTGTTCAGGCCGCAGTTGATGCCGGCAGCCTCGT
>JABWCA010000177.1 GCA_013359345.1 Ignavibacteriaceae bacterium
TCAAGCTTGATTTCTATTATTCAAAGATTTACAAATGACTTTTTTACTGCTTGTTTTTTGTCCCTAATGAACTCGCAATTAGACTTTTGATACAACCCCTGATACAACAGAAATCACTTCCAAGTTGAGTGTTCAGCAGTCGTTTTTCCGTTTTGAAGAGATAGTAATTTTGCAATCCAATTCGTGAAATTGGCGGGAAGAAAAAACGGGTGCTGGTAAGTTACAACATGAGATTAGTTAGCCTTCTGAATGACTAATTGAGAAGCTTTCCGCAGTTAATCAGAATAATCACCTGATCCCAATAAATTAAATTAGTGTTATTCGTGAAATTCGTGTGAGCAAAGTTCAAGGTTCGATGTTCAAGGATAGAGCCATACAATCTCTTACGGAGCAGAAAATCATAATTCATAACTCATACATTTTCTTCATGTCTTGGTGTCCGCTGGGGCGGATTGTTGTTCAAAGAACAAGCAGCTCAAATGTACCGACATCCCGAAAAATCGGGACGGCGTTACAGTCATTGTGGCTTTTTTCATTTTATATAAGTTTTGTCCTGATTATAAGAGTGTTTTCAGTATGACAGAAGCAACCTGATCCGCGGCGGTATCTGTTAGGGATGCGATGCTCGCATCCCTGAAAAATCACAGAATCTCCCGTAAGCACCATCTGTAATAGAAGCAGAAATGCCGATCCTCTCTTGCCGTTGGTTTTAACCGACGGAAAAAGGGAGCAGTAAGAGCAGGATGCAGCACAAATGACCACCCGGATGGGATGGTGATACAACACTGCCATAGACAGCAAAGCCGGCTAAACCCTTCTGTGCTTACGCCGGCTTCTTAATTCTAAAATGATGTGTGATCCTGATCAGTATGCAGTTGAGCTTATCATGAACTCTGTTTCCTGATGCTTGACCATCTTGCTGCTTGTTTACTTTTTCTCTGCCGAAATGCGCATCGGCAGTGCAGGATGGTTCCTGACAATTATCAGTTCTGTGCCGTGATTTTACTGCTCACTAAGCCGAAGGCGTCTCACTACTCACTTTTTTTTACATCATTTTCCCTTTTTCAGCCTCAGCCATGAATTTTTCAACCATCAGGACATCGTCTTCACTGCCGATGAATATGGGGCAGCGTTCATGGAGAGCCTCGGGCTGAACTTCAAGAATGCGCATCTTGCCGTTTGATGCCTTACCTCCCGCGGTTTCGACAATAAATGCCATGGGGTTGCATTCATACATGAGCCTGAGCTTGCCTTTTTTGTTGCGGACATCTGCAGGGTACATGAATATTCCCCCATAAAGCAGGGTTCTGTGAACATCGGCTACCATTGAACCGATGTATCTTGATGAATAGGGACGGCTTGTATCGGGATCGATATCCTGGAGGTATTTAATGTACTTTTTTAATCCCGGATGCCAGTATTTGTAGTTTCCTTCATTGATACTGTAGATTTTCCCCTTCTTTGGGATTTTTATATCGGGATGTGAAAGGAGGAACTCACCAATTGAGGGGTCAAGTGTGAAACCGTGCACCTTAGTGCCTGCCGAATAAACAAACATAGTGGAGGAGCCGTAAATGACGTAGCCCGCAATGATCTGTTTATAACCCGGCTGGAGACAGTCTTCAATGGTGCCGGGTCCGTCACCGGGGCTGATGCGCTTATAGACAGAAAAAATTGTTCCGATGCTTACATTTGCATCTATGTTGGAGGATCCGTCGAGGGGATCGAAAAGGAGGACATATTTGCCGAGATTATGCTGCGGCGGTATATGGATAATATCTTCTTCCTCTTCGGAAGCCATGATACAGAGATGACCCCCGTGATCCATGGCTTTGAAAAGCATTTCGTGTGCATACTCATCAAGCTTCTGCACTCTTTCACCGTGCACGTTGGTTTCACCGGTAAACCCGATGATATCAACAAGACCGGCCTTGTTAACTTCGCGTGAGATCACCTTTGCCGCAATCGCAAGATCTGAGAGCAAACGTGAAAGCTCACCGGTGGCTTCAGGAAACTTTCTCTCTTGTTCGGTTATATACCGTTCAAGCGTCATGAAGCGCATTTTAGTCATTATACCTCCGCAAATTTAATTAGGTGTAACAACCTCCTGGTCTTTGTACTGCAATTGATAGAGTCTGTAATAAAGTCCTCTCTGCTGGAGGAGTTCCTGATGAGTGCCGCTCTCTTTGATCTCGCCTTTATGCATAACGAGAATCTTATCAGCCTTCTGAATTGTTGAAAGACGGTGTGCAATCACTATTGCCGTCCTTCCTTTCAGAAGCTTTTCGATAGCGTCCTGAATCATCTTTTCAGTCTCTGTATCAACGCTGGAAGTTGCCTCATCTAAAATAAGTATTTGCGGATTATGTGACAAGGCTCTTGCAAAAGAAATAAGCTGTTTTTGCCCCACACTGAGGGTTGCACCCCTCTCTTTGACGGGTTCGTCATACTTCAGGGGGAGTTCCTGTATAAATCTGTCGGCTCCGACGAACTTTGCTGACTCAATAATCTTCTCTTCCGTGATCTCCGGATTGTTCATCCCGATGTTTGATCTGATCGTTCCGAAGAAGAGGAAAACATCCTGAAGCACCACTGCAATCTTTTTTCGGAGCTCCCTTTTATCAAGCTGTCTGATATCGTGCCCGTCGAGTTTTATGGTGCCTTTCTGAATGTCATAAAAACGGGTGAGAATATTTATGATGCTTGTTTTGCCGGCACCTGTTGCACCCACAATGGCAACTGTTTCGCCCGGATTTATGGAAAAGGAGATGTTCTTAAGAACATAATCTTCCTGATTATAAGAAAAGCTTACATCCTTGAATTCCACCTTGCCCTGTACCTGATTAAGGGGAACGGGGTTATCAGGATTTTTGATAAAGGTATCGTCATCAAGCAGCTTGAAGATCCTCTCTGATGAAGCCATGGCGGTCTGCATTATGTTGTACTTGTCCGAAAGATCTCTGATCGGACGGAAGAACATTTCTGTGTACTGTATGAATGCAAAAAGGACACCGAGTGAAATAGAACTCTGTATAACCTCGCCGCCTCCGTACCAGACTATCAGCGCAACTGCAAGCGCCGAGATCAATTCCACAGCCGGGAAGAAAATGGCATAATAAAAGATGGACCTCACGTTTGAGTCGCGGTGATCACCGTTTATCTTTGCAAATGACTTAAGCTCTTCCTTCTCTTTCCCGAACAACTGAACAATGTGCATTCCGGTAACATGCTCTTGCATATATGAGTTGAGACGTGCAAGATAGAGCCGTACATCCCTGTAGGTTTCCCTTACCTTTTTGCGGAACAGGAAGGTGCCGTAAATCAGGAGCGGCAGCACTGAGAGAGTAACAAGCGAAAGACGCCAGTCAATGAAAAACATGAACCCGAGAATCCAGAGAATGATAAAGATATCACTGAACACCATTATGATGCCTGATGAGAAGAGTTCATTGAGTGACTCAACATCATTGGTGACTCTTGTGACAGTTCTACCGATGGGGGTCTTGTCGTAAAAACTAACTGCCAGTTTCTGGGTGTGTTCAAAAAGCTTTTTGCGGAGATCGAGGATTGTTTTCTGTCCCAGAAATTGCGTGGCATACGTAAGGACATACTGTATCATCGACTGAAAAACCAGCGAGCCGAACAGCAGCGCGGTGATCAGGAAAAGTCCGTCAAAATCCTGTTTGAATATATAATCATCAATTGCGATTTTGGTGAGATAAGGTCTGAAGGGACCCAGAGCCGCAACCACAATATTCAGAAATATTGCCAGAAAAACGTATTTTTTATAGGGTTTAACAAATCCCAGCAGACGTTTCATCAGCCGGGAGTCATACGCTTTACCTAATATCTCGTCATCTTTGTTTTCAGTACTCATATAACCTTGTAATAATCTTTTGAGTCAAAGAACCCTTTGATATTATTTGCTGTGGTGTCAAGGATTCTTTCAACTGCCTCCTTTGAATCGAAGGCGATATGGGGAGTTAAAATCACATTTTCACGTCTGAGGAGAATATTCCTCTTGAGTATTGCTTCCATGTTCTCAACAGAGACATTTTTAGAAAGCATCTGATTTTCTTCATTAAGGAGTTCCTCGCCCTCAAACACATCAAGTCCCGCGCCGGCAAAAATTCCCGTATCAATTGCATGATAGAGCGCCGAGGGTTCAATAAGCCCGCTTCTGGCGGTGTTAATAAAGAGTGCGCCGGGCTTAACTTTGCCGATATTGTTCATATTGATCAGATAATGTGTCGATTCATTGTAGGGGGCATGAAGCGAGATTATATCTGAAGCTGAAAGGAGCGCATCCAGCGATACATACTCAAACTCAAGTACTTCCTTCATTATATGATTATGGCGGGCGTCATAAACAATCACATCCATGCCGAAACCCTTTGCCATCTTGATAACGTGCATGCCGATGCTTCCTGCGCCAATAATGCCCAGAGTTTTTCCTTTAAGATCAAATCCTCTGAGGCCGCTTATAGAGAAGTTGCCCTGGAGTGATCTTACGTAAGCTCTGTGAAGATTTCTTGAAAGCGCCAGAATAAGTGCAAAAGTATGTTCTGCAACAGTGTTTTCACCGTAATAAGGAACATTGCATACGGCAACTCCTTTGGCCTGTGCAGCCTGAAGATTGATATGGTTAAAGCCGGTGGAGCGGGTTGAGATCAGCTTTACCTTAGTCATTTTCTGAAGCACTGATTCTGTGATTTTTGAATATATAAAAATGGATATAACATCGGCATCCGCAGCAAGAGATATGTTTTCCTCATTCAGCACCTGAGAGGTGAAGACCATCTCATAAGAGTTGCCGAGTGCCTTTTTAATGTATTTCTTCTCTTCGTTATTTATTTCATAAAATGCAATTTTCATAAAGTCGCTCCGTATTTATATTTGTTCGATTTCTTCTTCAAGAAGCTGTTTGCTGTAAATGTCTGCATAAATTCCGTCAAGTCTGAGGAGTTCTTCATGAGTTCCCTCTTCAGCAATTCTGCCTTTATCAATCACAATGATTTTATCTGCATCTTTAACGGTTGAGACTCTGTGGCTTACCAGAATGCTGGTTCTCTCCTTCATATATTCTTTAAGTCCTTTGAGAATCTCCTCTTCTGTGTGAGTGTCAACAGCCGAAAACGAATCATCGAGAATCAGAATTGACGGTTCGGTCATAAGTGCCCTGGTCAAAGCCGCGCGCTGCTTCTGGCCACCGCTCAGAGTTATTCCTCTTTCACCCACAATAGTTTCGTAGCCTTTCGGGAACGATTCAACATCTTTGTGGAACTGGGCAATGCGACTTTTTTCTTCTGCCGCCTCACGGGATACCGGTCCTGAGCCGTACGAGATATTATTCATAATGCTGTCAGAAAATAAAAATGCCTCCTGAGGCACAACGCCCATGCTTCTTCGCAGTACATTGAGCGGAATGCTTTTCACGTTCTTTCCGTCAATCAGAACCTCACCTTCCGTTACATCATAAAATCTGGGGATGAGGTTAATAAAAGCAGTTTTTCCGCTGCCCGTTCTCCCCATCATTGCGAGGGTTTCACCCGATCTGATCTTCAGATTAACATCTTTCAGCACCCAGGGAAGGTTCTCCTCAAACCGGAAAGATACATTCCTGAACTCGATATCGCCCTTGATTGATTTTACGTTATGCTCTGTAAGGTCAGAATCGTCGATCTCATATTTTTCATGGAAAATCTTATTGAGGCGTTTCATGCTTGCCTCAGCCTGCTGGATAATGTTCACAACCCACCCGAATGCAATCATCGGCCAGATAAGGATGCCGAGATAGAGAACCAGTGCGGTTATATCGCCAAGTTTCAGGGATTTGTTTATCACTTCGATCCCGCCAAACCAGATGGCAAGAATTATCGACATTCCGGTTATAAGGAAGAGTATCGGCTGGAAAAGCGCCTGAAGTTTAACAAGGTTCATGTTGCGCTGAAGGTACTCTCTGCTGAGCCCCATGAATTCATTTATTTCGCGCTCCTCGGCGACATAAGATTTGATCACCCTGATGCCTGAAAAGTTTTCCTGGGCTTTTGTTGTGAGGTCAGAAAACTTCTCCTGAATCTTTGTAAATCTTACATGAATCTTCTTCCCGATATAATAAACCAGATAAGAAAGAAACGGGAGAGGGATAAGCGAAATGAGGGTAACTTTCCAGCTTATCATCATCATAATCGTGACAACAATAAGGAAACGTGTTCCGGTATCAATTGCGTACATAATTGCAGGGCCCACAAACATCCTCACCGCCGAGATATCATTGGTTGCATGGGCCATAATATTACCGGTTGAGTTGTTCTGGAAAAATCTTAAGGGGAGCCGCTGAATATGAGCCCAGAAATCCTGCCTGAGATCGAATTCAACGAGCCTGGAGACCACAATGATTGTCTGCCTTATAAGATACCTGAAGATTCCCGAGAAAATTGTTGTGCCTACAATTAAAAGGGAATAATTTATAAGAACTTTTTGATTGATGCCGCTGCTCAGATCATTTATTGCATCCTTGATGAGAATGGGCACATAAACGGAAGCAAGGTTCGAGATGAAAATAAAGATGAGTCCGGCAATGATTTTGCTTCGGTACTGAATGAAATATTTTTTTAAGGTATAAAGATTCTTCATGTATTAAACGTTTTCGCCAAATCAGTAAAACAAATGTTAGTCAGATTTAATTCAATGCCGGGGGGTTTTGAAAACCAACGTGCAAATTTACAAATTAATAGTTTAATCCCATGTCTAATTACATGTTTGAACATACAATTTTATTTGATCGGTAAAAACAGGGGGGTGGAAGTTACCGGTTGATTGTTGTCAGCCTGTCCGCCAGCGGCAGTTTGACCGTTGCCCGTTATTCCTTGCAGCATAAATGGGTTCAGGAGTGTTTTGCTGAATCCAATTATATCGCTGCATTCTCATCTGAAAATTATTTGTGTTCATTCGCACCCTGTCCGCCGTGTGCGGAATCCGTTTTATTTGTGTTTCCGCTGTTGTGCTGCTAAGAAAACTCTCCGACACATGGCAACAATCATAGCAATCAGTTCTCGCCCGGCAAATTACGGGAATCTCCTGACGGAGATAATCCTGTCATTTGCTATCAATATCTACAAACGGAAATCCCCTGACGGGGAAAAATTCCGACCAAGATTTCGGATAATCTAGCTGATTAAAATTTGATAAATAAAAATCCGTGTGAATTCTATAAAATCCGTGTATTCCGCGTTCTATTTGCTTATGCTGAAACGAAGCACCACGCCCCCCGGCACCACGCATAGAAAACTACGGGAATCTCCAGACGAAGATGCCCCGGTCATTGATCTGCCATTACTGCAAACGGAAATCCCATGACGGGGAAATCCCCCAGACATGATTACGCTTATCAGGCTGTTAAAAGATTAAAAACAGAAATCCGCGTGAATTCTATAAAATCCGTGTATTCCGCGTTCTATTTGCTTATGCTGAAACGAAGCACCACGCCCCAGGCACCACGCATAGAAAACTACGGAAATCTCCTGACGAAGATGCCCCGGTCATTGATCTGCCATTACTGCAAACGGAAATCCCCTGACGGGGAAAAATTCCGACCAAGATTACGGATAATCCGGCTGATAAAGATTTGATAAATAAAAATCCGCGTGAATTCTATAAAATCCGTGTATTCCGCGTTCTGTCTGTTGTGCTGCAACGGGAAACCGCACACCCTTGCAACAGGCACTGAATTAATTTTAAAATTATTCATCTCGTCATTTTTCCGTTTATCAAATTACTGAACGAGTTATCACTTGTCGGTAATGCATTTAAAGATTCAAAACAGTAAATTGATTTTCAGATCAAACAAAATATGAGAGGACTCTAAATGAAATCATTTTTAGCGGCTGTTATTGTACTGGCTGCGGCAGTCAATATGTGGTCACAGATTGACGCCAGGATTCTCAGACATCCCGACGTTTCAGAGACACAGATTACATTTGTCTATGGCGGCGACGTATGGGTTGTTAATAAGGAAGGCGGACTTGCTGTAAAACTCAGTTCACCCCAGGGGGCGGAGGCTTTCCCGAAATTTTCACCTGACGGAAGTCAGATAGCTTATACCGCCAATTACGAAGGTAATTACGATATTTATGTTATTCCCTCAAAAGGGGGTGTGCCTTCAAGGATAACCTACCATGGTAATTCAGACAGGGTGCTTGACTGGTATCCCTCAGGTAAAGAAATTCTTTACGGTTCATCGCGTGAAAGCGGACGTGAGCGGTTTAATCAGCTATACAAGGTTTCCGTAAACGGCGGCCTGTCAGAAAAGCTGCCCCTGCCTTATGGTGAATTCGCAACAATTTCTGATGATGGCGACTGGCTGGCTTACACCAACAGAACCAGGATGTTCAGAACATGGAAAAGATACCGCGGAGGTATGGCTGCAGATATCTGGCTGTTTAATCTTAAAACCTATGAATGGCAGGAAATAGCCAAAAGCGAGGCTAATGATGAACTCCCCATGTGGCATGGCAAAAAGATTTACTTCCTCTCCGACAGGGGAAATGAAAAAAGATATAATATCTGGTCTTATGACACACAGAGCAAACAGCTTAAACAGGTGACAGAATTTAAGGATTATGATGTTCACTTCCC